>JAGSHB010000168.1 GCA_023954815.1 Myxococcales bacterium | reverse complement strand
TGGTGCACGAGCACGCGATCATGGTCCTGTTTCGGGACGTTCGCGAAGTAATTGAGATGGCGCAGACGCCCACGCGATAGCCGGCCATTTGCTGGTCGACATGACGCTGGCAACCCAGACGCTGGCAACCCAGGCGCTGGTCCGGTACCCCTAGCTGCGCAAACGACTGGTCCGCAGGTCTTTTCTGCCTGCCGCGCGATGGCGGGCAGATGCCCCTCGCTACCGTGATTTCGGCGGCCGACCGATGCCGTAGTAGGTGAAGCCTGCGTCCGCCATCTTCTCTGGATTCCAGATATTGCGACCGTCGAAGACCAACCGCGCCGACGTGGCCGCGGCGAGTTCCTCCGCGCGGATGCCTTTGAATTCGAGCCATTCGGTGACCACGACCACGATGTCAGCGTCCTTTGCCGCGTCCCGCCACGTCGGTGCGTAACCGATATCGCCGCCGAGGATGGCGTAGGCGGTCTCGCGGGCGACGGGATCGTAGGCTGTGACGTCGGCGCCTGCCTCGACTAGCATCTGCGCGACCACGATGGACGGCGCCTCGCGCATGTCGTCGGTCTCAGGCTTGAACGCGAGGCCGAGCATCGCAACCTTCTTGCCAGCGATCCCTTCAGCGCCGAAGTGCTTGAGCACCTTCTCGGCCAAAATGCGCTTTTGGCCCGCATTCACGGCCTCGACCGCGTCGAGTAGCTGCATCTCGCAGCCGACCGACTGACCGGTGCGCAGCAGGGCCTTCACATCCTTCGGGAAGCACGAGCCGCCGTAGCCAATCCCCGCGTTGAGGAAATAGCGACCGATCCGGCTATCGGTGCCGATTCCACGCTTCACGTCGACCACATCGACGCCCATCTGATCGCAGACCCGGGCCATTTCGTTCATGAAAGAGATGCGTGCCGCCAGCATGCAGTTGGCCGCGTACTTGGTCATCTCTGCGGAACGGCGGGCCATGAACAAGATCTGCTCGGGACGCTCGACGAAGGGGCGGTACAGCTCTGTCATCCGGCTCTTGGCGCGCTCGCTGTCGGTGCCGATGACGACTCGGTCGGGGTGAAAGAAGTCGGCGATGGCGGCCCCCTCTTTCAGGAACTCCGGATTGCTGACCACATCGAAGTCGGCAGTTGTGGCCCCCTCGAGCACCGCCTCGACGCGGTCGCAGGTACCGACTGGAACCGTTGATTTGCAGACGACGACCGTAAAATCAGTCAGATGAGGGGCTATCGCGCTAGCCACGCCGAGGACGTAGCTCAGATCGGCGGATCCGTCTTCACCGGGCGGCGTTCCAACAGCGATGAACACGCAATCTGCATCGCGCACCGAGGCGCCGGTATCCGTGCTGAACGCGAGACGCTCAGCCGCGACGCTCTCCGCGACCACCGAATCGAGCCCCGGCTCATAGATCGGGATTCGACCCTCTTTCAAAGCAGTGATCTTCTTTTCGTCGATGTCGACACAGATGACGCGATGACCGCCGTGGGCAAAACAAGCGCCCGCCACGAGGCCTACATATCCGGTGCCAATAACTGCGACTTTCATTCAACGTCCTTCAGATAATGAGACCCTTGCGGAGGGCCCGCCGACGGGGAGCAGACAGACGATCGCGACAATGGATGCGATCGCGTCGGCCGGCAAGATAGCGCCTTGCGCCAGTTATGGCTGCCCGGCGGCTGTTTGAAACGGGCAGCGTGCTGCGACAGTTATTTCAGATGCGCTGCTCGCTGCTAGACTTCGTCGAAGAAGTACGGCTTGAACACCTGGATCCGCTCTTCGTAGGTCTCTGGATCGAGGTGAAAACAAGTGGCGGCGATGCTGCTGAGCAGGCTGTTGCCGTCTTGCGGGGTGAAGCAAAACCCGATCACTTCGTTGTCGTTGCGGATCGTCAGCGTCGACTCGACAATCACCGTCTGATTGAGAATCCGGCCATACAGACCGTGATCACGGCCGAAGGAAAAGACGGTCGCGGTCGAATCCTTGTGGGTCATCGCGACGAGCTCATCGTCGTTGAGGCGCGCCTTGACCTCGTCGAGACTGATCGGCTTGGACCGGCGCAGCTGGAAGTACAGCGAGTGCATGTACTGCGTATTGAGCTTGACCGCGCTGGAGAACAGATTCAGGTCCTGGCCTTTGGTCTGGTAGAGATGGAACGCGTCCCGAGCGTGGTGCGTACCGAACTGGGCATCGCCGTGCTTGCCGACGGAAGGCGCCGGGATGAAGTGCGTGTCCTGGCTCGTATCGGTCGCCCGGCGCATGCACAGGAAGCGGCCCTCTTCGAGCACATTTTCGTCACCGTCAAAGCCGAGCAGACGGCACAGAATAGAGAGGTTGTGCGTGTTGCAGCTCACCACCTGGATAAAATTGCCGCCGTCGCCGGCTAGTGCGTCTGCCAACGTGTCGTCGTTGATGCCGCGGGCGTACATGTGGCCAAAGCCAAACTCAGAACCCTGGGCGATGAACAGGCGATCGGACGTGGCGTACTTTGAGTAGACCTCTTCCTTCATCCGGCTGCCGATGGGCGTGCAATCGATGACGACCGCGGACTGCTCGATGGCCTCTTCGAAGCTGCCGACAGGATGCATATCGAGGGATTTGAACGCCTGGGTGCGGTCGGCGTTGACGAAGAGCTCTGCGCCGGCGCGTTGAAGTGCCCACACCTTTGAACGGTCTGTTTTCAAAGGGGTGTGCTTGTGAAACAGCACACGATCGATGCCCAACGCCTCTCGGCTCTTGACCAACATCGCGATAAGGGGTTCGCCGATGGTGCCTGTGCCCACGACCAAGACGTTCTTCGTGCTCATTGCTGCGCTCCCTGGGCGAGGCCACGCATAGGGCCACGCAAGTCTGCCGATTGGCGGCGACGCTCCAGGGCCCTGAAACGACACGAGAGGCGGCTGCCGCGGGGCCGAGGGAGTAGCGGATTGCACGGGCTGAGTCAACGCATGTCGCAGGGTTGTCACCGGCAAATCTCGCGCCGAGCCGTGTGAAGTCCGAGCGTGCCTCGCAAGATGGCGACAGTCTGCGCTTTTTTGCTGTATTTTCGGGCTCTCTCAGGACTCCACTGGGGTTGACTATCCAGTCGCCTGGGCCGTATCATGCGCCCCCCCGAATCCGCCGGCAGATGGCTGGCAGTGTACGGGACTCGCCCTTCGGCGGGGGGCGACCACCACATCGCCCTACGAGCCCTCCCAACCACGGCAGGAGCCCATGGCTGAGACCGAAATCCTTACGGAAGAGCCCGTCGCGTCAAGCGATCACAACGTAGGCGGCCTGTCGCCCGATGAAAGCGGCAACGGCGGCGACGGTGGCAATGGTGGCGATGACGGCGGCGACGGGCACTTCGAGGCCCATCCCTACACCATCAGCATCGAACAAGAGATGCGCTCGAGCTACGTCGACTACGCCATGAGCGTGATCGTCGGCCGCGCGCTTCCAGACGTGCGCGACGGTCTCAAGCCGGTGCATCGCCGCGTTTTGTTCACGCAGCACGAGATGCGCAACAACCACAATGCGGCCTACAAAAAGTCGGCACGTATTGTCGGTGACTGCATTGGTAAGTATCACCCCCATGGCGACACGGCGGTCTACGACACGCTCGTTCGTATGGCGCAGACGTTCTCGCTGCGTGCGCCCCTGGTCGACGGTCAGGGTAACTTCGGTTCGATCGATGGCGATCCGGCCGCTGCTATGCGGTACACCGAAGTCCGGATGACCAAGCTGGCCCATGAGCTGCTGGCTGATCTGGATAAAGAGACCGTCGACTTCCAAGACAACTACGACGGTCACGATCGCGAACCGACCGTGCTGCCGACCCGGGTGCCCAACCTGTTGGTCAACGGCTCGAGTGGCATCGCTGTCGGCATGGCGACCAATATCCCGCCGCACAACATGCGCGAGGTCATCGACGCCACGATCGCATTCATCGACAACCCGGCGATCGAGGTCGGCGGGCTGATGGAGCACATCAGCGGTCCGGATTTCCCCACGGGCGGCATTATCTACGGTCGCCAGGGCATCTACGACGCCTACACAACGGGCCGCGGTAAGCTGAAGGTGCGGGCGCTCACGCACATCGAGCAGATGGACAAGAGCGGCCGCGAGCGCATCGTGGTCGACGAGCTGCCCTACCAGGTCAACAAGGCGCGGCTGCTCGAGTACATCGCCAACCTCGTGCGCGACAAAAAGATCGAGGGGATCTCGGATTTGCGGGACGAAAGCGATCGTCACGGCATCCGGATGGTCATCGAAGTCAAGCGCGATGCGATCGCTGAGCTTGTGCTTAACCACCTGTACCGTCTGACGAATCTGCAGACGACATTCGGTATCATCAATCTCTCGATTGTCGCCGGCCAGCCGCAGGTGCTCACGCTCCAAGAGATGATCCGGCATTTCGTCGATCATCGCCGTGAAGTCGTGACCCGGCGCTGCCTGTATGAGCTGCGTCAAGCGGAGGCGCGCGCCCACATTCTCGAAGGCTTGCTGATCGCCCTCGACCACCTCGACCAGGTGATCGAGCTGATCCGGGCGAGCCCCGATGGGCCGACGGCGAGAGAGCGCTTGGTCGAGCGTTTCAGCCTCACGGAAGGTCAAGCACAAGCCATCTTGGACATGCGTCTGCAGCGTCTGACCGGTTTGGAGCGCGACAAGATCAAGATCGAGCACGACGAGCTCATGGAGACCATCACCTGGCTCAAGCGCGTCCTGGCTGAAGACGGCCTGCTCATGGGGATCATCACCGACGAGTTGATCGCGGTGCGCGATGAGTACGCCGATGACCGCCGTACGAAGATCGTCGACGATCTCGGCGTTCTATCAATGGAAGATCTGATCGCTGACGACGAGATGGTGATCACCCTGAGCACCACGGGCTACATCAAGCGGACACCGCTGACGGAATACCGTGCACAGCGCCGAGGGGGCCGTGGCAAGACGGGCATGACGACCAAGCAAGACGACGTCGTGAGTGACCTGTTTGTGGCGACCGCCCATCAGCCAATTCTGTTTTTCACGAGCAAGGGTCGCGCGTTTTCACTGAAGGCCTATGAGCTGCCGAAGGGCACACGCACGACGCGGGGCAAGCCGGTCATCAACCTGCTGCCAGTGGATAAGGACGAGGACATCAAGGCAGTCCTCCCGGTCAAGACGTTTGACGATCCAGACGCGCACCTGCTGCTCGCGACCCGGAACGGCAAGGTCAAAAAGACGACGTTGGCTGCGTACAGCAAGATCCGGTCAACCGGCATTATCGGCATCGTGCTCGAAGAGGGCGACGACCTCATCGATGCCCGGTTGGTCTACCCCAACAGCACTGTCTTGCTGGCGACGCGCAACGGCATCGCGATTCACTTCCGCAGCGGCTACAACCGTGAGGCCAACTTGGGACTGCGCCCTATGGGTCGGGTTTCGCGAGGTGTGAAGGGCATCACCCTCAAAGACGGCGACGAAGTCGTCAGCATGGCTGTCTTGCACACCGACGAGCGCGCGGAGGCGATTCGCGAGCTTGGTGAAAACAGTGACAACGCAGAGGCAGACGAAGCCGCGTTGGCGGCCGAGGAGAACGACACAGTCGCCGATGACGAAGCGAATGAGGGCGCCGACGAGGGCAGCGCCAGCGACTACAGCTTCGTGATGATGACGATCTCCGAAAATGGCTACGGCAAGCTCACCTCTCCGAGTCAGTACCGCATCCAACGGCGTGGTGGCCTCGGTAAGATCGATCTGAAGACCACGAAGGGCGGCAAGCCGACCAAGACCGGCAAAGTCGTCGGTCTGCGCGTTGTTCGCCCCGACAGCCAAGTGCTGCTGCTGACCGACAATGGCAAGCTGATCCGCACGCACGTGGGGCAGATTCGTGTGGTTCGCCGCAACACCATGGGCGTCAAGGTCATCGTGCTCGCCAAGAATGAAAAGGTTGTCAGCTTCGACAACATTTACCTCGAGGAAGAAGAGGTCTCTGAGCAGACAGAAGCGGCAGTCGCAGCCGAGACGACCACAGAGACTTCGGCTGTAGCCGATTCCGCCACTGAAGCGAACCAGGTTTCGCCCGATGCAGTTTCTGACGCTGCCAACGACGAGGACTGAGATGGCGGACAAATCAAGAGGGCGCAAGTCCGGAGGCCGCAAGGATTGGCGCGGGCATAAGCAGGCACAGCGGCGTGGTCGGGGCAAGAGCCGCGGACCGAAGCTGCCGGTTCCTGAAAATCTGCCCCGCTACACCAACGCATGGTCGGTGGTGCTCACGCCCAATACCGTCAACCTCGCGACAGCGGGGCACCCGTGGCTCTTTGGCGGTGCGATTGCGCATAGCATGCCACCGACTGTGCGGGAGCCATCTGCTGGGCAGGTGTGTGCCATTTTTGGCCCTGAGGGCGAGTACATCGGTCACGGCTACCACAACGCTGATAGCCAGATCCGCGTTCGTGTGATGTCGCTGGGTGACGCCGAAAACCCGCCCCAGAGCTTGCCCGAGTTGGGTGATCGCGTAGTGGTCGGCCTCAATCGAGCGACGCAATTGCGGACGGCGCTCGGTCTGCCCCGAGGCAATACGGATGCGTACCGGTTGGTCAATTCCGAGGGTGACGGACTGCCAGGGCTGGTGATCGACCGGGTCGGCAATGGCGCTGTGGTGCTGCTCTCTACCGCCGGTGCTGCTCGGATGAGCGACGCGGCGGTGGCTTGGCTGACGTCTCACGGCTGCGAATGGGTGGTGGTACGTACCGCCGGTGATACCCATCCCAGCGAAGGGCTGTCTCCCGGCGTCCAGCGCCTGGAAGGCCAGGTTCCTGACTCGATCTGGCACCTGCACCACGGCATCAAGATGCGTGCGGAGCCGAAATTTGGGCAAAAAAGCGGGATCTACACCGATCAATTCAGCAATCACATCGCCGTGGCCAAGCTGGCGCGAGGCCTGCGGGTGCTCGACTGCTACAGCCATGGCGGCGGGTTCGGCTTGCATGCCGCCAAGGCCGGCGCCAAGCATGTGCGGTGTGTGGACGCAAGCCAGGGCGCTGTGGAGTTGGTCATGGCCAACGCCGAAGCCAATGAGGTCTCTGACAAGGTCGAGGCTTGGTGTGGGGACGCGGTCCACGTGCTGCGCGACTACGCCGAGGGCACCGACCCCAATGGCCCCGACCTCATCATCGTAGACCCGCCCAAGTTCGCGACGCGCGCCGATGTGATCGACGACGCCTTGCGTAAGTACGTGCATCTGAACGCCACAGCCATGAGCGCGCTGCCGCCACAAGGCTACTTGGTCAGCTGCTCGTGCTCGGGACGAATCGATCAGCAGACCTTCTTGCGGATGTTGGCCCACGCTGGCCGTAAATCGGGGCGCAACGTGCAGGTCCTCGAGGTGCGCGGTGCGGCGGCAGACCACCCCGGTGGCCCGGCTCACGACGAGTCTCGCTATCTGAAAGTCGCGATTTGCCGCATCACCGACCGCATCTAGCTCACGTGCAGTAACCGCTCCGTGAGTGGGCGGAAGGAGCCCCCATGGAACGCTACCTCCTCGCCATCGATCAGGGCACGACCGGTACCACCGCGCTGCTCATCGACACCAACCTCCGCATCGCAGCGAAGGTCAATCGCGAGTTCCCCCAGATCTATCCGCAGCCCGGCTGGGTTGAGCATGATCCCGAGGCCATCTGGACATCGGTGACCGAGTCGGTGGCCGCGGTATTGGCGGAGTCCGGGGTCAGCGGCGAGGCCATCTGCGGGATCGGCATCACCAATCAGCGTGAGACCACCGTCATCTGGGACCGGCAGACGCACGCGCCGATTCACAACGCCATCGTCTGGCAGTGTCGCCGCACGGCCGACCGCTGCGCAGCGATGCGGGACGCAGGCCATGAGGCGCTGATCAAGAAGACCACCGGCTTGGTTGTCGATGCCTACTTTTCCGGCACCAAAGCGGCCTGGATCCTCGATCGCGTCGACGGCGCGCGGGCTCGGGCCGAGGCCGGCGAGCTGGCCTTTGGCACCATCGACACATTTGTGACCTGGCGGCTGACCGGCGGGGCGGCTCACGTGACCGATCCGTCGAACGCCTCTCGCACCATGCTGTACGACATCCACCAGCGCGCCTGGAGCGAGGCGATGTGCGACCTCATCGGCGTACCGACGGCAATCCTGCCCGACGTCGCCCCGAGCGCCCATGTATACGGCACCACGCAGGGCGTACCCGGGCTGCCAGACGGCATCCCGGTGGCGGGCATGGCAGGCGATCAGCAATCTGCGCTCTTTGGTCAACTGTGCACGGAAGCCGGCATGGCCAAGTGTACCTATGGCACCGGCGCGTTTCTCCTGATGAACACCGGCGCGGAAGCCATCGGCTCCGAGCATGGCCTGCTGACGACCGTGGCGTGGCAGGTGGGCGACGAGTTCGCGTATGCGCTCGAAGGCAGCGTCTTCATCGCCGGCGCCGCCGTTCAGTGGCTCAGGGATGGCCTCTGCTTTATCGAAAACTCCCCCGACGTGGAGACCCTGGCCGCATCCGTGCCCGACACCGGCGGCGTCACTTTTGTGCCAGCGCTCGCAGGTCTCGGTGCCCCCCATTGGCGCGAAGATGCGCGCGGCATCGTGACCGGGCTCACCCGCGGTACGACGCGCGCCCACTTGGCCCGGGCGACGCTGGAGGGCATCGCCATGAGTTGCGCCGAGCTGCTCGAAGCCATGCAGGCCGACCTTGGTCGTGAGCTGTCGGAGTTGCGCGTCGACGGCGGCGCCTCAGCGAACAACCTGCTGATGCAGATGCAAGCTGAGCTGTTGGGCTGCGACGTGGTTCGCCCGGAGGTGGTGGAAACAACTGCCCTGGGTGCGGCGATTTTGGCCGGTATCGGCGTCGGAATCTTCGAAGACGTGCAGGCGGCCAAGGAAACCTGGCACGAAGAGCGACGCTTCCGCAGCGAATCGGGACAAAGCGCGATCAGCTCAGACCTGCGACAACGCTGGGACACCGCTATTCGTAAGGCTTAGCAGCCTCTGGCGGCAGCAATCCTCTTGCGACCGCCCACGCGTCGAACGCCTGCTCGAGTGCCTCAAACGACGGCACCTCAAAATAATCAGCCTGAATCTCGGTCGTAACAAAGGGCCGGGCGGCCATGGCATCCAGATCAAATGGGTGCACGGTCACGCTCGGTGACAGCGCGTGGTCGAGCTCGCCGATGGAGCTCACCAACCCGGCGCCAAAGGCCTTGAGCTCTCCGTCTTGCCGGATGAGACCGAACTCGACGGTGAACCAGTAGATCCGGGCCAACGCCTCCACCGCGTCGTCATCCGCGCCCTGTCCTGCCAAGCCAAAACGCTGAAAAAACCGGCAGAAAGTAGGTAATGTCAGCAATGGCACGTGACCAAACTGATCATGAAAGAGATCCGGCGCCGGGGTGTAGTCCAGGTCTTTCCGCTTGCGAATGAAGTCCGTGGCGGGAAAGCGACGGGACGCGACCAGCTCAAAAAATGGCCGCTCGGCGACGAGTCCCTCGACCCGGGTGAGTTGCCAACCCGTCAGCCGCTGAAGGTTGGCAGATAGGGTGCGCAGACTCGGGATACGTTGGCCTTCGAAGCCGGCGAGTCGCAAGCCATCGAGCACGGGCCGACAGGCCGCAGACGCCAACTTATCGGTCTGGCGATCATGAAGCAGACGCCACGTGCCCTCCTCTTCATCGGAGTAGACAGGTCTGGGAGGCAGTGTATGCACAGGGTTTTCCAAGGAGAGAGGTCGGCCAGATCAGCGCACACATCGGTGTCGCCGGTGAGCGAGACGTGCTACGCCACGGCAGGATGAATCATCCCGCGCCATGGCCCGTCAACTCTCCCGTGCCGCCGCGCACAGCTTTTTATTGGCACCGGCCCCCTTCGGGCCATACTCCGCGTTGGAGGTCTCATCCTATGCGCCGTCGTCTATTGTCCCGTCTACTCGCCCGCTTGCTCACTAGCTCGGTGCTACTTCTTGTAGTGCTGATGGGAGCACAGGCCTTCGCCAAGGGGCCTTTCAAGGACCCGACACGCACCGTCAAAGCGGTGATCGTGGGCGGCTCGATCTCCATGTACTACCGAGGCAACTACGGTCAGTTTCTGCAGCACGGGTGCAAGAATCTAGAGGTGGTCAATCGCGCCAAGGTCGGCGCTGGCGGCCCTGCCCTCGTCAAGCGCCTTCGCAAGGCGGTGATCGGGGATCGGCGGCTGATGAAACAGGTCCGCGGCAAGCGCCCGTGGCTGCTGTTTCAGGGTGGGCTCAATTCGGTCTATTCGCCGGAGATGACCAACGCCAACCTGGCCAAGATGTTCAAGCTGGCGAAAGACAATGGCTTTCAGACCTTCGCGCTGAGCCTCACTCCCTGGGGAGACCCGTCCGACAAGCGATTTCGCGGATTTAACGGCGTCTTTTACGTGCGCGCTACCAAGCGCATCAACGCGTTTCTGCTTGGCAAGCTGACGCCGGACCAAGCCCTCGGCGCCCGCGCGAAGAAGCACCCACACGAGTGGATGAAAGGCGAGGTGCCAGACCGCGCCGTCGACGTCTTTCACTCGCATCTACGTAACAGCGACGCCGCGCTCCTGCCCGCCGCACCCCTCGCCCGCAAATTCAGTCGCAGCCGGTACCGCAAGCGCAAAAAGAACAAGGCGAAGCTCATCGCGGAGGCCCGCTCCGTGCCGCGCAACTACCTGAAGAAGTCCTACAGAGACTTCGACCACATCCACCCCAATAGCAAAGGCCACCGGCTGCTCGCGGCCCGGGTTTGCGCGAAGGCACCCGCCTCGTGGGGATGTGACTGCAACCGGATCAAGCGCGCGGTCTTCAAAGGTCACGTACGGGATCCCAAGTAATCGTGCTGCGGCATCTGCTGTCGCTGCTCCTCGCCACGCTGCTCGTCAGCTGTGGCGGCGCGAGCGTGGGCACGTCGCCAAAATCGGTCCACGCCAAGGGCCGAAAATCAGTTCGGAAGCACAAGAAGAAGCGTCGGGCGCGCAAGCGGAGTGCCAAGCGGCGTCGCAAGCGGAAACCGGCGCCGCTGCCGCCCGTACCGCTCGATCCGAGAGATCCACGAGCGACCCGACTCGACCAACCGATCTACGATCCATCTGGTCAGGCCATGGCGCCCTTCCACGCCGCACTCGCGCGCGCCAAGGCGGGAAAGGGCCAGGCCAAAATCGCGTTTTGGGGCGCATCGCATACGGCTGCTGACCTGTGGACCGGTCACGTTCGTCGCGCCTTACAGATGAAGCTCGGCGATGCTGGTCACGGCTACATGATGCCTGTCCGCTGGCACCTCGGGCTGCGCCACCAGGACGTGAACGTGAAGGCGTCCAAGGACTGGAAAGTCTGGCGCCATCGGCAGGTGGATCCGGTTCCTGTGGGCGATTATGGCTACGGCGGCGTGGCGGTCCAGAGCGACGACCCGGAGCAGTGGGTGCGCTTTTCGACCTGTGTCGACAACATCTGCGGACGCAAGGCGGACGTGGTCGAGGTGTGGATCCGCACCAGCCGCAAGGGCGGAACGCTGCTGGTGACCATCGACGGGGAGACCCACAAGGTCGATACCAGCGGCCGTAAACGGCAGGCGAAGGAGCTGCGCTGGAAGTTGCCGGACGGTGCCCACACGGTCGAACTAAAGCCGGCGGGCGATGGCCCCGTGTACCTGTACGGCGTCGTCATGGAGCGACAATCCCCCGGTGTTGTGCTCGATCAGATGGGCATCCCGGGTATGCGCGGCAGTATCCAGCTCCATTGGCGGGAGAAGAACTGGCGGCGACACGTGCAGCGGCGCAGCCCAGACCTCCTCGTCCTGGCGTATGGCACCAACGCGGTCGGCGATACCCACCGGCCGATCCGCCGCTTTGTGGCGCGTTGGCGGCGGGTACTGCAACGGATCAAGCGAGCGACGCCTGGGGCGGCTTGCCTACTCGTCGGCCCGACCGACAGGCCCCATCGGCCCGACTCTCACGGCGTGCGGCGTCATCGTCGCCAACAAGACTTGGTGATTGCCGCCCAGAAGAAGGTCGCCGCCGAGTTTGGTTGCGGATTCTGGGATGCTGCGGCCGCGATGGGCGGGCGCGGCGGCATGCTGAGATGGGTTGCTCACGGGCTCGGCCGTAAGGATCACGTGCACCTGAGCCGGGCTGGCTATGCCCTCAAAGCGGAGCGCTTCTTGTGGGCGCTATTGCAGGGCTCGGGTATCACGTTGGATCCAAAGATGGTCCGCAGCGCAGCCCATCTGTAGTCCTGGTTCAGTCCCCTTGTCGCTGGATATAAGCCCGTAATCCCGCCATCCAGGTGCCATAAATCGCTTTGCCGAGCACCCGCTGTCCTTTGGGCGCCAGATGACCGTAGTCGGCCCATCCGAGGCCCTTCTTGACCCAGCGCCCCATGGCGCCATCCCCGCCCATGAGCGCGCGACTGTCGAGGAACGCGCAGCCAGCCTTGTCGGCCAACGTGCGCTGCCAGCCAATCATCCGCACCGTCTTGGGATCACTGATGACCTTGCCGCGCTTTTTCTTGCCGTGATCGGTCGGGCCAATGATGAGGCACGGCTCCTTGTCCGAGAGCCGCAGGCGCGCGATGACCTTTTCGAACCTGTCGATGTAGCGCTCCTCGCTGATCTTGTCGTTGCGAGAGTTGCCGCCGTAGTTGAACACCACCAGCTGCGCCGGGCGATGGGTGAGCTGCGCGGCCATGTGCTCGGCGTTGGCATTGAGCCAGCGGCGCGCCCGGGCGCCCACGATACCGAGGCTGTCGTAGGTGATGCCCTCGGTACGCTCGAGCGCAGCGCCAAAGATCCGCGCCCTGCCTCGGGTGACGCGCACCCTGATCTTGTGGGGGCCGTCTTCCAAGTCCCAAGAGCGATAGGCGTCACGTTTGTCCCCGCGTAGTTTGACGACCTCGGTCTTGCCGTCGATACGCACCTGCACAGCTGCTGGCCCGACTCCCCGCCAAAATAGCTCGAAGCGATTGGCCTTTTGACCGGCGCCCTTCTTCGATGTGCGCACACGAAAGCTCGACCCGGCGATACCCAGCGCCGCCACACCGCCGTAGCCGTAGGCGCCATCTCGCAGGCTGCCGCCCAAGAAATTCCGCGGCTTCCAAGAGTCGCCACTGGACCAGCGAACCCCCTTTCTGCGGTACCACTGGGTACGCGAGGAGGCGAGCATGAAGCCGTGGCCGCCGTCGCCAAAGCGCCGCTGCAGCATCACGCGCAACACATGGCTGAGCCCATCGTTGGCCAAGTGAGAATCGCCGTAGTGGCGGATACGCACGTGCTTCTGTTTGCCCTCCGCCCGGGCGACCAACGCCTGCCAAAAGGCATCCATGCGCTCGGGATGTTCCAGAAATGCCAGCGGTTTTCCGATGGTGGCATCGGTGATCTGTAGTGCAGCCGGCACCACGGCCTTCTTGTTAGCCGCTGGCTTGTCAGGCGCTTTGCCGTGCGCTTTGCCGTGCGGTTTGCCGAGCGGTTTGCCGAGCGGCTTCTCTGGGTGATCCTGCGCCGCGACGTGCTTTGGCTCGGGCTGCGCCTGCGGGGTTGGCTGCGCAGGCTCGACCACGGTCGGATCGAGCTTTGCCAAGGCCTCGTCTTCGTCCTCGTCGGTCGCTGCAGGCGGGGCGCCGCCTGGCATGTCGAGTTGCGCTGCGGACGGCGGGGTCGTGAACGTGACCGCGCGCACCAATGGCGAGAAATCGAGCTGATCGAGATAACGGTAGTCTTCCATCGCCGGATG
>JAGSHB010000063.1 GCA_023954815.1 Myxococcales bacterium | reverse complement strand
TTGGGTGTGGCGGTGTCTGCGGCGTATGCGATGACGGGAACGTCTGCACCGGAGATAGCTGCAACGCCGCCAAGGGACTGTGCCAGCACGAGGCCATCCCGGCGCTTTGCGACGATGGAAAGCCGTGCTTCACCTTTGATACCTGCAGCGGCGGTGTCTGTGCCAAGGGGGCGCATTCCCACTGCAATGATGGCGATACCTGCTCTATCGATCTGTGTGCTGCGGGAAAGTGCTCGTACACGCTGAAGAAAAGTGGCTCCTGCGACGACGGCAATCCTTGTACTGCCGGTGACAAGTGCGTCAACGGCAAGTGTAGCAGCGGTTATTCGATGTGCGGCTGCGCTCGAAATCAGGACTGCATGGGCCAGGAGGACGGCAACCAGTGCAACGGCGCACTGTTTTGCGACATGGCCCAGGCCCCGTACAAGTGCAAGGTCGATCCTGCCAGCATCATCACCTGCAAGAGCCCCTGCGGCCCAAGCTGCAAGTTGGCGGCCTGCCAGCCGAAGACCGGAGTTTGCTCGTCTTCACTGAGCTCGCCATTCGCGGACGGCACGGCCTGCCAGAGCGACAAGCCCTGCGCCACGGGTGGCGTCTGTACCAAGGGGATCTGCGGCGGCGGCAGCACCAAGAGCTGCGACGACCTCAACCCGTGCACCGTCGATTCATGCAAACCCAAGACCGGCTGCTCCCACGATGAAAAGGCGATCCCCTGCGATGATGGCGACAAGTGCACCTTGGGGGATGCGTGCGACCTGTTCACCGCCAGCTGCGTAACGAAGAGCGTCACTGCCTGTGCCGACAAAAACCCGTGCACGCTCGACCTCTGTGATCCGGCTACCGGCAAGTGTTTCCACGCAACGGTGGGCGGCGCGTGTGACGACGGCAATCCATGCACGGTGGGCGCTGTCTGTGACCCCAAGACTGGCGGGTGCACCCCTGGCGCAAAGAACAACTGCGACGATGCCAACAGCTGTACAGCGGATACTTGCACAGTGAAGGCAGGTGGTTGCGTTCATACCGAAGTCAGCGGGCCGTGCAGCGACGGCGATCCTTGCACGCTCAAGGATGCCTGCGACGCCAAGGCGGGCGCGTGCAAGAGCGGCCAGCCGATGTCCTGTGACGATGGCCAAGTCTGTACCACGGACAGCTGCGTCACCTCGCTCGGCAAGTGTGTCTTCGCTCCTGCTTCGGGGTCTTGCAATGACGGCAATCCGTGCACCACGGGAGATACCTGTGTGGCGGGCACCTGCAAGGGCGCGGCTGGGGGCTGCGCCGACGTATCAAGCTCACCAGACGGTGGGTCTGCCGATGCCGCCTCAACGGATGCAGCGACGGGTTCGGATGCCGGTCCGACTTCGGGTGGCGATGCGGCCACTGCTGATTCGGCGGCGGGCGATTCAGCCGCAGTCTCGGACGCTGGCGTCGCCGGCGCGCAGGACGCGACCGCTGTCGATGCAGCTTCGCCGGAGACAGACGCCTTCACTCCGGGGCAAGACGTTACGCCGGTCCAGGACGTCGCATCCGAGGACGTTGCATCCGAGGACGCCGCAACTGCGGATGGTCAAGTTGAGGATGACAGCTCCGAGGGCGACGACATCTCTGTGGACGCGTCGACCGCGAACGTGGAGACGCAGTCGAACTCGCCGGACACCACACAGGCACAGGCCGACGAGGCGACGGCCGATGTCGTCAAAGCAGATGCTGGCTCCTCAGCGCCGCCCTCTCCGCCGTCATCCGAGGGCAGCAATGGCTGCACGGCGGGGCAGGGCAACGGTCCGGCTCCGTGGAGTAGCTTGTTCGTGATGGGCTGCGCTGTGTGGATCGCGGTTCGCCGCCGTCGTTCGAGCCTCGTCGATTGAGACGCTCGCATGCGTACAACGCCGCGCCTACTTTTCGTCCCGCAACGCCTGCGTCCGCGCGATGAGCGCCTCATCCGGCTTGTCAGGCGTGCCATCCCGCGCCTGCGTATCCCACAGCAACTGGCCAAACTTGTGCAGATTCGCCGGGTGCAGCACGTGGCTCGTCCCCGCCTGATTCACTTTGATGCCCATGCTCCAAGCAGCCAATTCGGAGCAGTACCAACGCTTCTTAGACGGCGCGCCAACCACCCCCAGAAAGTCGTATTTTGCACCGATTTGGGCCCGAACCCGGTCCACCGCGGCGCGCCCCTTGACTGGCGTCCACCCCTTCGGCCGAATCAGCCGCACGCGGTGCGCTTCGCGGAGGAACTTCAGCAGCGGCGTACGGATGACCCCGGTGCCCACCGCTTCGATCACCTCCAGATTCTCCAGATCGAGGATGCTGGCATGCGAAAAGCGCTTGTTGCTCGCCACACTCACCACGTCGTCGCCGGTGTGGTACCCGCGTGTGACCAGCCAATAGCCGTGCCCACCCATGACGCGCAGCCCGTCGAGCCAACTCTGCGTCTCGGCGAAGTAGCGCGGTCCTTCCTTGCGAAGCACGCCGTCCGTGCCCGCGCAGCTTGAGAGCAATCCGACAATGAGCAGGACTCCGATGGTACCGGTGCCAGCGGAGAGGGTGCCAGTGTGGACGGAGCCTGGGCCGTTGTGGGTGAGACGTCGCATGACTACTCCTGCCGAGGGCGGCACTTTCGGGTGGTTCGGCTCGCTATTGGCCAGGAGATTCATCCGGGGATTCATCCCGCTTCGCTGCCGCCGCCAATGCGCGTAACTTGTCCTTTTTACTCGGCCGCTTGCCCTTGACGGGGGCGGCACCCTTCTGTCGCCGGGGCGCCGGTCCCGTCAACTCAAAGCCAGGCAGGTTCTCTCGCGTCAGCCACAGCTTGATGCGCTTTTCGATGAGCCGGAAGTGCATCTCGGTGTCATGGTCCACAAACGACACCGCCACGCCCGTCTCCCCGGCACGCCCAGTACGCCCAATGCGATGCACATAGGTCTGCGGCGAGCGGGGCAGGTCAAAGTTGACCACCGCGTCGAGTCTGGGCACGTCGATGCCGCGCGCAGCCAGATCCGTGGCCACCAACACCGCTACATCACCCGACCGAAAACGCGCCAGAGCCCGCTCACGTTCCGCTTGGTCCAACCCGCCATGCAGCGCTGTCGCCCGAAACCTGGCTCCGCGCAGCTTGGCGGCGAGGTTCTCCGTCGCCCGTTTCGTCGCCACAAAAACCAGCGTCTGCGCCCATTTGTGCTCCGCCAACAGGTGCTGCATCAGCGGCCGCCGCTTCACCCGGTCGACGCGGAACACCCGCTGCGCCACCAAGGTCTCCGGTGTCTGCGTCGAACCCACCCGCACCACGGTGGGGTCCTGGAGTACGCGGCTGGCCAGCGACCGAACCTTGTGAGGCAGGGTGGCGGTAAAGAGCAGGTTTTGGCGCTGGACTGGCAACGCTTCGAGCAGGGTCGTCAGGGCATCTTTGAAGCTCTGGTCGAGCAGCTTGTCAGCCTCGTCGAGCACCAGATGGCGCACGCAGCTCAGATCGACGGCATCTCGCTCCATCAGATCCAACAGTCGGCCCAGGGTCGCCACAATCACCATCGGATCGGCCCGCAAGGCCTGCACCTGGGCGTCGATGGAGGTGCCACCGATGACGGTCACGACCGACAGCTCGCTATCTGTGAATCGGCCGAAGTGACGGAAATTCTCCGCCACCTGCTGGGCCAGTTCCCGTGTTGGCACCAGGGTCAACACCCGCGCCGGACCCCGATGGTAGGGGGGCTCCTGCGCGCTCAACTCTCGCTCGAGCATGCTTGTCAGCGGTAGCACAAAGGCCGCGGTCTTGCCCGAGCCCGTCTGCGCTTCAGCTGCGACGTCTCCGCCTGCCATCACCAACGGAATCGCCCGGGACTGAATCGCGGTGGGCGCCTCAAATTCGTCTGCGGCTCGCAGCACTGCGGGCGTCAAGTTGAGCGTCTCGAAGGTTGTGCCGTCGCTCATGACTTTCCCTTGCCCATCTTGGCCTTTCTGCGCCTGGGTTTGGTCGATTTCACCGCCGGCTGCTGAGCCGCAGCCAGCTTCTTGCGCCTCGGTTTACGCCGTTTTGACGGAGCCGCGGGTTCGCCATCGGCGGCTTGGCCATCGGTCGCGCCAACGGTGCTGTCAGCTGCTGTCGGCGGTGCCTCGTTGCTGTCGCTAGCGGACGCAGCTGGCGTCTTGCGCGGCTCAGCAGCCGGCGCGTCGGCCTTATTCTTGGACTTGCGCGCGCCAATGTTGCTGATGTCCGCCGGAAGCGGCGCCTCAAATGCCAACGTCGCCCCTGTCTGCGGATGCGAGAACGCGAGCCGCAGCGCGTGCAGCGCCTGGCGCCGGAGGCGTGGACCCTTGGCCCTATGATGCTCGTCGACGTACTGCTTTTCCCCGACCAGCGGCCAGCCATTGAGCTGACAGTGCAGCCGTATCTGGTTGCGCCGCCCCGTGTGCAGCCGCACCTCCAGCAGGGTGATATCCCGCTGCCGGGACAGCACACGCCACTGCGCGGACGCCAGCACCGCGCCCTTTGAGTTCGGCACCGCCTTCTGCTGAATCAGTTGGTGGCTATTCCACGCCATCCAATGCTCAAACGTGCCACTGTCGGTCTCTGGGCTCCCTTGCACCGCACACCAATACACGCGCCTCGGCGTACGGCGGGCAAATTGCTCCTTCAGCTGCTTGCCGGCGTAGGTGCTCTTGGCAAATAGGACGAGGCCAGATGTATCCCGATCGATGCGATGCACCACGAACGGGCTGACGTGTTGATGCCGCAGATACAGCTCCGCGTAGTGCCGTAGGCTGTTCTTCGCGCGCTCCTGCCCGGCGGTTGCCGTGTCGGTCAGCATCCCAGCGGGCTTGTTCAGGACCAGCACATCGGCGTCTTCATGGACGAGCCCAATCTGTCGCTGACTCAGAACAGCGCGTGCCGTCACCTTCTTGCGCCCTGTACCTTTGCGATTCCAGTCGATCTGCACTGACGCGCCCGGTGGCAAGGGCATGCCGCCCGCCGTAGCAACTTGACCGTTCACGTCCACCTTGCCGCTTTGAATGACCTGAGACGCGCGACGCCGAGATGTGACGAGCCCGAGGGAGACCAAGAGATGGTCGAGCCTGGGGGCGCCCTCGTCGATGATATGAAGCTTGTCGTTCGACATGGGCACGCCCGCGGTGATGGTCGCGGTGGGCGCGGACACATCTGAAGTCGTCAGCCGCGATGGCCAACAGGTGCCGCAATCAACCGCAATCGCCTCGGGTCTGCAACCGAAACCTTTCGTCAACCAACCAGAGATGGCGTTGCCGCCAGTCGGTGGTACTTTCCGCTGGACTGATCGGAGGACCCATGCGCACCGCCCACATCTCCCGCGATTCTGCTCGCCGCACCACCCGACCTGGTTTTGCCGTTGCCGCCCTGCGTCTTGTCGTCTTGGCCACGCTGCTCTGTACGTCGGCAGCGTCGTTCGCCATCTCGCCGTTGAGCGCCAAGGACGACAAGATCTTTCGCTCCTCGCCAGAGGACCCCCCGACCAAAGAACTCCTGGGCGTCGCCGAGGCGTTCGTGGGCAAGCACTACATGGCCGGTGACGAGTGGAACATGGAGCTCTTCCTGCCGCATGTGGCCAATTTGGGCGGCGCCTATGTCGGCGTGGGCAGTGACCAATCCTACCTTTTCATGGGGTGGCAGAAGCCGGAGCTGGTCTTTCAAATGGACTACGATCCGTGGGTTGTGGACCTACACGCCGCCTACCACCTCATCTTCCGGGAGGCCAAGACCCCCGACGAGTTCATGTCGTGGTGGTCCAGGGCCCGCAGCAAAGAGCTCAAGAAGATGCTCAACGCCAAGCTGCCACCGAAGAAACGGTCGGAGATCGTCCGCGTGGTGTGGCTCAACAAGGCCAACGTGCGCGCGCGACTACGCATGCTTCGCCGGGCCATGAAAAAACGCAAAGTCGCCTGCTTTCTAACCGATCAGGGCCAGTACAGCTTCGTTCGAGACATGATCATTGCTGGGCGGGTGCGCACCCTCAGCGCCAACCTGCTCGACGATGAGGGCGTGGTTGGCATCGGGGCAGTGCTCAAGAAGCTGGGCGTGCCCGTGCGACTGCTCTACCTGTCCAACGCGGAGACCTATTGGCGCTACAGCAAGCAGTTTCGCAAGAACATGTGGGCGCTGCCCCACGACGAAAAGTCTGTGGTGCTGCGGACGACCGGATCGTGGTCCATCAACAAGGACTATCGCTACTACGTGCAACCCCTCGGCAAATTTCACGAGTGGCTCAAGCGCGGCTGGGTCTACAAGGTCCACATGATGATCAAGCGCCGCAAGCTCGAGGGGCCCAAAGACGTCGAGATGCAGGTGCTCAATCGCGATGTGACCGAGGTGGAAGCGATTCGGCAACGGCGGATGAAGCGTCGCGCACGGAAAAAGCGCCGGCTACGCAGGCAGCGGGCCAACCAGAAATAGCTCCGCGTGTCCGAGACTCCCAGCGCACTAGCGCAGCCAGTAACGCAGCACGCGTGCGACACCCCTGCGTTGCACCTGCACCGTCACCCGCCGCTTTCGCCTGAGCTTGGCGACGAACGCCAGCGCAGCAGACAAGTCGGTGATGTGTTTGCCATCGACGGCGGTCAGAACGTCACCGGGCAGCAGCCCAATGGCAGATAGTGGTGAATTGGGTTCGACGCCCAGCCCGATGCCTTGAATCTTGCCGGCCTTATAGACTGGACGAGCGGAGCCCAACGCGCCGGGTCGGTCGATGGCGGCGAGCACGTCCCTTCGATTGAGCTCAAACACGGTGCGCTCGCGACGCTGCGCCGGCTGTTGGACGGCCGCGGCTGTGGCGACGGGCAGGTGGGCTGCACGCTCACGCAGCGGGGCATCGGCGCCTGCTTCATCCTCGTCGCCGGGGCGCACGTTGGCCGTCGAGGGCGTCTGATCCCCAGGTTCGTAGTTGACGATGACCAGCATGGCTGCGGCGAATCGTGCGGGGGCTCGACGAGGGCCAAACCCCGGTCGCGAGTCTGCCACCGACCATCGTCGTGCCAGCCTCCAGCGACGCGCCGCCTGTGACTATGACACCGGAACCATTGCCCGAAGTAGCCCAGCGGCCTGCCGATTTGCCGGAGCGGCACCCACTGTCCAAGGCGCCGTGGCGCCCTGCGCTAGAAGAGCTGTTGCGGACCAAGAGCGGCAACATCAACGCCATCGGTCGTGTGCTCGGGGGTGATCGCAAGCAGGTGTATCGCTGGCTACCGGCGGCCGGCATCTCGCGGGACGAGATCGCGTCGTTTCGGAGCTGATGAAAGATGGGGGACCGGTCGTCGGTACGGCTGGATGTGCTCCTCACACTTGCACATCGGTCCTTCAAATTTGCGTTCGGGTCATAGCGATGCTCCCAGTAGCCGGCTCGCGATGGGGTGGCATCCACCGAGAATACGGCTCAATACGGCGATTTGCGTCGTCGATGCTGCATCCTGCGCCAGAGATCGATAGACTCCGTGTAATGACGGTCCAACCCCTCTTGGACCCTTTACGGGAGAGTCGTCCTCATGACAGCCCTGACCGCGCGCTTTGATCGTGTCTTGTCTCTTGTTTCTCGCAGCGGAGGCGTCGGCCTCGTTGTGCTCATCGCTCTGATGGCAGCTGGCTGCACGTCGACAGACTCTGTGGTCGTTGGCCCCAGCGCTACAGGAGTTGACGCCAACTCCCATCACGACATCACGGGGATTTCCGATGGCACTCAGCGGGGCATCGACGTCGTGACCGGTGCGGACGTACCGCTCGACGCAGGCGACACGTTGTCGGTCAGCGATATCAATGACGACGTGGCGGCTGACGTCTCAGCGGACGTTGCGCCAGAGCTGGATATCCCGCAAATCGACAGCGGTGCTGTGGAGTCCGACACCACGGAGTCCGACGCCACGGAGTCCGACACAACGGGAACAGAGGCTGATAGCGCGGTTGCGGACGCGGACGAGCAGGACACGACTGCGCAGGATACTGGTGGCGCAGACACGACGACCACACCAGACGCGGGCGACCAGTCAGATGTGGGCTCAGAGGACGCCAGCACCCAGGACGCCGGCTCTCAGGACGCTGGCACGCAGGACGCGGGTTCTCAGGACGCTGGCTCTCAGGACGCGGGTTCTCAGGACGCGGGTTCTCAGGACGCGGGTTCTCAGGACGCGGGTTCTCAGGACGCTGGCTCTCAGGACGCGGGTTCTCAGGACGCGGGTTCTCAGGACGCCGGCACACCAGATGCGGGTCCAACGTGTCCCGGGGGAGCGGGCTGCGGGTGCGCCGCGCAGTCTGATTGCGACAAGGGACTGCTCTGCGCCATCAATGCAGGAAAGGGCGTGTGTATCGACCCTTGCAAAGTGACCCCAAAGCTGACGGAAGAGGCCTGCAACCAGGTCGACGACGACTGCAACGGCAAGACCGACGAGGTGAGCTGCGACGACGGCAACCAATGCACGACCGATAGCTGCGGAACTAAGGGGTGCGAGCACGCGACCAACACGTTGTCTTGCGACGACGGCAACGCATGCTCGAACGGCGACGCCTGCAAGGACAAATCCTGTGTGGCGGGTGACGCGTTGGTGTGCAACGACAGCAACCCGTGCACCGACGATGGCTGCAGCCCGAAGATCGGCTGTCAGTCCAAGAACAATGCCGCTCCTTGTGACGATGGCAACGCCTGTACCGCTATTGGCACCTGCAAGGACGGCAAGTGCGGTGGTCAAAATCCGACCAGCTGCGACGACAAAAATCCGTGCACCGATGACAGCTGTGATCCCAAGGGTGGCTGCAGCAATTTGAGCAATGCGATCGCCTGTGATGATGGCGATGCATGCACCGACAAGGACGCATGTAAGGGCGGCAAGTGCACCGCCGGTACCGCCAAGACTTGCGACGATGGTAACCCCTGCACGACTGACGTCTGCGACAAGGCCAGCGGCTGCAAAAGTGCGAACAACATTGACAAGTGTGACGACGGCAACGCCTGTACCACCGGCGACGTCTGTGCCAAAGGCAGCTGCACTGCCGGCAAGGCCAAGGTCTGCGACGACGGCAAGCCGTGTACGGATGACAGCTGCGATGCCAAGACGGGCTGTAAGCAGATAGCGAACACTGCACCATGCTCAGACGGGGATAGCTGCACCGTGGGCGACGCCTGCAAGGCGGGCGCGTGCGTGGCTGGTCAGAAGAAGACCTGCGACGACGGTAACCCGTGCACTACAGACACCTGTGACAAGACGGCGGGTTGCAAGAGCAGCAACACAACCGCGCCTTGTGATGACGGCAACGCCTGCACCAAGGGTGACGCGTGCGCCAGTGGCAAGTGCGCCGCCGGCAAACCCGTAGCCTGTGACGACGGCAAGGTCTGCACCATCGACAGCTGCGACCCCAAAAAGGGCTGCGTGACGAGCAATGCGAAGACGTCTTGCAGCGATGGCAACGCTTGCACGAAGGGTGATGTCTGTGCCGATGGCGCATGCAAGCCGGGCGCGAAGGTCACCTGTAGCGACAACAACCCCTGCACTGCGGACTCCTGCGATCCGAAGAAGGGCTGCGTCAACACGCCGACCACTAGCAAGTGCGATGACGGCAACGCCTGTACGGAGGGTGACATCTGCAAGGCTGGCGCCTGTGTCGCTGGCAAGCCGCCAAAGTGCGACGACGGCAACCACTGCACCACCGAGAACTGTGACCCCAACGCGGGTTGCAAGAGCACCGCCAATCAGTCGCCCTGCAGCGATAACAATGCCTGCACCGTGGGCGACCGTTGCAAAGACAGCAAATGCCAGCCGGGCAAGGCTCAGGCCTGCGACGATGGCAACCCCTGCACCACCGACGCTTGCGACAAGGTCAAGGGCTGCACCAACACGGCTTCGACGGCCAAGTGCGATGACGGCAACGCATGCACCACCGGCGACACCTGCAGCGGCGGCGTGTGCAAGGCGGGCGGCCAGGCGGTTTGCGATGACAAGAACCCCTGCACGACGGATATCTGCGACGCTAAGACCGGCTGCGGTAAGAAAGACAACACGCTGCCGTGCGACGACGGCAACGCCTGCACCATCAGCGACCAATGTGGCGGCGGCGCGTGCAAGGCTGGCAAACCGGTGGCCTGCAAGGACGCCAACGTCTGCACCACGGACACCTGCGACAAGGTCAAGGGCTGCATATTCGCCGATAATACGGCCGGCTGCGACGACAGCAACGCGTGCACCAAGGGCGACCAGTGCAAGGCGGGCGTGTGTCAGCCCGGCACCGGGATCAAGTGCGATGATAACAACCCCTGTACGTTGGACGTATGTAATCCGTTGAAAGGCTGCACGGCCATCAACCTGGAGAAATTGCCCTGCAGCGACGGTGATGCTTGCACCAGCGGTGACCTGTGCACGGGCGGCAAGTGCGTCAGCGGCGGCAAGGCGACGTGCAACGACGGCAACAGCTGCACGGACGACACCTGTGATTCCAAGACAGGGTGCGGGTTTAAGGCCAACACCAGCGCCTGCAATGACGGCAACAGCTGCACCAAGAGCGACGCATGCTCAGGTGGCGCGTGTAAGCCGGGCTCAAGCGTGGTCTGCGACGACGGCAACGCGTGTACCGCGGATTACTGCGACCCAAAGACGGGCTGCAAGGCCGTGGCCACGACGGCGCCGTGCACTGATGGCGACGCCTGTACGCTAGGTGACTTGTGCAACGGCGGCGCGTGCGCGCCAGGCAAGGCGGCGGTCTGCAATGACAGCAACCCATGCACCACCGACTCGTGTGACAAGGTCAAGGGCTGCATCTTCGCGGCGAATACGGCGGAGTGTACTGACGGCAACGCCTGCACCACGGGCGATGCCTGCACGGGTGGCGTTTGCAAGAGCGGCAAGCAGCGGGTCTGCGCGGATGGCAACCCCTGCACGACGGACACGTGCAACGCCAAGACCGGCTGTGTCAACGCGCCCAACAGCGACGATTGCAACGACAACAACGCTTGCACCAATGGAGACAAGTGCAAGAGCGGCAACTGCACCGGCGGCGCGGCGTTATCATGCAGCGACGGAAAGGTCTGCACGGCGGATAGTTGCGACAAGGTCAAGGGCTGTGTGTTCACCAACCTGACGACCGCTTGCGACGACGGCAACGCCTGCACCACCGGCGACAAGTGCACCGATGGCGCCTGTAAGGCTGCGGGGCAGAAGAACTGCGACGACAGCAACCCCTGCACGACGGATGCTTGCGACGGTAAGACGGGCTGCACGAGCGTGGCCAACACGCAGCCGTGCAGTGACGGAACAGCTTGCACCGCGGGTGATAAATGCGCCGCTGGCAAGTGCGTGAGCGGCACGGCGTTGAAGTGCGATGACAACAATCTCTGCACGGATGATAGCTGCGACAAGGTCAAGGGCTGCGTCAACGTCAACAACACCAAGGCGTGTAATGACGGCAGCGCCTGTACCGACTCCGATGCCTGCGCGCTCGGCGTGTGCAAGGGCGGCAAGCCGAAGGTCTGCGACGACAACAACGCATGCACGACGGACAGCTGCGATGTGACCAAGGGCTGCGTGAACACAGCCAATACGCAGCCGTGCAGCGACAACAACGCGTGCACGACGGTGGATGCTTGTTCTGGCGGGAAGTGCGTAGGCAGTACGCCGCGGGTCTGCAATGACAGCAATCCTTGTACGGATGACAGCTGCGACAAGGTCAAAGGGTGCGTATTTACCCAGACGACGAAGACGTGCGACGACGGAAATGCGTGCACCAGCGGGGACACCTGCAAGAGCGGCAAGTGTGTCGGTCAGGGTGTGCAGTGTGACGACAATAATGCGTGCACCACCGATAGCTGCACGCCTGGCAAGGGTTGCTCTTACGCCAACAATACGGCGACGTGCAGCGATGGCAACGCATGCACGCTCAGTGACAAGTGCGATGCGGGCAAGTGCGTCAGCGGCACAACGGTATCGTGCAATGACAACAACCCGTGCACCACCGACGCCTGCGACAAGGTCAAGGGCTGCAGCAACACCAACAACACGGCCAGCTGCACAGATGGCAACGCCTGCACAGACAAGGACACCTGCTCTGGCGGACAGTGCAAGGGTGCGCCGAAGGTCTGCGACGACACCAACCCGTGCACCAACGATAGCTGTGACACGGGCAAGGGCTGCCTCCACGCCAACAACACCGAGGCCTGCAGCGACGGGAGCGCCTGCACGCTCAACGATGTATGTGCGTCGGGCAAGTGCGCCGGCGGCACGAAGGTGAACTGCAACGATGGCAACCCGTGCACGACCGATAGCTGCGATGCAAAGACCGGGTGCAAGAACGTCAACAACACGCTCGCCTGCACTGACGGGAACGCCTGCACCGACAAGGACATCTGCGCAAACGGGCAATGCAAAGGGCAGGGCGTGACGTGCGCTGACGGCAATCTCTGCACTGCCGATAGCTGCGACCCGGCGAAGGGCTGCGTGTTCACCAACACGACCGACCCATGCAGCGACGGCAACGCCTGCACGCTCAACGACAAGTGCGCCTCAGGCAAGTGCGCTGGGGGCAGCTCGGTGAGTTGTGACGACGGCAACCCGTGTACGACCGATAGCTGTGACGCCAAGGATGGTTGCAAGAACACCAACAACACCAACGCGTGCAACGACAACAACGCCTGCACGAGCAAGGACATCTGCGGCGGTGGAAAGTGTGCAGGCACCACGGTGGTGTGCAACGATGGGCAGCTCTGCACCAACGATTTCTGCGATGTGGCCAAAGGCTGCCAGGCGACGCCGAACACCAAGCCGTGCGACGACGGGACCAAGTGCACCAAAGACGACACCTGCGCCGGCGGGCAGTGCATCGGTGACAAGGTCGATTGTGACGACAACAACCCGTGCACAGCGGATACATGCGATGCGGCGAAGGGCTGCTTGCACAGCAACTTGGCGGACAACACCAAGTGCGGCGACGTGGGCATCTGCTTGCAGGGCACGTGCTCGAAGGGCTCGGATGTGAACCCGGCGCTCAGCTGCAAGGAGATCAAGACGCAGTGGGATACAGCACCGAGCGGCGTGTATTGGGTCGACCCGGACGGCACGACGGGCGCGGGCGGCAAGTACCAGCTCTACTGCGAGATGGAGCTGTTCGGTGGTGGCTGGATCAAGATCGACAATGAGTGGTTATCGAAGTTGACCGTGTTGAAGAACCTCATCTCGGGTGGCAAGTGCGAGATGAGCAGCGCGATGTGGCGCTCTTGGGATCAGTTCAACGGCTCGACGGCGAATTCGCACTTCTGCTTGGCGCTCAACAAGTACAACCACTTCCCGGTCTACTCCGAGATGCGACAGAACGCAGTGCAGTTGACAGGTTACACGCCTGGCGTTGGACACACGTTCGATGCGTACACCGACTGTTATGGCACCCAGTGGCAAGGCAGCTTTTGCTTCGGGCCGACGGCTGAGATGTACAGCATGAATACGAAGAACATTCAGCTGGGCAATGGGGTCACGAGTCAGAAGTACTCGCAGTACATCAAGCTCAAGAAACCCGCGGCCGACTTTGAGATGCGCTCGCGCGAAGAGGGGCCGCAGCACGAGGGTGTCATCTGGAACAAGGGCGTCATCTACCTGCGGTGATGCGGGAATGCCCGGCCGACGTTGGGTGCTCAGAAGTGGGGAGACAGCTACCAGGGGCGCGTCATGCAGCGACTGTTTGTGGCTCTTGTTCCACCGGCTGAGGTCGTTCAGCGGCTTAGTGATTTGCAGTGGGGGGTGCCCCGTGCCAGGTGGTGTGCGCCCGATCAGCTGCACATGACGCTGCGTTTTATCGGTGATGTTCGCCTAGATGAAGCAGCGCGCGTTGAAGAGGCGTTGATGCGTCTCGACGCGCCGGCGTTTCGACTTTCGCTGGGTGGCGTAGGCCATTTCCCTCCGCGGGGCAGGGCGCGCGTCTTGTGGGCGGGGGCGCGGAAAAGTGAAGCCGTTGTCGCGCTCAAGGGGCAGATTGACGGGCTTTTAGCGGACGTTGGGCTGCGTCGTGAGCGGCGGCGGTTCACGCCGCATGTGACCTTGGCCCGGCTGGGCAATGTGCCGCAGTCGAAGGTGGGCGAGTGGTTGGTGGGCCGTGGGCTGTTTCGGACGCCGGATTTTGAGGTAGGGGAGCTGTATTTGATGCACAGCCGGCAGCATCGGGCGGGGGCAGACTATGAGACGGTTTGCCGTGTGCCGTTACGCCGTATTGGTGGTGAATTTGATGCGGAAAGGCCGTAAACGCGGCGTTTCGCAAAGTGCATGGCACTTTGCAGAGCGTGATATTGAATCACCGGAAGCAGTTGACGAGAGTGCGGCATTTTGTCGCGCTCGATTGGGTTCAATTCCCAGATGTAGGCGGGTCGCAAAGAGATTTTGGCGACTGGTTGTTGTCACCGCGGGCAGGGTGACGGCTCGAAATGTCTTGACCATCTCGTAGGTGGAGTCGCACCCTCCCGGCCGCAATCAGACTGGAGTCGACCCATGCGCAATCTTTCGCTTACCACCGCACTGACCGCTGCCCTTGGTGCCACGCTCGCTCTAGGAGGGTGTGGCAAAGCGGACAAACCCAAAGCGACCCCAGCTCCCGTAGCCGCCGCAAAGCCCGCCGCCGCAAAGCCCGCCGCAGCGAAACCGGCAGCTGCCGTACCGACGGTCAAAGCCGCACCCGCCCCGAAAGCTGCAGACGAAGACGGCGCAGCGCCAGCCGCTGAGGTGGCTTGCGGAGCTCACGCCAAGGCTGGAAAAGACGCTCCAGGTTGCCCCGGGATGCCCGCCGCTGCAGCCGTTGGAGCCAATCCAGCCGCCGCCCCCGCGGCTACGACCGGTGCAGGTGCCGCAGCCGTCGCAGGCAAGGTCTACGGGAAGGGCGTCTCTGCCATCCCAACCGTGCAAGTGAGCGCGCTGCTCGCCGATGTCGACGGCTACGCCGGCAAGCGGGTACGGGTCGAGGGTATCGTTATGGACGTGTGCCCCATGCGCGGTTGCTGGTTCAAAATGGCTGGTGACAAGCCCGGATCCAACCTGCGGTTCAAGGTGCGCGACGGCGTCATGGTCTTCCCCATGAGCGCCAAAGGGCAGTTCGCCGTGGCCGAGGGCGTGGTTCGCAAGATCCCGCTCAACCTGGCCCAGACCAAGCGTTACATGGCCCACCAGGCCGAAGAAAAGGGCGAAAAGTTCGACGTCGCCTCGGTGACGAAGCCCATGACCATCATCCGTCTTGACGGTGTGGGCGCTGTTTTACGCGACAAGAAATAGGCCGGGAGTCCGCCGGTGAAGTGGCGCGCACAGCTACGAGCGTTGCACCGTGATCTCGGCTATCTGATCGCCGGGCTGACGATCGCGTATGCCATTAGCGGCTTGGCGGTCAATCACGTCGATGACTGGAACCCCAGCTACCAGATAACCCAAGCGCCAATATCCGTGGGGCCATTGCCGTCAAAGACGGACCTCGATGCCATGGAGCGGCACGCTGCCGCCGCGCTGCATCTCGACAAGACTGAAATAAAGGGCCGTCTGCACTCGCGGGTTGATGAATTTACCCTGTTTTTGCAGCAAGGTGGCGAGGTCAAGGTCCGAATCTCCACCGGCGTGGGGAAGATGAAGCGGGTCACATCGCGTGCCGCGCTATTTGAGTTCAACGTCCTGCATCTCAATCACATCAAGGGGCTGTGGACGTGGGTGGCCGATGCTTTTGCGTTGATCCTCATCTTTTTGGCCATCAGTGGGCTGTTGATGAACAAGGGACGTGTCGGCCTCGCCGGTCGTGGCAAGTGGTGGACCGGCGCTGGCTTGGTCATTCCGCTGGTCGCCATCTGGGCGTACTACAGCAGCCTCGGATAGCGAGCCTCGCGCCGTTGTGGTCTAGCGACTCACGCTAGCGGCAAAGCTGTCTAGCAGACTGCGCCTTTTCTCGATTTTTCGCAGACGGACGCATTTGGAGCGCAGTCTGCTGGGATGGGGAAGTCGCGGCTCGCCGCGACTGGGGGCGCTCCTAGCCCCCCAATGATGAAGAAAACTAGCAGTGTGCTGCGACAGTAATTTTAATTACGCCGCACGCTGCTAGTGCTCGCCTCTCAGGATCGCCACGGCCCGGTCCACCTGCCGCTCCAGCGTCACTTCGGACACCCGAGCAAATCCCCGTTCACTGAGACTGTTCTGGAGCTCAACGTCTTGCAGCAGCGTCGTGCAGGCCTTGGCAAACCGGTCCACGAATCCCTCATCCGCCGCGTCCACAATCAGCCCGCGCCCGTCACCGCACAGCTCAGGCACGCCGCCCACCGCAGCTGCGACCACCGGCACTCGCATGGACATCGCCTCGATGACGCTGGCGGGTTGCCCCTCGGTGCGCGAGGGCAGGGCGAAGACCTTGGCAGACCGTAGCCGCTTCAGCAGTGCCGGGCCGTGCGCCACATAGCCGTCAAAACGCACCCGATCCGCGAGCCCAAGGCGCTGCACCTGCGCCTGCAGTTCTTCCCGCAGCACGCCGTCGCCGACAATAGCGAGCGTCGCAGGCTCACCGGCGCCATTGGTGATGTTCGGCAAACCCGCCAGCAGCCGGTCCAGCCCCTTCTCGCGCACCAGTCGGCAGACAACCAGCAAGTCAGCAGCGAGCGTTGGGTCGGCGTCCGGCGGGCTGTTCAGATCCGCTTCGAGCACCAACGTGGTCTCAAAGTTGTGCGCCGTCATGCCCAGAGCCGTAGCGCGACTCACAGCCACGCCCCCATAGGCCAGCACGGGCACCCCGCGTCGCCGCGCTTGGCGCGCAAACCCGCGCAGCGTCGCAGTCTGCACAAGGGATGCGACACGGCCACCCAGCCCGCCGCTGCCATCGCGCAACGCCGCATCGGTCTCATAGTTGCCACGCAGGGCGGCCACCAGCTGGGGTCGCTCGCTCTTTCCCACCAATGACAGGGCGCGCATGCTCACCGGGTGACCGGTGTTGAGCCAGAGGGCATCGAGCGTCGCCAGCCCCTTGGGCCCCTTCAGCACCGCGTCGATCGCCGGCCACCACTTCTGCGGTGACGAAAACAGGTTCGCGATACGTGGATAGAACGGCAGCTCAACAACCTCGATACCTGAACCACCCACAGGCACCGCCGCGCCGCCGATGACCACTTCAGGAGCGACCCGGCTGTAGAGCACAACGCGGTCGTAGTGCCGCCGGAACGCCAGCAGAAAGCTCACAAACGACTCATCCGTGCTCAGTTGGCCGTGTTCGTCGCGCACCAAGATCTGGTCGTTGAGAAAGCCAATGGCTCCCTTGCGGGTCGGCTGGTCGTAGGTCGGGTAGATGGGGCTCAAGCGGGCTCCTGCTCGTCGCAAAATGCGTCGACGTGCGCAGGCTACCACTTCAATCCGTTGCTTCAATGGTGCGCAACGTCAGGCGAGCCGCCCAACAAAGGCTTCGACCAACTCATCGGTCATCGCTTTACGTGAATGGACCAGCGGATCATCTGAGCGCTCGACCAACCCTTCCATCGTCAGCATGCCGAGAACTGACGTATACGCGACAAACGCCAGTCGTCTGCCATCGATGTGCGCTGGGATTCGCTGCAACTTCTGGTCCGCCGCGATGCGCCGCTGCACTGCGCCGAAAATCAGCTCGTTGAGCGGGCGCATTCGCTCCAACTGTTCCGGTGGTGTGGGGACGAGAGGGCCCAACTGTGGGGCAAGAAACGCTAGGCGCAAGGCATCCTTGTTGTCCCCGAACCACGCGGTGGTGCTTCGGATGAGCGCTTCAACGGCATCTGCGCCGGATGTCGCCTTTGCCACGGCCTCACCAACCATCTCCGCGTGCTCCGCGTGGGCTCGGTAGACGAGTTCAAGCAGCAGGGCGTCCTTCGAGGCGAAGTAGTAATAGAGCGCTGCCTTTGTGAGTTGTAGCTCTTTCGCCACTGCAGTGAGAGTCAGCCCGCCGATGCCTGCCCTGAGCACGACATGTTGCGTCGCGTCCAAGATCTGCGTTCGAACTAGCTCTCGTCTTTGCTGCTTGAGTGTCGCTCGTCTGTTCATTCGGTGATTCTAACAGGGGTCATAAAAATGTACCATTAGTCAGTGTATTCTACCGTCGGTAAGTTTTTCTACCACTGGTCAACAAAAGCTGTTAGGGTCGTTTCACAACCTCAGACATGGAGACCTCGTTATGACCAGTCCAATTCAGCTCTTTGCCTTCGGAACCGGCTGGGGCGTGCCCTTTCAAACCTCCGCGCCATTTCCGCTGAAACTCGCCACATGGTTGCGCATGGCTAGGGTTCCCTTCGAGATTGTGGAGGCAAACGACGCTGGCAAGGGGCCGAAGGGAAAGTCGCCTTGGATCGAGTGGGAGGGCACCCGGATGGGGGACTCGTCCCTGATCATTGAACACGTCGCCAGCAAGCTCGACATCGACCTCGACGCACACCTTGATGCACGACAGCGGGCATTGGGAACGACGATCCAGCGCATGCTCGAGGAGCACTACCACCAGTGCTTTGAGCACCAGCTGTTCTTCGGAGAGGGTGCCCAGGACCGCGTCAAGGAGTTTCAAACTATGGTGCCGTTTCCGATCAACTTGCTCCTGCCAACAGTGATTCGTCGGTCTTTTGCCAAGCAGCTACATGCGCGCGGGATGGGGCGGCACAAGGAAGCTGTCATCGTCGATCAGGGCAAGGCTGATCTCGACGCTCTCGCTGAGTTGCTGGGCGATCAGTCGTACATGCTGGGCGATAGCCCCTCTGCGTTGGACGCCTGCGTATTTGGGTTCCTTGGAGTGAGTGTGTACGTCAAGGGCGACAATCCGCTGTTTCGTCATGCGGCCTCCCATGACAACTTGATGCGCTACTGCGAGCGCATGCGCGGCAGGTATTTCCCGGAGACACTCGAATCGCTCCCCCTCATGTTCAAGAGCGCAAACCGCGCCGCCGAGGGGGCCGCGTGATTGTCTTCTCTGACCGTGGCTGCCCGTACGCTCATCGCGTACTAGCGCTGCTCGCCCACCTGGGCGTGCCTTTCGACCATCGCCAGGCCATGTTGGGAGACAAGCCGCCTGGCATCGAGCGTTATTCGGCGCGCGGAAGTATCCCGCTGCTTGTCGACGGCGAGTTGGTGCTCACTGAGTCCCGCGTGATTCTGTCATATTTGGCTGAGGCGTATGACTTTGAAGGTGCGTTTCCTGGGCACCTAGCTCACCGCACGCGCCATCGGCTGGCGATGGCGTTGGTGGACGACTGGTTGGCTCCCGCGCTCTTTGGCCAGCGTGATGTGCCGGGCGCGCGAGCGCGCGAGGTGTTGGACGCCTTGCAACAGGCCACGGTCACCCCGCCGCATCCCAGCCTGCTGGCTTTTCATGTCGCTCCGATCTGGTTGCGCTATCGCAGGCTCCGGCCCACCAGCGAGATTACCCGTGCAATTGAAGCGCGAACCGCGCTGTGTGGCTGGCTTGACGCGGTGGCGGCGCTGCCTGCGATTGAGCGTACCGCCCCGGACCCACTAACCCACACAGAAGACCTCCGGCGGGCCATCGCAGCGGGCCTGGTTCGAACAGACCTTCAACTCCCGCACAGCATCTAGCATTCTGTGCGAAGGCTCGACCTCATTGCCGCGCAACCTGAGGCGAACTCAGCGCGAGTCGATCTTGCATCGTCCCGCAATGGCGGGGGGCTATGCGCCGCACACCCGGCGTCGCCACCTAACGCAATCCGACGAAGCGCTCCGTGGTGTCGTCAATCGGTGTGATGGCTTGGGGCTCTCCGGCGCTGCTGCTGCCGTCAAGCGGTACTGCGTAGAGTGAGTGGTCACCGCCTGCCTCGCTCTCGACCAGGAAACTGCCGGTACCCAATAGCCGCGCCACCAGCCTGCGAACCCCAAACGTAGGGGCCACCAGTGGATTGCCAGTGCCTTTATTCGCCGTCGCGTCGATGACGAAGGGCTGGCCAGCGTCAGACCACGACTGCGTGCCACCGCGCAAAAAGAGCACCCGCTTGGCCTCCTCTATCCACCGTGCGGACACGATGTCGCTCGCAGCGGTCGTCGTGAGTTGCTGTTGGGATGATGCCACCCCGATTGTAGTGATGTGCAGAGCCTTGCCGCTGATGGTGAGCAGTTGATCGCCTGCCCGCTGCGGGCTGCTCTTGCCGACGTGGGCGCCGAGCAGGGTGGGCGCGGACACATCCTTGCCGTCGAAGCGCACGCTATAGAGGCCGCCCTTGCCACTCACGACCACGTGCTTGCCGTTGGCGCTCGTCAAGGGCAGCCGGGGCGAGGCGCCATCCGGGGCAGCGGACTGGCACGCAGGCTCTCCACAGCCCCAGAGTCCAAACTGTGCGGGAGCAATGGGATAGCCGGCCTTGCTTGGGTCCTTCGGTGTTTTGACCAGTGGTATCGCGAGCAACAGATCCGGGTGTGGCACCGCCGTCGGCTGCACCGAGAGGACCGCCAGAGCGAATTGGCCATCTCGCGTCGGCAGCACGTTCATCAACCAGCCGGGCAGGTTCGACGCCATCAGCAACGGGGCCTTGTGATCGCTGCCATCTATCGCAGCGACGTACAGGCTCGTGCTGTCGCCTTGGCGTACAACGGCAGCCACCCGCGAAGCCGGCGCCTTGGCGCCTTGCTCGAGGCTGGGAAGCACTATCAAACGGCTGACCGTCGCGGGCACCCCCGTCTTAGGGAAGGTCATGACTGGCACCACCATCGCGGGCTTGATGGCGCCTGTAGCTGGCGTCTTCAGGCCGTCCATGAGCGTCGCCGCTACCACGTGTGCACCGGCGGCTGGTCCGGTCACTGCCGGCTGCTTGGGCGCCAGCACCACAACGCCGCTGCTGTCATTTCTGCCCCCGTTACCGCTGCCATGACCGTGCGTCCAAGCAGCGACGGCACCCGGCCAGATGGTCAGGGGTTTATTCGCGTGCGCACCACCAATCGAAAAGGCGAGCAGCGACGCGTCGACGGCACGTACAAGGTGATTGGCCACCACTTCGGGCACGCGTAGCCAGGCGTTCTTCTGATGCGCCGCTAGATCCTCAGGCTCCGGCATCACCAGGGTCGCTTTGGGGCTGCCACCACCCGCGGCGAGGTGCGTCGCGGCGGCATACCAGCCCGGTGTCGGGGTCTCGCACGCGAAGAGCAGGTGCGTGCCCGCACCAAAGAGCGTCGCGTTGGTCATGGCGGCGTTCTTCCACTGGGTTAACTGCTGGGGCGCCGCCGTTGTGAGCGCTCCCGGATCAGCCGAATCCGCCTGCGAAATCTCCGTAGTGAATGCCGCCTCTTCATGCACGTATTCGTGGGTCAGGAAGCCCCACTTCGTGACGAGGTTGCGGTACCACGCGCCCGCATGTTTGTTGGCAACGCCGCTCTTGAGATCCTGCGTCCAACCGTGCCAGCCGGTCTTGGTGTTGGCGTCATAGAGGACGTGCGTGGCGTCCGCACTGAGCACTGGCCAGGGGAAGGAGTTGTTGACGATGTCCGGTACGGTGGCGAGGACCTGCGGCGGCTCTGGCGCGGTGGCATCGAGACGAAAGCGTAAGACTGCGCCATCGGCGCGCGCGCCGAGCAGCGCGTTGGCGCCGTGGTCATAGCTGGTGAGGTACAGCCGTGACGGGCTCCACGTGCTGATACGCCGGGCTGTGGCAGTGGCCTCCAAGCCCGACTGCCAGACCGCCCACTTTCCAGCGTCATCGTCAGCGACCCAAGCCAGCCCCGCAGCGTCTCGCGAGATCAGCGCTGTGAGCTTTGCGGCAGGCTTGTTCGTCAATTCGTGCGGCTTGTCGGCGTCGCTGCCGTCTGTGGCCAAGCTCACCACACGCCGCGGCCCCTGGGAGCTCTGTCGCAACACGGCGGCAAAGCGGTCGCCGGACGCACTGAGCCCCGCGTAGCTCACATAGTTACCGGCCGGCGTGATGACCACCGGCGGTCCATTGCCGCCCACGCGATACAGGCGACTATCCGGCCCGCGCACAATGAGTCGCCCACTCGGCATCACCGCAGCTAACCATTGGGCCTGCTCATCCTTCGTGCTGCTATTCGACCCAACCAGAACAGGTTGCGGCTTGTTGGCCTCGGATCCATCCGCCGCCACCTGAAAGAGCTGCGACGAGCCGCCGACCGGATTGGCTCGCACAGCGTAGACGACGTGCTTGCCATCAGGCAGCCAATGCGGCGCTGAGACTTGGTATGCGCCGGTGTGCTGCGCGACCAACAGCGGATTGGCGGCGTCGCTGCCATCGAGCCGGGCGATGAACACCGAGGAACCCGCCACGTAGGCCACATGCGTCTTGTTGTAGGCCCGATCCAGGGCCCGCAGACCAGGCGCCGTGGCGATGCGAATGGGCTTTTTTACGCCGCCGCCGTCCATGGGCAGGGCGAAGAGGATCGGCACGCTGTTGGCCGACTTCTTGGCGGGGGTGTCCATCGTATAAAACACGACAACGACTGTCTCGCCGTCCGGCGTGATCTGCGGGTAAGAGACCTCGCCTTCGCCCAGTCCGTAACCTGCTCCGCGCCTGGGACCAAGCTGCTTTGGGTTCTTAGGATCGCCCGGTACGATGAGCCAAGGGGTGGAGACGCCACGGGCCGCCACGTAGACAACCGCGGTCTTCCCGTCGCCTGTTGGGCTGGAGTTGACGTCATCGAGTACGCCCACACCCGCATCGGAGCTCGCAGACGCACCAGACTGCACAGCCACGTCCGGCGAGCCGGAGCAACCGCATAGAAGTAGGTAGATAAGAAGGGCATGTAGCGAGGTCAGAGCAGGGCTGACGGGCCGTGGTGTCGCCAAACGCATGGCGTCTCCTTCCGTGCGGTGCCCCTCAACTCACCGCAACACTTGCAGCCTCGCCGTTCCTCGTGCGGGTGACAAGTCACAATCTCGGAGTCGCCAGTGCGCCTCACCATCAGCGCCTCAACATCAGCGCCACAACGCCAGCGCTACTACGCCAACGCTACAGCGCCAACGTGATGGCGTTGATGTAGTCCATATCGGGGAAGGAGCGCTTCAGATACGCATTGCCGTCGGAGTGAATCAGCGCTTGATTGGGGCCGCGGCCACGGGGCGGACCCTCGCCGTAACCGGCATACATCTGGTCGACGACCATCATGCCGCCACCGATGACACGGCCAATGGGCGGAAATCCCATCTTGTCGAGGTTGGCGTTGTTGCGAAAGCTGATAAACAGCTGCGAAGACCGCGTGTTGGGCCCCGCTTTGGCGAAGGTGATGTAGCCGCGCTGGTTGCTGGCGACGCCTGGTCTGACTGGATCATCCGGTATCGACGCGCTGCGCCACGCCAGGGCGACCGCGGGCGTACCGTGGATGCCGAACTGGCACATGAAGCCGCTGATCACTCGGAAAAACGCAATATTGCGATAAAACCCCTTCTTCACCAGGGCATAAAAACGATCCACACCATGGGGCGCCCACGCGCGAATGATCTCTGCTTGGAACGTGCCGCGGGTGGTGTCGAACTGCACGACAAAGCGCTCGGGGGCTGGTTTGTCTGTCGCGCTACGGGCAGCGAGCAGCCCAGCCACGTCAACGGTCGCTTTGGGCTTGCGCTTGGCTTTGCTCTTCTCAGGGGGAGCGGGTTTCGTCTTCGGCGTCTCTCCTGGCGCCATGAACGTGACGGTGACAGCGGAGGCCTCCGTCTGTGGCTTCGTCCCGCCGCAGGAGAACTGACTCACCGCAAGGCAGAGCAGCAAGATGTTTGTGAGGTGCAGGTGTGTCATCGCCAAGCTCCGGTGCTCTCAGGCGCGCAAGCATGCATCGAGGCGGTGGCAGGTTTCAATTCTTGGGGTGATCGACGGCGATGAGCGGGTGCTGCGGCTATTTGCGCGGCGTTGCCTTCTTTGGCTGGGGGCGCTTCCCCGCCGGCGCGCGATGGAGGTGCGCCCTGATCGCCAGCGTGGCCGCTTCCTTAAAGAGCCCAAACGCGCTGCTGGCGCTGGTGTGATGCATGGTCATCGCCTCGACACCGCAGATGGGGTTGCCCTTGCCAGAGAGGAACACCACCGCGCTGTACTTGCCTCGCTTTTCGGCGCGCCGTTGCGTCTCGCGGTCCTTGCTTGAACGCTTCGCCCAGCGCTTGAGCAGCTTGCGGTCCGGCAGACACACCCCAAGCCAGTTCGCTTGGCCCTTCACCTTGGCGCCGAAGAGCGACTCCGTGGTGACGACAGACGCCCGACCGCGCAGGTTCACCCGCACCACAATCACGCTGGTCGCCGCCTGCACCTGCTCTCGCACACTGAGCTCGGGGCCGGCATGGGCGAGCGGCGCGATGGCTATCAAAGCAGCACAGAGCAGCAGCTGGGTCAGGCGGCGGTGGGTCAGGCGGCGATGGGGCAGGCGGCGATGGGGCAGGGAGTAGGCGCGGGTCATGGGGACCTCTCGGTTGGGCGTGAAAATCGGCCAGAGTATACAGCGGATCACAGGGCAGGGCATCTGTTGTCTGCACGACTGCTTGCGGCGCGAGATGTAGCTCCTGAGCGCCGCGATGTGGTTTTTGACCTGTTTTTGCAGGCCAAATGCCGTTTCTAGGGCCTACAGACGCCCTGGAGGGGCTACCCGGTCGTCGAAGGCATACTAGGGGGTGCGGCTAATGAACGGCCCTTAGGCGGGCTCCTGGCTCACGGCCTGTTCAAGCGCTCTGTCTCCGTGAACAGACGAACTTGTCCCCACCGCTAGCACGAACCGCCTGATGTGCTCTAGCATGCGGCGCTCTAACGTGATGAGCAGGAGCCCCGTACATGAGCAAACCGTTGACCATGGGTGTGATTGGCCAGTCCTACAAGGCAGACGAGCAACGCGCTCCCATCGATCCCAGCCACATCAAAGAGCTGCCGGCCAACCTGCTAAGCCGCATCTTCTTTCAAGCTGGGTATGGTGAGCGTTTCGGCGTGCGGGACGAGGTCATCGCAGCGCAGTGCGGCGGTGTCCTGCCGACCGACGAACTCTACGCCGCGTGCGACATCATCTTGTTGCCCAAGCCAACTGCGGCCGATTTCCCAAGGTGGCGCAAAGGTCAGGTCATCTGGGGCTGGCCCCACTGCGTGCAAGGCCCAGAGATCACCCAAGAGGCCATCGACAAGGAGCTGACGCTGATCGCCTGGGAGGCGATGAACCTGTGGAAGAGCGAGAACGTTCGGGACTTGCACATCTTCCACAAGAACAACGAAATCGCCGGCTACGCTGCAGTCATGCACGCGCTCAGCCTGCGCGGCACGACGGGGCATTACGGTCGCAAGAAGCGGGCGGCGGTCATCTCGTTCGGTCTGACGGCGCGCGGCTCGGTCCATGCGCTCCAGGGGCTCGGTTTTTCAGACATCACCGTCTACACGCGGCGCAGCAACACGCTGCTTCACGGCCAGATTCCGGGGCTGCACTTCGAGCAGTTTGAGCTCGACGAGGCCGGCGACGCTCACGTCATCGGTGACAATGGCACCCGGCCCATGGCCCATCAGCTTCAAGAGATGGATGTCATCGTGAACTGCATCTTCCAAGACACCGACAAGCCGGCCTTCTTCGCCAGGGAGTCCGATCTTGAGGGATTTCAGTCGGGCGCGTTGATCATCGACGTGAGTTGCGACCGCCACATGGGTTTTGACTTTGCGAGCCCGACCAGCTTCGCGAACCCGACGTTCGAGGTGGGCGACGGCCTGATGTACTACGCCGTTGATCACACCCCAGCGTACCTGTGGCGCGCCGCGACCTGGGAGATCAGCAAGGCGCTGCTGCCCTTCGTGCCGACCGTCATGGCGGGACCTGATGCGTGGGAAGACGACATCGTCATCCGCAAAGCCATCGAGCTACAATCGGGCGTGATTCGCAATCCGAAGATCTTGAGCTTTCAGCACCGCAGTCCGGAGCACCCGCACCCGTTCACGCGGTAGTCGTGCGGTAGTCGTGCGGTAGTCACGCGCGGCACTGTCACACGATTGCTAGACGCGGCTGCGCCATCAGTCGCCAGCTTGCCGCCCGGCCGTCCGAAAGACCCGGTACAACGCCCAATACGCCGGCACCAGCACAACGCTGCCGGCCAGCAACGCCCACAACACCGGCACCAGCACGCTGTCTGGCGCGGCGGCGGCAGTGATGGTCAGGTTCGGCGGCAGCACAAAGGGGTGTTGGCCCCACGCTTGACCGAGCAAGATAGCAGTGGTCTGCAGCATCACAGCGGCCCGCGCCCAGCCATAGCGCCGCCGCCATAGGGTCACAAACCCGAGCAGGCCCGCACCGCCCGCGATGCCGTGCACCACCCAAGCGCCATGGCCAGCCAACAGCCGCGCTTTCAGTTGCGGCGCGCCGGTCTCAGCCGCCATCCAGGCCACCCACGCCAAGATGAACACCAGCCCACCGGCGAGCAGCGCCCGCAGCCGAAAGTCCTCTGCGAGCTCCTGCCCGTCGTGGGCCAAAGCCAGATAGACCGCGGCCAGCTGCGCAAAGAGCGCCAGGGTCAGCGCACCAATGACGAAGGGAAAGGGCGCCCACCACGCGGAGATAAAGTCGGTCGTCGCGCGGCCCTCGGCATCCAGCGTCAGCCCGCCAGCCGCCACCGCGCCAGCGATGACACCCAACATGACCGGGGTCACGGTGCTGGTGATGGCGAACACCCGCGTCCACCCCTTGGCCCGCTCACTGGCGCCCTCCCCGGTGTCGTAGGCCCGAAAAGTGAAGGCCGTGCCACGCAGGATCACCCCCACGAGCATGGCGGTCACCGGGATATGCAGCGCGGTGCCGATCGCCGCGTACGCCTTGGGGAAGCAGACAAAGAGCAGCACCACCGCGATGATCAGCCAGACGTGGTTGGCCTCCCACACGGGCGCGATGGCCCGCTCGATGGCGCGCTGCTGGGCCTTTCTCCTGGGGCCGGTCGCCAGCAGATCCCAGACGCCGCCGCCAAAATCGGCACCACCTGTCAGCGCATAGAGCACCACCGACGCGGTCATCACCCCGGCCACGAGCAGCGCCGGCGTGAGCTGATCAAGCCACGTCATCGCGCACCTCCTGGTCAACCCCGGGGAGCGTCGACGCGAACACGTGGCGCTTGAGCAGACTCACGCTGACCACGCCGAGCACCAGGTACAGCCCGGTAAACACCAGCAGCGGCATCCACAGCCCAGGCATCGGCGTCACAGCGTCAGCGGTCTTGAGAAAGCCGCGCACCACCCAGGGCTGACGACCCACCTCGGTGACGGTCCACCCCGCCTCCAGCGCCACCAGCCCAAGCGGCCCACACACGACCAGGGTCTTGAGGAGCCAAGGGTCGGTCGGCAGCGCACGCCGGCGCCAAGCCAACCAGGCAACGAGCAGCGCTAGCCCAGCGAGCAGCGATCCGATGCCGATCATGATCTGAAATGCGTAGTAGACCACCGGCACAGGGGGCCATTCATCCCGCGGAAAGGCCGTCAGCCCCTTCACCTCGGCGTGTGGGTCCATGAAGGCCAGAATCGACAGCAGGTAGGGGATCTCCAACGACCCCCGCATCTCCGCTCGCTCGACATCGGGGTAACCACCAATGTGAAAGGCCGCATCCCGAGCGGTGTGGAAGTGCCCCTTCATCGCGGCGAGCTTGATGGGCTGCACGTGGGCCACATGGTCGCCCGCGATGTGGCCACTGAAGGGCTGGATCACTGCCGCGGTGCCGCCAACGGTCAGCGAGATCGCCAAGGCCATGCGGTGCAGGCGAGAGTTCCGGTTCTTGAGCAGCGCCCACGCATGAATCGCCGCGACGGCAAAGCCGACCGACTCCAGGGCAGCGATGAGCATGTGCAGCACCTCACTGAACGCCGCCGGATTCAGCATGGCTTCCCAGGGGCGCACAGCGATGACCTCACCCGCCTGCAAGTCAAAACCCGCCGGCGTATTCATCCAGGCATTCGCGCAGACAACGAACGCACCCGACGCCATCCCCATGAGCCACACACCAAGCCCGGCGAGCCAGTGAACCCAGGGTTTGAGCCGATCCCAGCCGTAGAGAAACAGGCCCAGGAAGATCGCCTCGAGGAAGAACGCGAAGCCTTCCAGCGAAAAGGGCATACCGATGATAGGGCCCGCGTGGCGCATGAATTCCGGCCACAGCAGCCCGAGCTCAAAGCTGAGCGCGGTACCGGACACCGCGCCCACCGCAAAGAGAATGGCCGTGCCCTTGGACCATCGTTTGGCCAGCTCAAGGGCAGCCTTGTCGCCGTGCCTGAGCCAGCGCCATTGCGCGATGACCATCAGCAGCGGCATCGCCATGCCCGCCACGGCAAAAAGGATGTGAAAGCCCAGGCTCATGGCCATCTGGCTTCGTGCCGCAAGTAAGTCCGTCATGCCGTCCTCCGCTGGAGTCCAGATGTTGTCGCACCGCGCTGAAAGCGGGCGCCTCATAGCAGATTTGCGGGCAGAAGTCGCCAAAAACCGACATCTTGGCCCAGTAAACCACCGGACTTATGCAGATTTTGAAGGGCAGGGCCCTACGGCAGCGTGCAGTCCAAGAACGTCGGATCGAAGACGGTGCCGATGAGCAATCGATTCCGCCAGCGGGCAGCGACACTGGAGCCCGACAACGGGTCGCCATCGTTGAGGTAGACCTCGGTGGTCTTGGGCGCTCCGGTGCGCATGTCGATCTTCAGCACCTGGGAGGGAGAGCGGCTCGATGGGTCTTTTGAGAAAGATAGAAAGTCGAATAGATGCGGATGGCTGCCAATCCATAGATGACCTTGTGCGTCGCGTTCAATATTGTCGACGCCGGTATCAAAATCGAAGTCACGACGGCCGCTGAGGTCACCGGTCTTCAGGTCCCGGTCAAACGTGCTGATCTGGGCATCCGTCGTCGCCGCTACGTACACGGTCTTGCCGTCCGCGCTCATGTTGATGCCGTTGGTGTAGCGAAAGCCCTCCGCCACCGTGCGCACCGTCTTGCCGTCGTAGTAGATGACCGACCCACGCTTGAGCCGGCCGTAGTCCTCCACCTTGCGCATGAGCCCCGTCGGGTGGCCGTGGTCGAGCGTCGCATAGAAGCGGATGTGGTCCAGCGCCAAGATGTCGTTGATGGCGCGCAGCTTCGGGTCGCTGACGGTGACGCGATGCACCAGCTTGCCGCCCGTGTATTCGAAGTTCTCGATGCGGTCCCCGTCCGAGTCGAAGACATTGCCGGCGCCATGGTTGACCACCATCACAGAGGTCTTGCCGCCCGCCGACACCAGGCTGAGCCCGTGCACGCCGAAGGGCTTGTCGAAGTCTGCCGTCAGGTTCACGGGCTTGCTGCCCTTGGTGCTGAGGTCGTAGCCCCATATCGCCCCCTTCACAGGCTGCCCTGCGTGCGCCTTATGGCGGTCGATGGCTGCGATAAACGCCATGCCTGTGCGCTGGTCGATGGTGATGTCTTCGCTGCCCACCACGCCCGCGATGGATGTGCAGGTGCCCGCAAAGTGTGGCGCAATGGGGTTCAATTGCCCGGCGACGATGAAGAGGAAGAGCCCGTAGCCCGCCGCTGCGAGGAGCAGCGCGCCAACGCTGACTCCGATGACCTTTTTCTTATTCATGGGGGCCTCCTCACTTGCGCTTGACCTTGGGGTTTCGCACTTCGGTGTAGCCAAAGCCGCGAAAATGTAGACCGAGGAAACCTTCTGTCGCTTCCGCCTTCGGCAACGTGTAGGCCAGTTTGGCTCGCCCAACTGTCACCACAACCTTGGCGCCGCGCACCCGCACCCGCACCTTCATCCCGTTGGAAAAGCGCACACCCGTCTTGCGTGCGAGCGTCTTGAGGGTCATGACCCGCAAGCGGTTCTTCTCCGCCGGCGGCTTCTCGCCCAGCTGCGCAATCTCCAGCACGCCCTTGGGCAGGATGCGAATCGCGATGCCCCGCGTCGGACGTGGATAAAAGCGCTTGCGCGTCTCCGGGTTCCGCTCCTGCCGTGTGTCGATATCCCGCAGACCGATGATGAAGCTCACCTCAGGGACGCCAGCATCCAGCTTCAGATCATCAAGACCGGTCGCCTCGCGGGGGGCATAGAGCGGCCAGAAGTCCTTCGCCGGCTTGCGCCGCAGCTCGAACGCAGCGTCCAGGTTGTGCAGGGGAACGCGCCCAATGGCGACCAGCACGTCTTTGCGGTTCATTCGACTGGCATCGCGGTGGTAGCGAATGGCGTTGGAACGCAGCCCGTCGGTGCGCGGGCCGGTGATGATTTGATGCTCGCCCTGAATCAGCCGCGCGGGTTGGCTGCCCCAGAACCAATGCGGATCTCGATGGGACCACCACCGCCGCGGTTCACGGGCCCGCGCCAACTCTCGCAGGAGTCGCTTCGATGGTTTACCAGCCACAAACTGCTTGAGGGTGTTGCGACTGAGCCTGCCCTTGTTGTGGGCGATCAACTCCACGAAAATCCGCTTCTTGTCCGTCTGAGCGAGCTGCTGAGCGAGCGCTTTGAGCTCCTCGAGCTCCCGGGCCACGCGCTTGAGCTGGTTGGGGTTGGTCATCAGCGCGCTCTTGCGGGTCAACGCGCCACTGGCTGCCGCTACATCACCAACGGCGAGGTAGTGTTTCGACAGGTCGTCGAGCACCGAGATCTGGTCCCGCGGTTCCGCCCGCAGCTCCGCCAACTTCGCAGCTGCGAGCTCGTGCAGCCGAATGGTCTCCCGCCGGTCTGCCCCGATGAGGTGCGCGAACCGCTGCACCATGGTCAGATTGCGAGCGACGCCGCGCAGCCGGTTATCGACGCGATACTCCAACCCCTTGGCCAGGGACGCCGTCATCCCCGCGATGCGTTTGGGAATGAGCGCCACCGTGTCCGGCGGGTGACGGCCACGCGTGAAGAGCGGAACAGCTGGAAACACCGTCTGCGCCTCCACGAAGTAGCGCCGCGCCAAGGTCCCGGCACGGCTGCGGATGGCAAAGCGGTCGAATCTGTCCTGGAACCTGCTAATCCGTCCGTGGTTACGGCCCTTTGGGTTGTAAAATCCCACCAGGTAGGTCAGCGCTGCCAGTCTTCGCGGCTGTTTTGCATCCCCTTTCTCACGCGCGATGGCGATCAGGCGCTGCGCCACCAGGCTGTCGTTGTGGGCGACCTTGTCGGCCTTGAGGGCGGCGAGTTGGCGTTTGCTAAGGGCCAGGGTGTCGGCTTTGGCGCGGATGCGAGCGATGACCTGCTCATATTGGCCGAGGGTCACCCGCGCGAGCTTGAACTCGGCGTCGATCTTCATCGCAGC
>JAGSHB010000108.1 GCA_023954815.1 Myxococcales bacterium | reverse complement strand
GGTTGTCTTCGGCAGCACCGCCAACAAGAACCGCTTGACCAGGGGATTGTGGGGGTCGATCTCAGCAGCCTTGCGCAGGTGGACCAGGGCCTCCGCTTTGCGATCCTTGGTGCTGGTCTTGCCTTTGGCGCTGGCCTTGCCCTTGCTGCCGGCCTTGCCGTTGGTGCTGGCCTTACCCTTGCTCCTGGACCGCAGCGCCCGCGCAAGCCACAGACGCTGGCGCACACCATCACAGTTGGTCCGAGAGATCATGTCCCGCGCGACCCACTCGAGGAACTTCCAGTCCCGACGTTTGAGCGCCAAGTCGGCCATCAGGTAGTTGATCGTGCAGATCTGCTCTCTGAAGTTGGCGTTCTTGGAGTGGTCTGCCTTGGCCAGCGCCTCACCCAGCTTGCGATTGGCCTCGCTCGCATGTCCTTTCTGCATCGCATCAAGCGCCTGGTGCAGCGCGACCATCGTTGGGTTCTTGCCCTTTTTCCCGGACTTGGCTGCGATCAGAGCCTTCAAGGATTGCTTGGTCGGATGGAAGTCGCGATCAAACCTGGCCAGGTGCTTGCCGAGCCAAACAGCGAACCCCGTGTCGATCTGCTCAGGGCTCACGCCCAGCACACGCTTGACCAGCACCGCCGTCGGCTTGCCCGACTTATGCGCCGCCACCAACTTCCGCAGCTTGGCAAAACCATAGGTATCGTTGAGGTACTGGGTCAGCTTCATCGCCTGGTAGTACGCGTCGATGATCGCTTGCATGTTGCGCGCTTGGGAAAACGCGAGGTTGAACGTACGCACCTTCGCCAGCTTGCCAGCCTTGAGCCGATCGTAGGCACGACGCTCCATGCGCAGGTGATAGCGCGGGTTCAGCCAGACGCTCTCCATCATCGCCAAGCCTTCCGTCAGCCAACGGGGCACCCGACCATCGGTCGCTTGGATGTGAAAGACGTGGGCCATCTCATGGTGCAGGACCATCTTCCAGTTGAACGGTTTCTCCGTCGGTGAACGGCTGGTGATCAGGTGGCCAAAGCAGACCGCATGCGCCCCTAGACGCGGCAGCCCGACGGTGCGAACCGAGAATTGCTCGGTCGTCGGGAAGATCTCCACCCGCAGCGGCGGCTTGGCTTTCATGGCGTATTTCTCGGCCAAAATCGCGTAACTCTCCTGCAAAAAGGGCAGCACCGTGCGCTCGAGCGCCTTGCGGTGGCGCCGATGCACCCGCAGGTTCACAAACTCGCCCTTGAGCACTGGCATATGTTTGAGCACGCCGTCGTACAGCACGTTGAGCACGTTGGCTGTGCGCACATTGTAGCCGTCGGCCCGAAACGCCGTGTCGAGATGGGCAAAGGACTTCTTGTCATTGGCCAGCCGCGCATAGGTCATGCCCAAGGCGCTGTGGGCTTCTGCTGAGTCTGGGTCGCGCTTCAGGGCCTGCTTGAGCTCCGCCAGCACGCGATCGTAGCGGTGGGCAGCTTCCAAGTAGTGCGCTGCCTTGATGTGCGGTGCCGCGTCATGCTTGTTGGCCTTCGTTGCTGTCTTGAGCGTCTTCTTCATGCAGCGCTTGTCATCAGCGAGCGCGCATGTCGCGTAGAGCACGCTCAGCACGTCCCGATGGCGGGGGCTGTGTTTGAGCGCCTTGGCCAGAAACGTGCGGGCCGCGTCGATGTCTTCGTCCATGAGCGCCACTTCCGCACGCACTGCCAGCAAACGCGGATCGGTCGGTGCGGTTTTCAGGGCTTTGTCGATCCGCTTCTTGGCTTTGCGCGGCGCCCGATCGCTGTCCAGGTCAATGCGCGCCATCCCCACCACCGATGGGATGTGGGCAGCGTCGATCTTCAGCACCTTCTGAAAGCCCTGATCAGCGTCGCGAAAATTGTACTTGGACAGAAAGAGCACAGCCCAGGTGTATTCCAGCAGCTTGCGTTCGGAGCGGTTGGCGACGGCTTCGTTCAGATCGGCCAAGATCTGATTGGCGTCTTTGAAGTAGCCATTGAGCGCCAGGGATCGCGCCACGGCGATCTGGTCCGAAAACTTCGACACCTGCCGGCTGGCATAGAGATCAGCCAGCGGATCGAGCAGCTGCCGCGCCTGATAGCCCTGACCGACCGCATACAGGGCGCGACCAAAGGCGACGCGAATCTGGATGTGTTTCTTGTGGCGTTTGAGCGCCTTGCCGAGGATCGCCAGCGCCTTGCGACGGTCGCCGACGTCCAGCTCCAGCCGCCCCAGCGTCAGGGCGCATGCGGCGTGCTGACTGCAGCGCGACAGCACCTTCCGTGCAGCGGAAAGTTGGCCAACCTGCCCGAGCGCAAAGCCCAGGAGCGCGTTTTCTGCTGGCGTTTGTGCCTTGGAGCCCTTCGTCGTCAGCAGCTCAATCACCGCGACCAAATTGCCCGCGACGATCTGTTCCTTGGCCTCACGTGCGCGCGGCGTCTCTCTCGCGATATCCCGAATAGCGACGGCGTGACTGGCGTGGGTGGGCAGCAGCACCACGAGCAACAGGCTCAGACCGGCCAAACGCAGCAGCGGACCCATGGAGCCCGGGGAGGACATCTGCGAGATGGAGATGAGCGCTCGGTTCATGCGGTTTTCTGCCTGGCATGGGGCCTGTCTACAATCGAGCTTTTGTCGCCCCATTGATTCCCCGCGGCGCGACCGTGCCCAGCTACATGCCTCGTGCAATTTTCCAGTAACCCGCCTCGCGGATCAACTTCATCTGCGAGAAATCACGCCAAGCCTTGTAGCTCTCGCGGCCGCCCTCGGTCAGCAGGACCCGACCCACGAACTCGTAGTCGGCCTGTGCGCTCTTGCCGTCGATGCGAATCGCCAGCAGTCGAATCGTGAAGGTCACGCGTTTGACGTTGTCCTTCAGGCGCGGCAGCACTTCGTTGCGCAGCCGATCGACGCCGTAATCGTCCTTGTCGGTGTCGGTCGTGCCGCCATTTTCGTAGTAGCGCTTGCTGCTCATTTTCTTGAGCGTCGGCACGTCGCGGTCCTCAATGGCCCGGTGGTAGGCCTTGAGAACGTTGAAGATCTCTTTGTTCTCGCTGGTCGCGACGACGCGCTTCCCCTTGTCGAGATAGCCCGGACCGCACGCTGTCAGCGTGGCAGCTAGCACGAGCATAAAGGCGAGTTGAACTAGGGTCTTTGACTGATGCATGACGATCCTCTGGTCGCGGCTCCGCGGGCTCACTGTCGGGCGCCCGCGCGGAGTTGTCCACTTCCCACGTGCTTGCGTCAACACCTAGCGGCACCTCACTGTTCCCAGAGGCTCATAATTGGACCAATCGCCACGGCGATACGTCGAAATGAAAGTGGTTCTTGTGACCCGGATAACTCGGGCCAAGCAGCACACGGAAGATGTCGCGGCGGAGCACCAATCGGGCTGCAAGCAAGCGAAGGAAGCGGCGGTGGTGGCTGTGAGCAACGCCGGACGTCGCATGCCAGTGGCGAATCATGCGTACCTTGAAGGCGCGGCGGAGCTTTTTCGGTGTCGCCTTTCGCACGGCACGTGGGGTGCGGCGCGGCAGTGGTCCAAAGTCGAAGCCAGCCACGTCGATGCCGTTGGCGATGCCGTGTTCGCTGAGGTAGGTCGGCCACAGCCCGATTCTTCGGCAATTGTACGTGCCGATGTGGCGAATTTTTCGGGGTGCTCGGCCGTAGATGTCGATCGCCGTCTGGCGGACGACCTTCTCAAAGAGGCGCAAGCGATCGCGAAAGTCCACGTAGACCCAAACCGGACTGTGATAGCGAATGACGTCGCCTTTATAGCGGACTTTCTTGACCTTCGGGCAACGTACACGGCCTGTTGGCGCGATCTCGCGCTTGAGATGATCGAGGGAGTAGCCCGGATCGGCGGTGACGCGGCCAACCGACAGGGTCTCGCCGGCTGCCAACAGGTCGGCGGGCAGACCGTCGGCCCTGGTCGGTTGCTTCTTGGGATCGATCGGCTGGGGCCCGGACTGGGCGAATGCGACCAAGCAGACCAACGTCACCGGCGCGATCGCTATGAATAAACCGAGTCTCAAGCTCTGACGATTCATCGCATCCTCCAGTGTGGGCACACTATCCCACACCCTCATACGCATGACCGAACGAAACGATCTAAAGGACATGCAAAAATGAGTGAGGCCGCCTCCAGTGAAGGAGACGGCCTCGACTCAGACTCATTGCAGGCGGCGCCTACCCAGCGGCTTTGAGAGCCGCGATCTTCTCGCAGAGCTCCGGGATGACCGTGAAGGCATCGCCCACCAGCGAGTAGTCGGCGACCTTGTTGATCGGCTCGTCATCGCGGGTGTTGATGGCGACGATCACCTTCGAGTTCTTCATACCAGCGAGGTGCTGGATGGCGCCCGAGATGGCCACTGCGAAGTACAGCTGAGGTGCGACAACCTTGCCGGTCTGACCGATCTGGTAGTCGTTGGGGCAGAAGCCGTCGTCGACCGCGGCGCGCGAAGCACCGATAGCGCCGCCAACCGCGTCAGCCAAAGGCTCAACAGCTTGGGCGAAACCGTCAGCCGACTTCAGACCGCGACCACCGGCGACCACGATGTCTGCCTCGTCGAGGGTGGGACGATCGCTCTTGGTGCCGTCGAACTTGACGAAGCGTGTGCGGCTGGCGCCGAGACCGGGCTCAGCAGCGAAGCTCTCGATGGTCGACTCACCGCCCGTGGCGGGGGCCGCGTCGAAGGCGGAACCGCGAGCGGTGACCACCCATGTATCCGTGTCGATGACGACGTCGGCGAGCAGCGCGCCAGCCCACATGGGGCGACGAAAGCCGGGGCCGTCATCCGTGTCGACCACAGCGACGACGTCGCTGGCCATACCCGCTTCGAGGCGAGCAGCGACGCGCGGCAGGATGTCCTTGCCGAGCGTCGAGGCCGAGGCTGCGATGACGTCGGCGCCCGCTTCCTCTGCGATGTCGGCGATGACCTTGGCCCATGTGGGCGCCAGGGCATGCTCGAGCTCAGCGTGGTCAGCGACGTAAATCGTGCCCGCGCCGTAGCCGGTGAGGGCGCTTGCGACGCCGCCAATGTTACTGCCGAGCACCGCGATATCGATGTCGGCACCTTTTTTGTCCGCCAGCTGGCGGGCCATGTCGAGCGTCGTGAGGGTGGCTTTCTTGACCACACCGTCGATGTACTCAGCGATGACGAGGATCTTACTCATGTCGATCTCCTCTCAAGGGGCGGCAGGACGGACCCGCGGCCGCTTGGGGCCTGGCGTCCTTAGAGGACGCGGGCTTCCGTGGTTAGCTTCTGCAGCAGTTCGTCGACGTCGGCGACGACCACGCCAGCGGAGCGGCCTGCGGGTTCGTGCAGCTTGACGACGCGAACTTTGGGCTCTTCGTCGTCGAGCTCGAGATCGTCGAGTTCGAGCTCTTCGAGCGGCTTCTTCTTGGCCTTCATGATGCCAGCCAACGATGCGTAGCGCGGGTCGTTCAGTCGCAAATCAGCCGTAATAACGGCAGGTAAGGTCACAGCCAGCGTCTCCAAGCCACCGTCGACCTCGCGGGTCACGATCGCCTCAGCACCTTCGACTTTGACCTCGGATGCAAAGGTAGCCTGCGGCCAGCCGAGCATCTCCGCTAGCAGCTGACCGACCTGGTTGCTGTCGCCGTCGACGGCCTGTTTGCCCAGCAAAACCATGTCGGGCTCTTCGCGCTCGACAACAGCTTTGAGAATCTTGGCGATCAGATCACTGTCGAGCTCCTGCTCTTCAGCGTCGACATGGATGCCGCGATCGACACCACGGGCGAGCGCACCCTGGCGGATGTAGCGCTGAACCTCTTCGTCACCGATGCCGATGGCGATGGTCTCTGCGTCGTTATCCGAGGCAATCTGCAGGGCAGCCTCCACGGCGTTTTCGCAGAACGGGTTGAGGATGTACTCGACGTCATCGTCGATCCATGAGCCGTCGTCATCAATGACAAGCTTGGCGTTCGGATCGGTGACGCGTTTGGCAGTCACGAGGATCTTCATAGCGGACACTCCTTTGGTCGGGGTGAGCTGCGTGCCCTCCACAGGCGCGCGCGAATAGTGTCGCGGGCTGGCCGCGGTCCGCGGCAATATAGGCGCCAAATGACGTCTTGCCGCAGGTAGTGCCAAACGAGGCGGACCTCATTCGGACGCCGTTGGGTATCGGCTATGACGCAGGGTGTCAAACCCCGGCCACGGCATGCCGCGCTGCAACGTGTGAGCTGGCTTCGATCTGGCCGCAACACATAACAAATCCGTCGCGGGTCGACTGCCCTACATGGGGGTCGTCGCTACGGCCGTGCCCATGCGTGAGTGCCGTATGGCTTCACGCGATCGCTACCGTCTGCCGCCCGTTTGACTGACCTCGTTGGCCAGTTCGACGCGTTTCGTAGCCCAACTTCCTTCTTTGGGTAGCTTGTCGACTAGGCGCTCGGCCGAACGCCAATCTCCAAGTTTCAGCTGAATACGGATCTCTAGCGCCAGCGCTTCGGGCGCATTCTTTCGCAACCCCAACGATCGCTGAACCGCCGAAATCGCGTCTTCAAATGCCTGCATTTTGTAAAATAGCCGGCCGAGTTGCAGCCAGTACTGATGCTCTAGGCCAACGCTGCCACGCACGCGGTTGTAGTGTCGCCGCACATACTGCAATGCGGTTTTCGCAGGTTGACTGGCAATCGCCATCTTCATGGCGGCGACGCAGGCGTCCGAGGCTTCTTCTTCCTGCTCACACACTAGGTTGTAGAGCTTGAAAGCGGCTTCGTTCTTGCCGAGATGCGCGTAGATACGAGCCTGGAGGCGCCAGCCTTGAACCGCCAACGCTTCATTGGCGATCAACGCTGTTGCAATGCGATCCGCCTCTCGGAAATGGCGCCTCTTTACGTACAACTCTCCGCGTAGCACTTCGATACCGTACGGCTTGTTGGGGTGGCGCCTGCGGATGTGGAGCGCCAACTTCTCAACCAGCGCAGGATGTTTGTCGATCAAGTGCCGACCGACGCCGTACGATGGGGTTGGATCAGCAACAAGTGCAGACATGAGCGCCTTTTCGCCGGCCGAGTGAGTCGCGCAAATATCCAAAGCTCGCCGCCTCAAATCACCCGGTTTGGTCAGCAGGACGCTCAGGTCAGTCACCAGGAGTTTGTCGTCTCCGGCGTCGATGGCTGCCGCGAAGCGCACAAGGCGGGCCGCATCCGATGCCGGACGCAACGCGAGGGACCTTGAGCAGAGGGTGACTGCCTCCGTGAAGTGGCCATCCGCTGCCGCCTTGCGGCACAGCATTAAGAAAGCGAAGTGATCGTGTCCGAAGTCGGCTGCAACGACCGCCTTCGCTTGCGCGAGACCAAGCGGCTGCAATCGCTCACGGGCGGTGCGAGTCATTGCGCCATCCGCCCGGGCCAAAGCCAGCCCGCCGAGGAGCAGCGCCACAAAGGTACCGCTGAGGACCAAGATTCGAGCTTGATCAGAGCTTAGACGCTTCGTCTTGCGCGGCGAATCTCCACCGGTGCGGAGGCGTTCGAGTTGCGTTGCCGCCAAAAGGAAGGGCATGAGTCCGCCGGCAATCTCCAGCGAAAAATCACCCATGTTTTGGACCATGAGTGCCCCGCAACCCAGCCATGGCGCCAAGGCTGGACTCCCGCGTCGCAACGTCACCGCCGTTCGGATCATGAGCCACGCCAAAATCGCGAAAAATGGCAATGCTCCCCAAATTCCCTGGTCGATAAAGCGCTCAAGAACGATGTTTTCGGCAAAATCGACGCGCTTGAGATTGGCCTTGTCGATCATGCCAAGCGCTACCGGCAGCGCTCCTGGGCCCTGTCCGACGAGCCAGCCAGCATCCACCTGATCTGCTGCGATGCCCAGCATTTGCAGCTTGCCGTCGTTTGTTCCGCGGGCGAAGGACGGCAGAACTTCAGTCTCGATGAATGGCAGCGCGATCATCGCTATCAGCGTCAATCCGGTCAGCGCCTTGAGCAAGAAGTCCATCCGTCTGCGATGGGCGACCTCGTCTTGCGTGGTTCTTGTGCGCTTCCACACGGGGCGGATGGTGGCCAAGCTACCGCCAGCGACGAGTACGCAGGCCAGCACGCCGCCGCGGGATCCCGTCAAGATCGCCGCGCCGCCCAAGACAAGCGACAGCGACAGATAGGCATTGCGTTTGGCGATGTCTTCCGTGCGCAGCAAGCGCCCCATGCTAAATGCGATGCCTAGCGCACAGAGCCCCGCGAGGTGATTCGGGTTGATGAGCGCCCACTCGCGCACCGCATGGCGCAGGCTCATCGGTAGGCTCGTGGACACCCATCGGCCGTGCGCCATGAGCCACAGCAGCGCTCCTGCCGCACACAAATAGCCCAGCAAGTCGCCATCACGCACCGGGCGCCATCGGGAACTTGGCAGCATGAGGCCATGGCCATACAACGTCGCCAGTGCCCCACAGATTAGATAGAGGGCGACCTGAAAGGCTGCATCCGATGGGGCCGTCGCGATGGGCAGGTAGGCTTGTTGAGGCAGCCCCAGCGCCAGTTGGGTCGCATCGCCAAGCGTGACTGCAGCGGGGTGGACTGCGGCGACGAGGCCGCGTGGCATCGGCACTAATAACAGTGCCGTGTAGGCCCCCAAACCCATCCACAGCCAGCCCGCCGTACTGAGCGCCCGGCGGTGCGGCACGTGGGGAACGCTGGCAACCCAGGCCAGCACAGCCAGCCCCCAGATGATCCAAAGGGCAGACGGCTGGACCGCGCCCTGCCATAAGACAGCGACAATCGTCGCCAAGGCGATAAACCACCGTGACGCCGCGTGAGCCCTGCGTCGCCCCGTGGTGGTGCTCACCTCGCGGGCGAGCCCCCGGGACGCTTGGCTTTTGTCAGCTGCCGCTTTCGTCACTCTGGCACCTTCTGCCAATCCGCCATGAAGCGAGCGAGACCGATGTCGGTCATGGGATGCTTGAACAACTGCTCGATGACCTTGATCGGCATCGTGGCGACATGGGCGCCGAGGCGGGCGGCATCGAGCACATGGGCCGGATGACGCAATGACGCGGCCAGCACCTGGGTCTCAAAATTGAAGTTCTTGTAGACCTCCAAGATGTCCGCGACCACCTCCATTCCGGGGTTGCCGATGTCGTCGAGGCGACCGACGAAGGGCGAGATGTACGTCGCGCCCGCTTTGGCAGCCACCAGCGCTTGATTGGCCGAAAAGCAGAGCGTGACGTTGGTCTTGATGCCTTCTTTGGTGCAGGTCGCAGTCGCCTGAATGCCAGCCTGGGTCAGCGGAATCTTGACCACGACCTGCTCACCTTCCGCAGCGAGGGCACGGGCTTGAGTCATCATGCCGTCGTAGTCTGTGGCGGTCACTTCCAGCGAGACGGGGCCCTTCACCAGGTCCAAGATCTCGGCCTTCACGTCATCGAAACGGCGGCCAGTCTTGGCGACCAGACTCGGGTTGGTGGTCACGCCATCTAGGATACCCCAGGCACTGGCCCGGCGAATTTCATCGATATCTGCGGTGTCGAGGAAGAATTTCATGAGGTCCGCTCCCGGGAGTTCGGCTCCGACTGGGGTTTGTGTTGGATCGGCTTGCAAAGGATCAGGATCGTTGGCCGCTCCGCGCTACTACAGGAGGCCTTGCCATACCAGAACGCCGGCGGCAATGGCTCCGGCTACAACGATGCCGACCGCGATCATCCAACCACGGCCGCCACCTGTGTCATCCAGAGCCAGATTTGCATCGCTCAATTCGCCCAGATCCAGACGGTTGGCGATCGACGTGCTGGCTTGCTCGTCTTCGGCCCCCTCGACATCTTCCAACGGCAGCGAACGTAACTCCGCGAGCATGTCGTCGACGTTGAGTTGCGTCTTTGATCGCGTCTTCAACTTGCCTGGTTCGAGCGGCAGTTGACCGAGGTGGGGGTCCACACGACCCGAACGGGCCAGCTCCATCATCTCTCGCCGTAGCACTTCGGCGACATCGAAGTTGTCGTCACCGGCGCTGTCTTCGTCCGCCAGGGTTGCGACCACAAAGTCGGCGACATCCGAAGATGTGACCCGCATGTTGTGCTTGAAGAGGTAGCCAGCGAGGGCTTGCTCAAAGGCGCGGGCGCTCTGGTAACGCCGCTTGGGATTCTTGGCCAACGACTTGAGCACGATGCGGTCGAGCTCTGCGTCGACTTCCTTGCGTATCGTGCTCGCCTTGGGCACGACCCCCTTGCGCACCAGCTCGACGGTCTCCATGTCCGTCTTGCCGGAAAACAACTTCCGACCGCACAGCATCTCCCACAGCATGATGCCCGCGGAGTAGATGTCGGCGCGCGGATCGGCGCGCTTGCCTTCGACGACCTCAGGCGACAGGTAGCTAAACTTGCCCTTGATGACGCCAGCGTCCGTCTGCTGGGCGTGGCTTGCCGCCTTGGCCAGTCCGAAGTCCGTCAGCTTGATCTCGCCCTGCTTACTGACCAGCACGTTCGGCGGCGACACGTCACGGTGGACGATGCCGAGGCCGACACCTTCGCTATCGGTGCGCTCGTGGGCGTAGGTCAGCGCCTTGGCCATCTCCATGATGGTGTAGCAGGCCAGCGCGATCGGCATCGCTTGGCCACGGTCCAGGGCGCGCTGCATCAACCTGCGCAGATTGGCGCCGTCGATGAGCTCCATGACGACAAAGTAGGTGTCATCCGCCTTGCCAATGTCGAAGATCTGAACGATGTTCGCGTGCGTGAGTTGCATCGAGAGGCGAGCCTCGTCCAGAAACATCGCCACAAACTTCTTGTCGGTGCACATGGATGGCAGAATGCGCTTGATCGCGACCTGCCGCGCGAACCCCTCGATGGAGACCGCTTCACCGCGATAGATCTCAGCCATACCTCCGGCGTCGATCTTCTCGATGATGCGATAGCGTTGATGGACTGAGGCCATGAATCGTTCCAGCGTGTTACCGACAATGCCGCGGACGGAAGTATGGAGCACGACCCTGCCTTTGCAAACCCCGCCCAGTGACCTCATTGCCCCTTTGCGCCGCCGCGTAGCTACAAAGCTGCGAATCAGCCGGTTTTTCAAGGTGAATCGCCCCATCCTAACCTTGGAGATTTTCCGTCCCCTGCAGTCTTTGCGCCGCTCGCAGGCGATCTGGGTCCTGCTCCTTGCGGTCGTGATGACCGCGTTGCCCTCGGTTGTTTCAGCGCAGGCCGACCCCCTCAATCACGAGGACCGCGCGCGTAGCCTCTACCGGGTTGTGGTGAGTCTCGATGGCGCCGGCCATCCTGTGCTGCCAGTGAGTGTCTTTGAACATGGCCACGCCATTGAGGTGTCAGCGGTCGGTGGGCTGCGTGTTTTGGGTACTGGCGATGGGTCGGTCGAGTTTCGACTTCCGGGCAGCAAGCCAATGACCGTCACGGCCAAAGGGCTCAAGGCCGGTCGCAAGGATTATTGGGTCGCCGTGTCTCGCGCGCCTGCGAACGACATGATGAGCCTGCGCAAGGTGATGACGCAGTGGAAGGCGTGGGGGCATCGGGTGCGGCCGCGCGGCGTTGGCGCTACGTACGGACTCAAGGGGCGCGTGCTCGACACGCGGGCCACGGTGCTCTGTTTGGACGAGCCCTTTCCGTCGCTCAAGGCAGCGCGTGCCCGTGCAGCTGCCCTATCTGCCGAGCGCCGTAGAGACGTCTTTGTTCATATCGAGCTGTCCGAGCCGCCGTCAGCCCGGTTGCTGGCTCAGTCGGGTTCTGCTGCCGAGGTGCGCGCCGCTGACGTGCTCTGGTTCGAGGCTGCGACGCCGGGCGGTCAACTCACCGTGGTCGGCCGTGGCCGCGGCGGGGTTCGCAAGATGTTGCTGCCCGGTCGGGTCTACGTGGTGCCTGGGGATGGCGGCGGGCTCGCCATCGTCAACGAAGTGCGGATCGAGACCCTGCTCCAGGGCGTGGTGGCGGCGGAGATCTTCTCAAGTGCCCCGCCAGCGGCCCTGCGCGCTCAAGCCGTCGCTGCCCGTACGGACTTGCTCGCCAAGGTGGGGCTGCGGCACCGCTCCGATCCCTTCTCGATCTGCTCGGAGGTGCACTGTCAGGCCTATCGCGGTGCGCGGCGCATTCCCAAGAGCATCCTCAAGGCTGTCCATCACACCCGCGGGCTGGTGCTGACGGGGCCTGACGGTCGTTTGGTAGACACATTTTACCACGCGGCCAGCGGTGGTCACACCGAGCACAACAACAACGCCTGGCGGATGAATCCACACCCCTGTTTGAGGGGCCATGAAGATCTCCAGCCCGGTGCAGTCAACCACCTGGCGAACGGGCCCACCGAGGCGGCGGTCAAGGCGCTGCTCGACAGCCCCGATCGCTCCTTTGCGGCGGCTTCTGGCAAGAACAGGCACGTGCTGCGTTGGGTGGCGACGCGCAAATGGCCCGAGATTCGGCGGCACATGGCTAAAATCGGCGTGAAGAAACCGATCCGCTCGGCGCGCATCCTCAAGCGCGGCGTCTCGGGCCGGGTCATCGAAATGGAGCTCACCCTCATCGATGGAACGAAGCGGCGGATCTGGGGTGAATTGCGGATCAGGCGGGCGTTTCGTTCCCTGCGCTCCAGTTTATTTATCCTGACGCCAGGGCCGAAAGGAGCCAACGGCGCGCCGGTTTCGTGGAACTTTCGCGGCGCTGGCTTTGGTCACGGCGTCGGACTCGATCAGACCGGAGCCTATGGCAGAGCCAAGCGGGGCCAGAAATTCAAAGAGATCTTGCAGCACTACTATCAGGGCTCGCGCATCGAGAAGCTCTACTGATGCGGCGCATGACGCTCTTGGCGCTGATCATCGGACTCACCATGGGGCCGGGATGTGCGCGCATTGCCGTCAAGCGCGGCCTGAGAGTGGAACCTGTTGAGGCCGCTCAATCTGTCGTGAAAGTGGTGGGACAGGGCTATCAACTGCGCGGCCGGCGTGATGGCCAAGTGGTTCGCGTGCAGGTCGCCCAGGTGAGCTACTGCCAGCACAACCAAACCCAGCGTGCAAAAGGCTTTCGTGTGACGGAGCGTCGGGCGGTCGGTCCAGGACTCGCCATGGAGTGGATCATGGGCGGCGTCATCACGCTGACCGGCGCAGGTCTCATCACCTACAACCAACTCAACCCGCCGCAGGTTGCCGAGGGGGAGTTGGCGGTCTCGTCGACACGCACTTGGCTGTATTCTGGCGCCATCGTCGCCGCGGGGCTTGGCCTGCTGACCGCCGCTTTCTTCCAGCAGCGCTCTCTCGGCCGAAGTGAGGTTGCGATTGGCATGAAGACCCTGAGAAAACAGGGGCGTGTGCGGCCGTGTCGGGCAAAGAAGGCGACGGGTGGCCGCTTGAGATTGACCCTGGACAGTGGCCTGCAGCTGGAGACGGATGTGGGACCGGACGGCATGGCGAGTTTTGCGCTGCCGGCGGATATCGAGCAGCGATTGAAGACTGATGGGCGGCGCGCGACCTTGGAAGCCATGGGGGATTGGCGGTCGCAGAGGCGGCTTTCGTTGTAGCGATCGGCGGACGTGACAGCGGCGGTAGGGAGCGGGAGGCCAACTGTGAAGGTACTGCGCGCAGACTGGCTGTGGACCGGGGCCGAATTGTTGGCTGATGGCGCGCTTTGCATCGACAAATCCGGGCAGATCAGCGCGATTGGCGCCTATGGGGACGTGCGTCGACAGGTCCCGGAGACGGCCACGGTGACTTCGTTGGGTCAGGGTCTGTTGATGCCTGGGCTCGTCAATGGCCACAGTCATGCCTTTCAACGAAGCATCCGCGGTCATGTGCAGTGGCGCGATGCAGCGCACGACAGCTTCTGGACGTGGCGGCAGGCCATGTATGCCGCCGCCAATCGCTTGGATGCAGGTGGGGTGTATGCGGTCAGCCGCCTGTGCTTTATCGAGATGGCGGAGGCTGGCATCACCCACGTCGGCGAGTTTCATTACCTGCACCACGATCCCAAAGGGCAGCCCTACGCCGACCCGGATGAGCTCGCGCGCCAGGTGATCGCTGCCGCGCGCGACGTGGGTCTGCGGATCACGCTGCTGCGGGTCGTCTACGGTGCGGGCGGTATCGGCCAGCCCCTTGGGCCTGAGCAACGGCGGTTTCGTACGGACTCTCCGGGCGCGGCGCTGGATGCGGTCCGTCGTCTGAGCGAGACGGACGACACACTGGTGAACATCGGCCTCGCTCCCCACTCCGTCCGCGCGGTGCCGCAACCCTGGTTGGCTGAGCTGGCTTCCTTCGATGGCGTCGTGCATGCCCATGTCGCCGAGCAGCCAGCCGAAGTCGCCGCTTGCGAGGCAGCCTTTGGGATGAGTCCGCTGCAATTGTTGGCCGAGGCGGGATTGGTGACGGACAGGTTTTCTGCCGTGCATCTGACGTGGCCCTCCCCTGGAGATGGGCAGTTGATGCGGGAGGCCGGCGCGACGCTATGCGTTTGCCCCAGTACGGAGTTGGATCTGGGTGATGGGCTACTGCCTTTGGAGCTGCGTCAGGGCGTTGCGCTGTCCCTCGGCTCTGACAGTCACGCCCGCATCGACCTTTTTGCGGAGTCCCGGGCGCTAGAGATGCACGCCCGCGCGCTCGCACATCAGCGCAACGTCATGAGCCCCACCGGCGTGCGCCACGGCCTGGCCGAGCGCCTGCTGACCGCAGCGACCCGCCACGGCAGCCGGTCGCTTGGGCTTGCGGGTGACGGGCTTGCGGAAAGTCAGCCCGCCGACTGCTGCTTTGTCGACCTGGATCGCCCAGCCGCCGATGGCGTGCCGCCCCTCGAAGCTGCCGTCTTTGTCGCCACGCCGGAGTGGGTGAGCGATGTGTGGGTGGCGGGCGAGCGCATCGTCACGGACGGCCGGGCTGTGGCGCGTCGTTCTTTCGGGAAGTAGACGAGTTGATCCCGGCGGGTAAAGACGAGCCGGTTTCGAGAAGAATGCCTGATTTCTCAGGCAGTAAAGTCGTCTAGTAGCAGCGAGAACGGATGACGGCCTCGACCTGATCTGCAGCTAGGAGCAGCGCCGCCGTGTCGATATATTCATCGGCTTGGTGGGCCACCTGGATGCTGCCGGGACCATAGATCAGCGGCTCGCATCCGACCCGCGCCAGGTTTCCGCCGTCGGTCGCATAGCCCGCCGTGCCCGTCTCTTGGACGGCGGCGTGTGGGCTGAGCAGGGTCTGCAGCGGTGTGCCCTCGCGGGTCTGCAGGCTCGGGGTCACGCGCAGCACGTGGCTTTTCAGCGCCGTACCATCAGGCAGGCGCACGTCGTCCAGGCAGCGCTGAAGCTGGCTCACCAGCCCCTCGTGGCCCATCCCCGGCAGCGGACGAAAACCCAGCTGAATGATGCACCGGTCAGGCACGATGTTGATCGCTGCGCCGCCGCCGATGTTGCCGATATTGAGCGGCACGCCACGGGGGCCGTCGTACGACTGACGCCAATGGGCGGCTAACTCATCGAGCGCGTTCACCGCCCGGCCCGCTGCGACGATGGCGTTGGCGCCCAGGTCTGGATAGGCCGAGTGAGCGGCGGCGCCGGTCAGCGCGATCTCTACGCCCACGTGGCCGGCGTGCTGGCGGAGGATTTGAAACTCCGTGGGCTCGCCGATCCAACAGGCCGATGGCAGCTTCCGGCCGGTGAGCTGCAGCGTCTGCGCAAGATGAGCCGAGCCGTGGCAGCCGACCTCTTCGTCGTGGGTCCACACGAGCACGATCTGTCGCTTGAGCTTGCGCAGGTCGAGGCGGGAGATGCCGCTGAGACAAGCGGCGATGAACCCCTTCATGTCGGCGGTGCCCCGGCCGACGAGGCGACCATTGGCCAGGGTCCGCATCACAAAGGGATCAGACGTCCACGGCTGCCCCTCGGTGGGTACCACATCCATGTGGCCCGAGAGCACCAGGCCGTCCGTATCGGCGGGGCCAACCGCGCACACCACGTTGGTCTTGGTGGCGTCCCGTGGGTCGTCAAAGCGCTCGATCGAAAAGCCCATCGCCTCGAATCGCTCGGCCAAGAAAGCCGCGATCGCCGTCACCGGACGGCTCGACACCGTCGGAAAGGCGATGAGCGTCGCGAGATCTTGCGGGCAGGTGGGCGGCATGATCACCAGTACTTTTCCATGTGCACATTTCCGGGAGAAAAGCGGCGATGCATCGGCATCTTTCTCTCCGCCAACAGGCGCTTCATCTCACCGAGCATGCCCGGGTTGCCGCACATCATGACCTGGCTGTGCTCCGGGCTGAGCGTGAATTCCGCCATGGCCTCCAACGCGCCGGTCTGCAGGGCAGTTGTCACGCGCCCGTGCAGCGCGCCCGGGGTCTCTTGTCGACTTGTCGCCGGCACATAGACGAACCCCGGCTGACGATCGGCGCGGGCCATGAGCGCGTCACGGTAGCCCAGGTCGGCAGCGAATCGCACGCTGTGCACCAAGATGACGTTATCGAATCGACGGAAGCAGTCGCCGTGCTCGATCATGGACAGAAAGGGCGCCAATCCGGTGCCGGTCGCAAACATCCAGAGATCGCGGGCGTCAGGAACCTTCTCGAGGGTGAACTTGCCCTTGGGTTTGGGCCGGCACAGCACTTCGTCGCCGACACGCATCGAAAAGAGGTGCGGGGTCAACTCGCCGTCGGGGACGATGGTCAGGTACAGCGCCAGCGGCACGCCGGAGGGCGACGCGATGGAGTAGTGGCGCTCGATGAGGTGACCGTCGATGGGTTTGGCGAGCGTCACGTATTGGCCAGAGGCAAACGGGGCGTCGAAGCCGTCCCAGGAAAATGTGGCCAAACTCTCGGCCCAGTCTTGCCTTGCCGACAGCCGAAGCGTCTGCCAGTCGTCCGCATTACTCATGTGCTTCCCTCATGTGTTTCGCTTCTCTGCGAGCTCTTCCTAGCAGCGAGTACGGGCAGTCATTTCAACCAAGCCGCCCGCAGTTACCCGAGCCACATGGCCAGTGTCCACACGACAAACCCGCCCACCGCAGCACCAGCCCAGGGCCAGCCAGCTCTTTGCCAACGGCCGTCTTCGCCAACGCCTCGGTGCCACGTCATCACGAGGCCACCCATCCAGAGCAAGAAACCGAGGCTGACGAGCAGACTCAACCAGCCGGGAACGCCCACAGGTCGCGCATAATCGGCCGTAAAGCGCGCGAGCAGCTTCGCTTTCGGACGCTTATCGCCTTTGCGCTCAGCCACCCGTACGAGCAGCGCCGGGATGGTTTGATTGGCGTAGGTGAGGTCCGCTGCGCGTGGTTGAAAGAGCGATCGACTCGCCAGTAAGCCGGAGCGCAACGCGTCGAGGGCGCGAACGGCGCGGGCCGGGCGAGCCTGGGTGGCTTCATCCGCGATCTTGCGCAGCGCCACGGCCGCGTCCGCGTGGTTGGGCCCCCACGGCGTGTACCAACGCAGGGCCCACCGGTACGAGACGATGGCGTCCTCGATGTCGCCCGACTTCTCAGACGCGACACCTTTGTCGAAAGCGGAGACCTGCTCGTTTGTGCTCCGCACGCCCATGGACAGCAACACCAGCGCGACCGCCGCCGCGACGGGCCACCAGCGGCGTTTGATTGGGGATGATGTCGTCATGGCAGCCAGTAATCCTCCAGGGGCGGCAGCCTAGCGCAGCGCGGCGCGTTGGCCCAGCCCCCGAGGATGACGGGCTGCTCGCCGTCCACTCACTTGTCTTGCTCGCGATTGGAGCCCTCGCTAGGCTGGTTTCGGAGGTGCGATTGACGACGACGACCCACCGAGCCCGGATCTCTAGGCGGATTTTTGCGGCGCTGCTCGTGATCGTGCCCGTCGCGATGATGGGATGCGGTCCCGATGACCCGCAAACCACCGACGTCGCTGGCGCATTTGACGCGGGAATCGCTGATGTTGCAGCAGGCGACTCCCTGGTCGTCGGCGATGGGTTCGTTGGCGATGGGGTCGCGGGCGACGCCGGCCGTGGTGTGGATAGTAGCGCGTTAGATTCCAGCGCGACGCTCGATGTCTCCGAGGCCGATGTCCACGCAGCCGATGGGGGAGCTGCCGATATTCAAGCGTTTGATGGTGCGGCTGATGGCTCCGATTTCGACGCGGCCGATGCCATTGGCGTTGACGCCGAGCTGGGTGACGCCGAGCCGGGTGACGCTGGCACCGATGCCAAAAACCCTGGTGATTCCGGGCTTTCAGACGGATCGGTAGTCGATGGGACGTCCCCGGGCGATGGCACAACGTCGCCGTTCGACGGCGTAGGTCCAAACGACGGGGCCGCGGCCTCGGGCGACAGTGGCACGACTGGGGGAGACTCTGGAGCGCCGCTCCCGTCGTGGCCGCCCTGGTCTGCCGATGCATGGTCCAGCACACCCTTGCCGCCCGTGGCGCAAAGCGCCCTGCCCACGGTGACGTTTTCGGACATCTCCACCACCTTGGGACTCAACTCGGCCGGTAGCTGGGCGTTCTGTGCTGCGACCGGATTTATCGACGCAGACGACCAGCCAGACGCGGTCTTCATCGAGCTCACCTCGGGCCCAGGTGGCGCCCAAGGCGCGACCATCAAAGCCTTGCGCGCCGGTCCCAACCCGAAGGTGGTCTCCTCGAAGATGAATACCAGCCTGCTCTACCCTGACGGCGGCTGCGCCCTCGCGGACATGAGCGGCGACGGATTCGCGGATTTGCTCATCGGTGGCAGCTCCGGCTTGGCCTACTACAAGGGCGACGGAAAGGGCGGGTTTGTCGACGAATCGGCGAAACGGCTGCCGAAGATTCTAACGGCAAAAGTCTGGTCCATCGCTGTCGACGACTACGACGGCGATGGCCGCTTGGACGTCTACCTCGGTGCTGGCAAGGCCCCAGATACCTGCACGGGGGGCACCTGTGGCTACACCAAGGACGACTTCAGCTGCACGTTCAACACCAAGCCGCCGGCAGACCCCTTCGATGACGACCGACTCCTGCTGCAAACCGCCGCCGGCACCTTGGTTGATGCGACTGGGAAGTGGGCCGCCTCCAAGGGCGGTATTTTGACCTCTGCCGCAAGTTGGGACTTCGATCTCGACGGCTTCGCTGACGTGTTGGTCGGTAATGACTTCGGTGGTCACTGGGTGCTCCCCAATCTGAAGGGCAAGGGTTTTGGGAAGCCAGAGCATTCGGGCCTGCTGCCTTATGCCCATGCGATGGGATGGGGCATCGGCGATCTCAATGGCGACGGCGCGACCGATTTGGTGCTGGCAGATATCGGTCCGCTGAACATCTATGCAGGCAAGCCGGGTAGCGCTTTCGGCCCATGGATCCGGCTTCCTAGCGGTCATCCCGTCTTCGCGGCGACCTGGCATACGAGCAGCTGGGTGCCACTGTTGGGAGACCTCGATCACGACGGCGACGAGGATATCTATCTGGGTGTCTCCATGGCTGTCACTGGTGGGATGGGGGCGGAGTTGACCCAGTGCAAGTCAGCGCCGTCTGCGCATGCCGCCAGCGATTATGTGCTCAGAAATGACGGCGGTCTGGCGTTTACGACGTTTGCGGTGAAGAAGTCGAAGTGCGGCCGGGTCGCTGCGCTAGCGCAATCGATGATCGACATCGATGGGGATGGTGATTTGGATGTGGTGCAGGTGAGGCCTGGTTGTGGCGGCTATCTAGAGGCGCAGATTCGCGTCCTTCGAAACGAACTGACGAAGACCGGTGGCTCGGTGCGTGTGCGGCTCGTCGGCAAGATCGGCAATGCGGACGCGATCGGTGCGCGGCTGACGACCACGGTCGCAAACAAGCCGGTGACGCGGCGGTTGGTCGGAACGGTCGGTGTCGGCAGCAGCGGCCCCCGGCGTATTCACTTGGGGCTCGGAAGCGCGAACGAGACTGGCCCCATAACCGTGATCTGGCCCGGCGGCAAGTCCTCACAACACCCGCCACTGAAAGACGGCGCTAGCGTGGTTTGGAAGGCGCCGTGAACGCCGACTAATCCCCCAGATAGCGCTCGCGCATCGCTCTCGCCCCGACCGTGTCGAGCGTCTGATGAAGGTGGGTTGCCACGAGGCTGCGGCCGCCTTCACTCAACAGCACCAGCGTATGTCGCTGCTTGTCCGTCATGGCCCAGGAGCCGTCGTACTGCACCTTGGAGACGGGATAGGCGTGGCGCATCGACACCCGTAGTGGGTCGGGTCTTCGATAGGTCACAGCGAACTGGATCACCCGCCCTTTTTCAAAGCGAACTTGGTACTGCTTGGCGGGATCGTAGGGCGGCGGCGTCAGCGTCACAGAGTCGTTCATCGGTAGCTCAGCGGCGCCTGGCCACTGGGCGGTGATCGCCTTCACTGTCGTGCGATGCATGAGGAGCGACAGCGTGCCGAAGGCCAACCGTGCCGCCGGCGGCGGGTTCTGAACCACGACGATGGATGGACCGCGGCGGTTGGGTCGGATGGTGCGATGCATGGCGCTTGTGCTGCAGCCCGCCAAGATCAACGTGGCGACGACGATTGCTTTCATGAGGAACCTGCCTGGGCCAAAAACACGACAACGGCGAGGACGCTCCCCCACCGTCTCTGTGTGGCGCGTCGGGCAGCGCAGGATCAGATTTGGTTGAATTTGCGGGTGTGGTCGCGGCTCACGTTAGATCGCGGCGCTCGAATACGAACAGGCCGAGGACGAGGAAGATCGCTGCGTAGCTCAGACCGTAGCCCGTCGCTTGTAGCAGGTACTCGGTCGGCACTTCCCAGCCCAGCAGCAGCTCGTCAGCGATGTTGAAGGTCGAGAGATCCGGCACAATCGCGACGATCGCCCGGCCTGCACTGCGCATCGCCGGCACCTCGACAAAGACGCCCTTCTTGGCGCTCATCAGATCGACCACCACATACGACGCGCGGCCGATGGCGAACAGGCCAAGCGTGAAGACCCCCGAAAGCAGCGGTGTCGACAGGGCTGAGAAGAAAGTCGCCACCGCCGTGACCAGCAGCACCTCGATGTAGCTCAGAAACAGCGCGCTGATGATCGGCAGCCCAATCTCCCCGCCGCGCAGACTGAGGACCGCGAACCAGCACAGACTCAGCAGAGTCATCTCGATAGCGAGCAGCGTGCACAACCCGAAATACTTGCCCAATAGGAACTCACCGCGGCGAATCGGCTTGGGCAAGATGGCGTACAGGGTCTTCTTCTCGATCTCTTTTTGCAGCAGCGTCACGCCGAGGATGATCGCGGTCAGGACCGTCACCAAGGGGATGGTGAACAGGCCAAAGTCCTGCACAAGCCGAGCCTGCTGATCGACGAGCGCCAGATCGCTGAGCACAACCGAGCTCAACAGCAACAGCACAGCCACTGCCAACAATCCGTAGAAGATCCGTGTCCGACCGGCTTCGCGGAGGGTGTTGCCCATCACCGCGCTCATGCGACCGAGGGACGCGCGCGGGCCGGAGATGTGCAGCTCGATACCGAGCGATTGCGTCTT
>JAGSHB010000212.1 GCA_023954815.1 Myxococcales bacterium | reverse complement strand
GTCCCGCGATCCCGATTTTCGGGGGTGGGGGGGGGCAGTTTGGCACGGCGCCGGTCGACCACGTTGGCGCCACGCCCATTGGTCTCGTGGCTCAGTGAGCAGCCCGTCGATACCACTATCGTTGATACACGATCATCCAGTTCGTACCGGTCACGGCGTCGCGAAAGAGGTGCAAAGCCACGTTGGTGGGTCGCATCCGAAACGTGAACGTATAGTCGATCCGCACGTCGAGCTCGCCGGCCGCCACACCGGATTGAAAGCTACCGAAGACCAGCGAATTGTTCATGCAGGGGGCCACATCTCCGAACAGGTGGCGACCGACAACCGCGGCTGCCTGGAGGCCGGAGAACGCTGACTCTGCCCGATTATACAAGAGGATCTTGCCAGCGTCATCGAGCTGAATTACGCCGGCGTCGAGCGCGTCGATTGACGCGCGATCCATCCCGCCCAGTCGTCGGTGCAGGGGTGGATGGTGCCCAGTAGGCGCATGCATTGACTCCAGATCAGTCCGGCGGAATCGGCGATGACCGCCGGCCGTCTTCACGCAGGCCAAGACTTCTTCGTCGGCCCAGCGCTTGATGGTTGTGGTACCAACCCCAAGCAGCGCGGCCGCTGCGCGAGTCGACAACAAATCAGACATGTGAAGGCTCCTTGCTTACTTATGTTGCCCTACCGCACAATGGCCGGTGATGAGCCAACGTTGGCGCACAGACTTGAGGCCACCGATGTCCACTGAGCCGGAGACCATCCCCAGTTCTTCGCAGTTGCTAGATCTCCACCCGGTGCCAACGGCGCTCGAAGCGGCCACAACTGATGAGGAGTTCGCCACGGAGAACCCAGTGGACGGCGGAGTGGTCGCTCAGTTGCACGCGCTCTACGCAGAGCGCGCGCTGCTCCACGAAGCGCTGGGAACTGCGGACGCAGCGTCGATTGTCGCGATGGTGAGCAGCTTGGAAGCACAGCTTGTCGACCTGTATCACCAACGTCGGCGCACCTTTGTGGGGTCAACAACAGCGACGGACAACTCATACGAAAACGGCTCAAAACTCACCTCGCAGACCGAAGCTCGGGATGATGGGTAGCCCAGCGGTAACCGTCTGGAATCGCGCGTCGTAGCTGTAGGTGATTCCCTCTGGATTTGCACGGTTGTAGGCATTTTGCAGGTCGAGATAGACGCCGAGCAGCCACGAGTCGAAGATGAACTTCTTGTCGACCCGAATGTCGAGCTGATGAAAGGCCGGGGTTCGCTCGCAGTTGATGCAGGTCGACTGGACGCGGCTCCAAGTGTCCTTGTCGTCGTTCCAGACCGCGGTGTTGACGCCGGTATACGGGCGCCCAGTGACGTACCGCCAACGCGCGCCAATCTCCCAGTTCGCCGGCAGTTTGTACGAGCCCAGCGCTGTTAAAATGTGCGTTTGGTCCCAGCCGAAGAGGCGCTCTGGCTCGCCGGGACGCGTTACGCGTGTAGCGCGCTGCAGCGTGTAGGAGACCCAACCAAAGAAGTTGCCCACCGGCTTATGACGCAACAGAAGCTCCATCCCCGAGACTTTGCCGGTCCCAGAGTTGGCGTAGACGTCGCCCCCGAAGTTGTCGGCGGTTGGCGCAACCATATTCCACAGCCGCTTGTGGAAGACCTGCAAGTCGATGTCGATCGCATCGGAGATCTTGTGCTCAAAGCCCACGGTCGACTCAAACGCCCGCTGTGCGTTGAGGCTCGGCGTACCAAACGGTCGCGGCGACAACTCCTGTGGCTGAGGCGCCTGGCTGGTAAACCCGGTCGCGCCCTTTAGCGTCCAGCGCTTGTTGAGCACGTAGCGCACGTTGAGGCGCGGACTCACGGTGTCGTCAATACGGTCCTTTTGGCGCTCCTCGTCGCCCTTTCCGTCGCGATAACCGCGGAACAGATCCAGGCGCATACCGAAAACCACGTCGAGGCCAGGAATCATCGAGAAGACGCCATCGACCCACACACCTGGGGCGTAGAAGGAGCCTCCCTGGCTGATGGAGGAGATGGGGTTTGACGCGCCGCCTCCGCCGCCGGGCTCACCGCCGTTCGTGCGGGTGGCCGGTAGGCGCAGGCTGATGGAGTACGGGTTCCAGAGCCAGTCGATGCCAGCGCGTAACCGCACGGGGCCATCGCCAAGTTCCATGTCGGCGCGCAGGGTGGCCTCCGTGCTTGCGAGATCAAAGGAGAGCGCATCCCCTACGGCAACTCCGACGTTATTCGGTGCCAGCGCGAGCGTGACCTTGCCACGCCACTCGTCTCCAGCGTGACGCAGCGTGCCGATGAGGCCGGCAAATTGAATGCCGCTGCTGATGCCGCCCCGTGCGTCTGGGAACGCAGCCGGTGGCTCCGGTACGACAGCGGTGAGCTTGTCATCGCTGACAAAACCAAAGAGCGTCAGACTTGTCTTGTCTGAGAAGCGATGGTCCAACTTGATCTGCGCGTCCCAGTAGCGCGGCGCGACTGTCAGGGGCAGGAGGTCGGCAGGCAGCAGGCCCAGCACCGCGTCGATGTAGCTCCGGCGGCCGGCCACCGCGATGTCCGTGTTCTCGGTCAGTGGGCCGCGAATGTAAAAGCCAGTGTGAAAGACGTTGGTCTCGATGTACCCCGTCCAACGCTCCCCTTTCCTCGGGATGCGGAGGCGCGACTCTACCAAGCCGCCCAGACGCCGACCGAAACGGACCGAGTAGCCCGAGGGTGAGAAATCAACGCCCTCGAGCATGTCCGTGTTGAACACGGAGTAGATGCCGCCAAAGTGATACAGCTGCGGAATCAAAACGCCATCGACCACGGCCTGCGAGTCCTGCGGTGCACTACCACGGACAATAAAGAACCCCGCCCCACCTGGAGGACGCCCCACACCCGGCAAATTCAAGACGACCTTGAAGCTGTCGCCGTTGACCCCAGGGATACGCTCAATCTCTTGTTTGGACAGCGAACGTCTGGCCACTTGGCCTGGCTCCGGTGGCGCCGTCGCGGTTGCCCGATACGCCACATAGGACTTGCGCTGAACCCGCATCAGGACTTTCGCCGCCTTTCGAGCGCGCACCCGCACACGGCGGCGCAGTGGCTTGTGGTCGGCTCCTGGCGCGTACAGACGAATGCGCCCGGGACGAACATTGTCGAACGAAAAACGCCCAGCGCCATCGCTATAGGTCTCCGTAGCACGGTCAGGTAGCACCACAAGGGCGCCGGCAACGGGCTTGCTAGTGCCGCGCTCGATGATCCGTCCATCGATCTGTCCGGCGTTCGCGTTGCGCTTTACCGGTGCAGGCGCGGGCGCCTTCTTCTTCGGCGCGACGACTGGAACGATCTTCTTCTTCACGATCGGTCGAAAAACGTATCGAAACCGAATACGAACCGAGACAGGTTTGCCTCCGTAAATAGCTGGTTTGAACTGCAGCTTCTTTCCGGCGGCGAGGGCAGCGGCGTCGAACTCAGGCCCGGCGGAGGCGCGAACAACTGCAGCGCTCACGGAGCCATCCACGGAGAGGGTCAACTCCAGCACCACCGTCCCACGCAAGTTCTTTGCGAACATCGCCTTCGGGTACACAGCCTTGACGTATTGTATGAGTTTCGGCGGAATCAGCTTTGGCTTCCCAGCTGGCGCGCCCTTCTTCGCAACGCTCGAGCCTCCGCCGGGAGCGGCGCCCACTAAGGCGGGCGACCAAATCGACGCGAAAGCGACGACGCAGACAGCGACGAGACGATGTTCGGCACGCTGTTGGGCGGTGATGCGAGCGAACAGAGCGGGAGGCATGGTCATCAAGAACTCCAGCGGCAAGGCTGCCGCCCAACCGGTTTAGTCGATTTGGTCGTTTTATGTCAAGTGTTCTGGATGGAACAACCATTCCGAACTTGACAACTCGACCATTTCGACCAAGATGAGAGGGCTGGGGCGGTCGACTCGACGGCGACTGCCATCTCCACCCACGAAGGACCTGTCCATGTTGATTCCTCGCACACTACGGGCTGCTCGCCGTCACCTCACACGGTCTCGCAGGGCCTCTGTCCGCACTTCTGGCATCTGGGTCCTCACGTGCATGGTGGGGTTCGGCTGGCTCGCCGGCGGCTGTTCAGACGACTTTTCACCGCCGTCGTTGATCGAGACGGTTCGGGTGCTCGGTGTGCGCGCGACGCCTCCCTTCCTCCCCACAACCGCATCTGAGGTGACCACGGTCGAGGCCAAGGTTGTGGGCGTCACGCCCGGTGAACCCCTCTGTCACGCATGGGGGCTCTGCTTGCTGACGTCGCAGCAAAAGGGAGCGTTCACATGTCTCGATCCAGCGTTGCAGTTGAACTTGGGGACGACTCCAACAGTGGAGATCCGCTTCGATCAGGTGATGAAGCTCGCGCTACAGGCGAAGGACTACTTGGAAGCCAAGGGCCTCAGCGACCCGCGCGGCTCAACTCGGGGTGCGTCGAGCGAGCCGCCGCCGAGCCAGCCTGTCAAGTTAATGTTCGGCATTGGCGAGCGCGCCTCGTTCGCTGGTGGATGCCCCAGCGATCTGACAGCATTCTTGAAGACTGGCTGTGAAGACCGCGAACGCTGCATCATCGGCAGCAAGACGCTGCGGGCCTTCACATCCGGCCTCGAAAGGCACCGCAATCCGACACTGACGGGCCTGAAGATTAACGGCAAGGCCAGCGCAAGCGGTGCGGTCGTCGCCGTGCCCGCCGGCAGCCTCAAACTGACGCCATCTTGGAGCGCCGACAGCATCGAACCACGACCAGACGATGGCGGACCCAAGACGGAGCAGTTACTGATGAGTTGGTTCAGTACAGCGGGCGAGTATGACAAACAGCGCTCGTTCGATGACATCCCTGACAATGAACTGAGCCTAAAGACGAGTGACGGCGAGGTGACCATCTGGGTGGTCGTCCGTGACGGCGCAGGCGGGGTGGATTGGGTCGAGCGCCGGGTTCAGGTGAAGTGAGGGCTCGCGAGCGCTGTCTCATGGTTGCAGAGCTCTCCACAGGTGCGCCGCCCGCAGGAGCCCCCCCCCCTCTCGGTCTGGCGGATGCGATGTGGGTTCACTTGAGCGAGCACCGCCGCCATTTGCCCCAGCTGGCCCTTGGTGGGCTGAGTTGGGGGGGACCGGAGCGTCGCTCGTCTAGTTCCGCCGCAACGCCAGCGCGTTCATGCAATACCGCAGCCCAGACGGCGGTGGTCCGTCGGGAAAGACATGGCCGAGATGCGCGTCACACACCGCGCAGGTCGCTTCGATGCGCACCATGCCGTGCGAGCTGTCGCCGATATACGCCACGGTCGTGTCGTCCATGGGCTGCGTGAACGAGGGCCAGCCCGTGCCCGAGTCAAACTTCTCGGTCGCGTCAAACAGCACGGTGTCGCAGCACGCACATGCGTAGATGCCGGAGCCAAACAGCGTGCACATATCCGAGCTAAATGGCCGTTCCGTGCCTGCGAGGCGGGTGACCTGAAATACGTCGGGTGGCAGGTGCTCACGCCATTGGTCAGGAGTCTTCTCCACACGGCCGGGCGGAGCGGGGTTTCCCTCGGCGGAGCGCCGCACCACTTCTGTCCAATCGATCATCGTCCCTCCCCCCGCGTGAGCGCGGTACGTGGCTCTGATAACTCACGTGCCGCAGAAAGTCTGATAGGGGCCAAAGTCTGCAGGCGCCGGCTCAGCGAACGTCTCCAGCCCCGGCCGCTGGTCGTAGGGGGACTTGAGCACCTCACCCAACCGATGAAACGGCGCAAGATCGCCACCAATCGCAGCGTCGAGGGCGGCCTCCACCACATGGTTTCGCGGGATGTACAGCGGGTTGACGGCGTTCATGCGCGCCGCCACCTCCGACCTGTCCGCCGTGCCCAGTCGCGCCAGCCACTTCGCGTGCCAGGCCGTGAAATCAGCCTCGTGGAAGGGCGTGATATCTTGAAGTAGGCCATCGGCAAGCCTGCGAAACGTCAGCGTGTAGTCCTGTTTCGACCGCTGCATCCACGCCAGCAACTCGTGCACGAGCGCGTCGTCGTCCAGCTCCTCGCCCACCAACCCTAGCTTCAGGCGTCGACCGGTCAGGAGCTCGGCCTCATAGGTCTGAAGGAAGTCGTTGAGCACCCCCTCCACCATCCGAACCGCCTCTTCTTGACGCGGCGCGAGCACCTCAAGCAGGGCCTCGCCCATGCGCGCGAGGTTCCACTGCCCGATTCGTCCCTGGCTTCCGTACGCATAGCGGCCATTGCGGTCGATTGAGCTGTAGACAGTGCTGGGGTCATAGACCTCTAAAAACGCAGCTGGGCCATAGTCGATCGTCTCGCCCGACAGCGTCACATTGTCCGTATTCATGACCCCGTGAATGAACCCGACGTGCATCCACTGCGCGATGAGATGAGCCCGCGCCTTCGCTACGGATTTTAGCAGCGCCAAGGCTGGATTCTCCGCGTCAATGTGCTCCGGATAGTGGCGTTGAAGCGTGTAGGAGACCAGCTGCGAGACCCGCTCGCGATCACGCCGAGCAGCGAAAAACTGCAGCGTTCCGACCCGCAGATGACTCGACGCCACACGTGCGAGCACGGCTCCCGGCAGCTGGGTGGTGCGCCAGACGCGCTCGCCCGTGGTCAGCGCTGCGAGCACCCGTGTTGTGGGCACGCCGAGATGAAACATCGCCTCGCCGAGCAGGTATTCACGCAGGATGGGGCCGAGCGTGGCCTTGCCATCCCCACCGCGAGAAAATGGCGTGGGCCCAGAACCCTTCAGCTGCAGATCCCGAGGCCGCCCATCCGTACCGAGAAGCTCGCCGATCAGCACCGCGCGACCATCGCCAAGCTGCGGGGAGAAACCGCCGAATTGATGCCCCGCATAGGCTTGCGCCAGGGGCTTTGCGTCCGCCGGCAGCAGCCCGCCCGAAAAGAGCGCCGCGGCGTTGGATTCGACCAACGCTGCGTCGACCTCGAGCTCCGCGAGCAGGTCGTGATTGAGCGCTACGACCGTCGGTGCCGGAAACCCCTTGGGCGTCCATGGCACATACAGCCCTTCGAGCTGCTCGGCGTAGGTGTTTGTGACCCCAAGGGTGAGCGAAGCTGGCACGTGGTCTCCCTGAGTCCGACGGTCATGAAGCGTAGCCCACAGGCGGGGCGGATTCGACCACGCACTATTGGACATTTGGCGCCGAATCGCTCGCTGAACGCCCTAATGGTCCGAAATCTAGTATTGAATACAGTCGGTCACGGGCTCTTGATTGTCCTTCTCCCGGTGCAGCCGGCGGACGTTACGTTCGATTGCGATGCGGTGGGCGCCTATGGGGACATCCTTTAAGTCTCGACTGGTGGTCATCGGCCGCCTTGCTGGGGTGTGGCCCTAGGTGGATGGCGGCGATCCGCCCGGCCAGGACGGCGCCTACAGCCCCTTGTTGCCGACCACGACCACTACGAAATCGACTCGCGAACACGCCCCCCCCTCGAACTGCCAAAAACACCAACATCCGCTCGAAAACTCGCCATAATCGACCCAGAAGCAAGGCAAAATGCCCGGAAACGGCCCTGGAAGCCCGTTAGAGGCGAGTTGGCCCGGGGGAGGCATATTAGTGGGGCCCCGACAACACGTGCTCTCTGCAGGGCATTGGGGCCTTCGCCAAGAAACTACCGCCCAGAAGCCTCGCCCACCAAGTCAAAATCCGCCAACAACGCAAAGTGGTCCGAGCCGGGCAGGGCAACCACGTCGGCGTGGCGCCGCACCAGGTGAGCGAAGTAGACGTGATCGAGGCGCCACCCCAGCACGTGGGTCGCCTGATCCCCGGGCAGGGCGGCATCCATCAGCAACTCGGCATCCTTGAGCACGGGCTCATCACCCTCGAGCGTGTTGAAGTCGCCGGCGAGCAGGACACCATCCTCAGGCTGCCGGTTGCGATGCACATCCACCTGATCGAGCACCGCCGCCAATTGAATCTGCCGTCCCTTGGTGGGCGAGACCTTCGTTGCGGAGTGATCGAGGTGCACATTCCAAATCCGCACCAACCGCTCACCTTCAGGGCTGGGCAACGCCACCGTCACCCACACGGCCGTCCGCGTCATCGTCTTTACCGCGGGAAGCACCAACTCGCCCGCCGCTCGAATCGGATAGCGGCTGACAATGGCCTGACCCTCACCGCACGCGCCGTCCCGGTCCTTGTCGGCCTTGTGGAAGTACACGTGGGGCGTGTTGAGCGCCGCGGCGATCCAGCCCACATGCCGCGCACCTGCCTCCCCGCAGACCTCCTGCAAGGCGATGATATCCGCCTGCTGGATTCGGGGATCTTCTTTGAACGCGCCGGCGAGCGTCCAGCGATCCGGTAGCCAGCTGTGCACTACGGGCGGTGCAAAGGCATAGCCGCGCGCCACATTCCAGCTCATCAGACGTACCGCGCCGTGTTTGTCGCCGGTGGCGGTGCAGCCACTCCACAACAACGCGCAGAGCAGGCACATCAGCACCCGTCTTGCATGGCGTACGGCGGCATCACTGCTCACAACAGGGGGCTCCAAAGGAGGGTTCGTGGCTAGGGGATGAGCCCGAGACGGCCCGTAGGCTGCCAGATTCACAGGGCGAGTGTCGATACAAATCCGGCTACCGCAGTTGCCACATCAAGCCGACGAAAGAGGGTTGAGCACGCAAGATGGTGCGAAACGTGGGAGTCCAGGCCCAGACCAGGCCCAGGTCGACGCCGAGACCGGGCTGCAGGGTCACCGGGTTGAGCTGGTCGGGATCGTAGCTCGACGATGCGAAGAGCTTCGCGCGGCCGATGTCAAAGTCGGCGCCGATCCAGACCCGCCAGGCCGGTAAGTCGGGCCAACCTTGGGCGTGGTGAGATAGGGCGCCGCCGGCGTGGACCGTGAAGTGGCCGCCACGAGAAAACCGCCAAGAAGTCGAAGAGCTCAGCCACAGGGTCGCGCGCCAACCGACCTGCTTGTCGTAGGTCGACCGGTAGCGCACAGGCACATCCACCGCCCAGGCGTGGTTCGCCGTTCTGTCACTCCACGGACGCACGTATCTCTGCGAGATCTGCGTCTCCTCTTTGAGTTCATAGTACTTGCCGGTGCCATCGTCGTTGTAGGTCGCCCGGTAGCGAGATTCCAACTGGCTGTTGAGCGCGGCTGTGCTGCCGTAGGCCCCCACCGCGATGTGCCACCCCAGCGCGTTCGTTTCGCGGTGCAGGAGGGCCACCCGCACGGCCAGATTGGGATTGAGCGTCAGATGGCGGTTGAGCCCCGCGAACTCACTGAGATCGACCCCGACTTGCAGTCCGTCCACCACCCCCCACAGCAGCTGAAGGTTGCTCACCCAAACCTGCCCGGCATCGGCGACATGGCCCGTGGGATCGCGCCCGAGGTGCAGCAGGGGCGCCCGGCCGTGGGCATCGCCAAGGGGTGGCTGCTTCTGCGAATCAGTGCGTGCAGCGATCATGCCAGCTCGCGATGAGAGCAGCTCGCTCTTTGGG
>JAGSHB010000086.1 GCA_023954815.1 Myxococcales bacterium | reverse complement strand
CCTTTGATGCAGCTGACCATGGTGGTCAGATTGCCGCCTTGTAGTGTCCCGCCTACCTGTGCAAGGGAGGAGGCCGGCCCGCACTGCAGACATGCCAGCGGAATGGCGGTTGGGTACGCGCCGTTCGCCGTGCAACAGCTGCAATTTGTGCAGGTCTCGAAATCGACGTTCTTGGAACTGGCAGGCATCTCGGTAACGGAGTTGAAGTCGCTCTTGCACGGCGCCGCGTCGGGCTGGCCTACATCGGCAACACCAGCGTCGCTGCTGCTTGTGTCGCTGGTGCCAGCATCGACCTGGGACTGGATGTCCGCAGTCTGGGCGTCGGGTGTGTGACTGTCGGATAGGCCGTCTGCGTTCACGCCATCATCCGCGACGTCGGTCCCAGCAGATCCGGTCTGACCATCGTCGCCCGTGGTGGCATCGCTCACTGTGTCGGCAACTGACACATCCACCGCGCCAGCGACCGCGTCGTCCGAACCACCGTCGGTGGTGGGCGCGTCCGATGTTGCGCGCCCACCATCTGGCACGTCGCCATCCGCATCCGCGCTCGGCGACTGCGTCGCGGCTTTTGTGGGGGAACAGCCAGGCGAGACCACCGCGCCGATCAGCGCCGCTGCAGTCACCAAGCAGCACAGGGCCCATCGATCCGTCTGCTGCTGTCTAGCCTTCATACTCATCTCTGCGCCGAAGCCAAGCCATGGAGAAGTCGAGCTCGGATTCATCCCGCCCCTTGGGCACCAAATCGAGGTAGTGATACGCCGCGTTGAGCATGTCTAAGCCGCGAGAATAGGTGGAGTAGGTGTGAAAAACCGCGCCGATGTTGTCCTTTGCGAAGACGCTGATCCCTGGCAACTCCTCTCCGACGGCAGTGGTCCGATAGTTGTAGGTCGCAGCTTTGCGCTCGTCCTCACCGAAGGAGACGCCGTAGTCGAAATTGAACCTGCTGCCCAAAGAGCTGACCCACCCAAATCGCCAGCCCATGCGCTGCTTGTAGGCGTTGATGTTGGCGAGCGGCGCCCGGGATATCGCCAGCATTTTGACGTCTCTGCCGGCGAGATGCTCCGTGAAGCCGTTAAAGTTATCGGCCCAGAAGCTGCAGCTCTTACACCCTGCCTGCCAATCGGGTCCCAACATGAAGTGGTAGACGATGAGCTGGCTGTGCGCGGCAAATAGCTGCGCCAGAGACCGCTCGCCGTCGTCGGTATGAAAGGTGTAGTCGACGTCTACCCGCACCCAAGGCAACGCTTGACGTTTGGCGCTGAGGGCATCGCGCTGGCGGTTGAACGCCTTCTCTTCTTCCAGCAGCGCCAGTCGCGCTTTCAGCCACTGTTCCCGGGAGACTTCTTTGTGGGTGGTCATCGGGACACTCCTACGCTGCGACTTTGTTCTTGCGAGCGACCTTGACGAGGGCGAACACCGCCGCGCCGGCGACCAGCAACAGCGCCACCCCGAGCAATGGCCGGTAGACGATCCACGCCACGGCGATGATGACCGACGAGACGGCGCCGGAGATGAGGAAGGAAAACAGGGTCACGCCGGCTTGAAGGACGGAGCCGACGAAGGGAACCACGTCTCCCAGCACAGCGATGGGGCGGAAAATCAGGCCAACGCCGATGAACATGCAGAAGAAGCCGGCGAATCGCAGACCCCAGGTCAGCCCGGTATTGACCGCCTGGGCGTGGGCGAACATCTCCGACGCGGGCTTGTTCCCGCTCGTCACCATGAGCAACGAATCCCCCGACGGTGCCTGCCACTCGGCGAACGTGCTGCCCTTTTGCACACCGATGATACTCACCGGACCGGGCATCAAGGCCGAAAAACGAATCCGGAGGTCGCCAATGCGCGGGTGAACCGGATCATCGCCGACAAAAATCCCTCCGTTGTGGGCTTTTTGCGGCACCTCGGCGGTCCCCTCAGCGGCGTCACCAATCGCCAAGTGCTCGCCGTCGCCCAGCTCGCCAATATGCGCTGGGGTCAGGCTGAACCCGCCTAGTTTGACCTTCTGAGCGGCGACCGTCTTGTCCTCGAATTCCATCGTCGTCGGATTGTCATGGCCGGATTGTTTGAAGTTCACCGAGTTCACGACGTGACTCTCCCACCCTCGGTCGTAGGTGTACTTGGTGATCTTCTTCTTACCGCCGCCCAGCTTCTTCTTGGTCTTCGTCTTGCGGTGCTCGCGCCACTGATACATCTCGACCTTGCGCTTGAGCTTCAGCGCCTGCCGCTTCACGCCGAAGGGCCCGTCGCTGAGCACCTCGTCGGTGGTCGCTTCGCCTGAGACGTGCACCAGCTTGCCCTCATTGCCGGGGTCAACCGTCTCAGCTGGGACGGAGATGACGGTCCCGGCGCCCTCTTCGAGACTGCGGGCCGTATGGACCGCGCGGCCCTCGTTCCAAAATAGCAGCGGCACCGAGATGAGGGCGAGTAGCAAGCCGAAGAGCACGCTCTTGATGGAGCCAAAGAGGCGCGACAGCCAGCTGGTGTTGGTGACCTCAACGAGTGACATGGAGCCTCCTGACCCGCCGTCTCTTAGAGGCGAGCGCATGCTGATGGGCCGTGGACTGGCCAGCGCGATTCGTCTTTGCAGACGCCTCAAGGTGCGGCATTGACGGTGGCGCGACAAGTACAATGCCAAGCTAGTTTCCCGCAAACACCTTGAAAACGAGGCCTTTCAGGGCGAACTCGACTACTTTGGGCACGCGCCCGACGTGTGTCCGCAGCCCTTGTCAGGCGTGCAGCTATCGGTCGTGCAGGCATCGCCGTCGGTGCACAACGGCAAGCCGGCACAGAGTTTGGCAGCCGTGCAGGTCGTATGTCCCCACGCGTCCATGCGAATCACCCGGCCCTTGGCGGGGCTCGACGAGGCCTTGTCCCAGCCGACGATGGCGACGTCACCGTGGGGTAGCTCAACCAAGTCGCGCGTGTACTGATGCCCACTCACATTCGGAAGCGGCATCTTGCTCTGCAATGTCCCCGTGGAGAGGTCGTAGGTCGCCAGCCAGCGCCGCGTGTCGGCGTAGCCGGTCTCAACAGCCGCGATGACTTTGTCCCCGGCCGGCGCGGCCAACCCTGTGACGCTGTTGGCGAACTTTGTGTCGAAGGCGACTTTCTTGCTCCACGACAGCACCCCGTCACGGGTGACCCGGGCGATCCACCCTGCAGTGGTGGATGTGGCCCCACCGCCGCCGATGACCATGCCACCATCGCCGCCGCGGATGGGGAGCACCTCAGCGACCCGCCGCACACTTGGCGATCCGGTCAGGTTCAGCTGCTTGCCCCAGAGCACAGCGCCGTTGACGTCCACTCTTGCCACCCAAAGTCGATAGGCGCCGGAGAACTTCTGGCGCAGCTCCCAGCCAGCGACAAAGAAGCCACCGCCATCGCCCACCGCATCCACCAGCCGGCGATGTTGCAGATTCTTCACGACGTCTTTGCTCCAAAGCTGCTTGCCCTTCGTTGTCGCGCAGAGCATCCAGCCATAGGCGAACCCAGCGGTCGTTTTAGCGTAACCAACCCCCAAAACACGGGAGCCACGCGCGCGAACCGTGACGCCGGTCAGCACCGCACTCTTGCCCTTGCTCGGCTTGATTTGCCACTTGGGACCCATGGTTTGGGAAGTGTGCCCAGCCAGCCACGGACCGGTGCTCAGCGAACCGACGGTGAAGGGCTCAAAGCCGGGGCCGAGCGCCATATCTCGAATAGCGGTCGGTCCGCCGCTGGATGCCGTCCACGACTTGACGGTCTTGCCGTCCCGACCGCGTCGCTCGAGAGTCGCAAACCAAGGTGACGTACCCGCCTTCCGCCGACGCCCGGCAAGCCAAATCGTCTCCCGCGTGCTCGCCCCCGCGCTCTGCCATTGGACCTCATCGCCACTGGTCGCCAGGGTTTTTGGGTGGGTAAGCAGGCGTTCATCGCCCCCCGTGCAGCCATCTTTGGTGCACGCAGCCGTGAACGTGCAGGGTTTGTTGTCTTCGCAGACTTCGTTGCTCAGCAGCGGTGTGTTGACGCAGCCCTTGGTCGCATCGCAGCTATCGGTGGTACAGGCGGCGCCATCGTTGCACTTTGACTGCGCCGTCCCGAAACAAACGCCAGCGGCCTTACATGTGGCGTGCCCCCAACCGTCCGTTCGCACGACGTAGGCCCGCGCGCCAAACTTGGCCGGGTAGTTGCTGCGCACCCCGACGAAAGCGATGCCGCCGCCAGGCAAGATGACGGGCGAAGACGAGGAGATGGCCGTGCTGACCGCTTTCGACTCGTGGACCAGCGTGCCGGAAGTATCGATGACCTGGGTAAAGACGCCCGACGCGATGGTTCCAAAATGGGCGAGCACGCGCGTATTACCGCCGCTGTCGATGGTTACGCCGCTCGCAGCCGCGGGGACGTTCAAGGTGCCCCCCAAGGGGAACTCGCGCCGCCACCGCATGCGACCGGTGGCATCTGTGCGCATCACGTAGGTGCCGCGGGCGCTGGCGGTTTGCCCCACCACCACGAAGTCACCTTTGGGATCCCTGGCGAGCGCTCTTGGCACAAACTTGCTGGTTTCATCGTACCTGCGGCGCCAAAGCAGCTTGCCGGCGCCATCCCGTTGGGCCAATGCCATCCAAGGACCGCCAACGCCGAGCAGCGTGGTGCCGATGTCCGTCTTCTTGGCAGCGCCCTGCCCTTCGTCATGAATGACCAAGTCGATAGCCGACGGGGTGGTCTCGTCCGTCGCGCTGATGAACCAGCTCTCGGTGTTGTCCGATGACACCCGCGCCCACAGGGCCTGCGGAATGCCGGGTAGCGATTTCGAAAAGCCAGTGAGTAGCACCCCGCCATCACTGGTCGGGCGCACCGCTGTCCACGTCCCGCGCGAATACTTGGACCACGTACGTTGCCAGACGAGCTGGCCCTTGAGGTCGACTTTCGTCAGAAGTGGTCGGGTCAGGCCGCCCTTCGTGTAGCTCCCTGCCGCCATGTAGCCGCCCTTGGCGCCGACCACTACCCGGCGATAGCCCGACGCCTCGTAGCCGCCGAGGTCGTGGTGCCAGAGAGGTTTGCCGTGGGCATCGAGTCTTGCCGTCCACGCCTTGCCGCCGCCGCCCTTGGGGCCGCCGCGTGTCCCCACAACGACCAGGGTGCCATCGCCGCCATCGGCCACACCGTGGAGGGTGGCGTAGGCGAAGCTGTCCTGCCCATCGATCAGCACCTCCCACAGGCGCTCGCTATCGGAGCTGCACTTGCCAGCCGAGCACTTGCCCCCGAACCAGCAGGCACCGAAGGTGCAGGGCAACCCCTCAGGCCCAGCTGTGTGTTTACAACCGGTCTTGGCCACACAAGTGTCCGCTGTACACGGATTGTTGTCGCCACAATCGATGGTCTTGCCTTCGCACTCGCCGAGACTGCACGCGTCCTCCTTGGTGCACGCGTTGCCGTCTGTGCAAGGCTGCACGGTCGGTGTGTGGGTGCAATCACCTGACTTTGGCGCGCACGCATCCGTGGTGCAGGCATTGTTGTCGTCGCAAGCCTTCAGGCTGCCGGCGCAGGCCCCCTTGGTACACGTATCGGCCACGGTGCAGGGGAAGTTGTCGTCGCACAGACCGCCGCTGATGGTGGTGTGCACGCACTTCTTACCTCCGTCGCAGGCATCGGCCGTGCAGGGGTCACCGTCATTGCACACCGGGCCGCTCTGCACACAGAAGCCGCTGTCACAGATGGTATTGAGTGTGCACGGGCTCTCGTCTGAGCAGGCGGTACCCTTCTTGAGGTTCGTCGGCGAGCAGCCTCCCGGCAGACTGCAGGGTGGATCGGCAGTGCACGGGTTGTTGTCGTCACAGACCTTGGCCTTCGGGGAGCAGATCCCGTCTGTGCAGGTGTTAATCACACAGACGCCACCGTCCTCACAGACCATGGCAGCCCCGCCGCACGAGCCGCTTTGGCACGAATCGCCCGTGGTACAGGCGTTTTTGTCGTCACACGGCTTGCCGAGGGGGGCGTTGCCGGGCTTGCAGACACCGGTGCCCGAATCACACACCGGCACGATACATCCAGGGCCGCCTTTGCAGGTCACCACCGTCGAGGGGATGGGCGAACAGCCAAAGGCCTTGAGCCCCTTGTTGCAGAACAGGTCACCATTGCACTTGTTATCGTCCTGAAAGGGCCCACAGTGCTTGTCGAGCCCGCAGCCGCAGATGTTGGCGCCAGCGGTACAGGTCCCCTTGTCGCAGGAATCATACGCAGTACACGGGTTGCCATCGGCGTCACACGAGCCGAATTGGCGCACGGAAGTGACGGCGCACTTACCCGTTTTCGGTACGCACCGGGTGTGCTGGCACTCACTGTCCTGCCATTTGCTGCAAGACACCACCGTCTTGAGCAGGGGGCGGCAGCGGTTGATTGTCTTGTCGCAATACAGCTCGCCATTGCACTTGTTGTCGTCTTGCCAAGGCGTGCACCCCGCATCGGACTGACAGATACAGACGTTCTTGTCGGCGACACACGCCCCCTTGTCACAGGTGTCGACCGGCGTACAGGGGTTGCCGTCGGCGTCGCACGCCTTGCCCTGGTGGACCTGCTGCATCTCGCAGGTGCCGGTTTTGGGCTGGCAGAGATTGGCCCGGCAAGTGGTGTCATCGACGGACCTGCAGGTCACAATCGTCTTGGGATTGACCCGGCATTTACCGCTCAAGATGTCGCAATACATCGTGCCGTTGCAGAGGTTGCCATCCTCATAGGTCGCGCAATCGCTATCCAGTTGGCATGGGCACACCACCTTGTCATCGGCCACACACGCCCCGCCGCTGCAGCGATCGACGGGCGTACACGTGGAGCCATCGGCGTCGCAGGTCACGCTGTCGGGCATGAGCACGTAGGCGCACGCGCCGGTCTGGGGCTGGCATTGATTGCGGAGGCAGGCGGTGTCGCCACCAGATGGGCACTGTGGGACGGTCGCTGGGTTGATGACGCACCGCGGCGACTTGCCCGATAGGTCGCAGTAATGCTTGCCGGCGCAGAGATCTGCCGTGTCCTTGGCGGCACAATCGGCGTTGGTGTTGCATGCGCAGATGGATGTGCCGGGCTCGCAGCTTCCGTTGTCGCACGCGTCGGTGACGGTGCAGGGAGAGCCATCGGCGTCACACGGCGCGCCGTCGCTAGTGAACTGTTTGCCGCATTTGCCAGTCTTTTTGTCGCAAACCGTCTTGCTGCAGCCCGTATCCCAGGCCGTCACGCACGACACGGTCGTCGCTGGGTTGAGCTTGCAGGTGCCGCTGGCCAGCTCGCAGTACAGGGTGCCGTTGCAGGCGTCGCCATCTTCGAGAGGCGCGCAATCGGCCGTCTTTTTACAGCAGACCTTGAGGCCGCCCGTGCAGGATCCGGCTTTGCATGTGTCGTTTGCGGTGCACGCATCGCCGTCATCACACGGCGTGGCGTCGGGGGCGGAGACTAGCGCGCACTTGCCAGTCTTAGGGACGCATTGTTTGGGTTGGCACGGGTCGCCGGAGTCTGCGCACATGACGACCGTGGCTGGGTTGATTTTGCAGACGGGTACTGTCGCGCCGAGGTCGCAGTACGGCAGGCCGTTGCAGATGTTGCCGTCGTCCTGGCAATCGGCTGTGCTTTGGCATTTGCAGGTGTTGGTGCCCGGCTGGCACTGGCCCTTGTCGCACGTGTCGCCAGTCGTACACGGCTGGTCGTCGTCGCAGTCCGCGCCATCAGGGTCCAACTGGGCCACGCAGTCGCCGCTATCGGAGTCGCAACTAAACGCCTGGCACTTCACATTGTCTTTACATTTCTTGGGACTACCACCGACACAAAGACCATCATTGCAGCGCGTATTGAGCTGACAGGCATCGCCGTCGTCGCAGATGGTACCCGCTGGCATTGGCAAAACGATGCAGCCCAGTTTCGGGTCGCAGACAGCTTTGCGGCAGGGTTCTTTGGGCGATGGGCACTGGTCATGGGCCGTGCACCGATCGGCGATTGGGGCATCCGCGGGCGCATCCGCCGGAACGTCTGTCGCCGATTGCACGTCAGCCGCATCGGCCGTATTGGCAGCGTCATCGGGCGCGGGCGCCCCGTCATCGCAACCGCCAACGACTAGGCCTATGATTAGCAGCCAACCGGCCAACCCTCGCCGTGCGCTATTCGCCGCACGGGTCTCTTGCGCAAATGTGCGTTCAGGCGGCGGTCGATTCATGTTCATCTCCAGCCAAGATGGTCCTAACCATACAGAAAATCAAGGTGTTTGGCGAAAAATCAGCTCACAGACAGGCGCCCAACAGACGCTTTTCGGACGCCCCTGCACTCAGGTTGCCGGGTTGACGAGGATCAGGCGCCAAGCCACTGAACGCCGCAGACACCAGCGAAGGTCCTAGCTTGCAACCGGCGACCATGACGACCCTAGCGCCCACGGAGCTCCCATTGAACTCGGCTGAAGACATGGCCCAATCGCTGCCCATCAAGCTACCCGGTGGGCCAGCCGTGTGGATCTTCATGACCGTCGAGCTGGTCACATTTGCCATGTTTTTGTTGGGGCACGCATACGGCTGGCGCAGTGATCCAACGGGATATTCCGCCGCCCAAGATCTGGTTCATCAAGGCACGGGCGCCCTCAATACGGCCATTTTGCTGGTGGCCAGTTGGGGAGCGGCGCGGGCAGTGCATGCCAATCGCCGGCAGGGTGCGGGCGCAGCAGCGAGTCGATGGTGGCTGCTCACGGGCACCACGGGACTCATGTTCGCCGGCCTCAAGCTTCACGAGTACGCCGACCTCTTTGGCCAAGGCCTGTCGCTGTCGACCCACGACTTCTGGTTCATGTACTTCTTCCTAACCTTTCTCCACCTGCTCCATGTACTCGGCGGCGTGGCGTTCGCTTTCTGGGCAGCGGTTCGAGCCAAAGGAGGCGCATTTGGCCCCAGCGCGCCCCTCGCAGTCGAAGCCGGAGCGACCTATTGGCACTTTGTAGACCTCATCTGGTTGCTGCTCTTTCCGACGCTATACCTCGCTGGAGGTGTCGCATGAGCAGTGGGCGGATACTCGACGGCGCCCTGCTCTTGGTGCTCACACTCACGGGCGTGACCTGGCTACTGGTCGACGGTGCGGTACCGGCTTCCGTTCTGACGACGGCTGTATTTGTCGCGACTGTCGCCAAGGCAGCCATCGTCATGAGTGCCTTCATGGAGCTTTGGCGCGGACCGCGCTGGGCGCTGATGGGGCTTTGCATTGCGTTCGGGGGTACCGCGTCGGCGCTGAGCCTACTCATGGGGTGACGGTTGTGGCCAGACGCCTGACTTCGGCCAGGGTTGCCAATGGACGGCAAGGTCGAAGGGCGGCAGGCTGGGCTGCCCGATTCTGCGCGCCGGAGACTGCCCATGCCACACCCACCCTCTCAAATCGCAACGATGCCGCTGCGACTGTTCGCTTTGATCTTGCTGCTGACGGCTACGGTTGCTGGCGGATTTGGCTGTGGTGAATCCGACGACTCAGACACAGCCGGGTCAGACGCGGCGACAAAGCTCACTGACGCCGCCGAAGACGGGACAGGCACAGACGCTGGGGGGAGCGATGGCTCCGCCGACGCCAGTTGCTCGCCGTGGTCCGCAGCAGGTGCCCCAACCACGATCGGTGGAGCCCGGCCGGCCAAAGTTTATCTGCCAACAGATTGGTCGCACTGTCACAAGCCACCGCTCGTGGTCTTGCTCCATGGATTCACGGCCACGGGAACCTTGCAGAACCTCTATTTGGGGTTGTCTGCGCGGGTCAACAAGGAGGGCTTTGCCCTTGTGATCCCTGAGGGCACCCTGAACCCCGACAAGAACCAGTTCTGGAACGCGACCAATGCCTGCTGTGACTTTCATGGTCAGGGCGTAGACGACGTCGCCTATCTACGCGGCCTCATCAAGGAGGCGACCACGAAACTGGGAACGGATCCCGCCAGGGTCGCGCTGGTCGGCCACTCCAACGGTGGATTCATGGCCCTGCGAATGGCGTGTGAATCGGCAGATTTGGTCTCGGACGTTGTGAGTATCGCCGGCGCGGTGACCCAGACGGCCGCGAGCTGCAAGCCGACGCGCGCGGTGAACGTGCTGCAGATCCACGGCACGAAGGATGCGACCATCAAGTACGACGGCGGCGCCCTGTATCCGTCCGCATCAGAGACCTACGAACGCTGGGTGAAATTGAACGGATGTGGCGGAAAACCGCCTTCGCAGTTCCCAGTCGACTACGACAACGCGGTCGACGGGAAGGAGACGTACCCGCTCACACGTGTCAATTGCAACGAGGGTGTACGGGTCATGTTGTGGACGATGAAGGGGACCGGGCACATCCCGGGGTTCAACACGAAGTTCAAAGATATGCTCGCATTTCATGTGGCCCACGCCGGTCGACAAGCGCCGAAGTAGCGTCTGGCGTCGATGCGGACTGATCGCAGCGCGCCTCCCACGCCGTTTTGGGCAGCAGCGCGCAAACAACGCTGGGCATAATTGGCCAACCTGCGTAGGGTGCGGTCGAATTTCGTCCCTGAGACGCGCACATGGAGTCCCCAATGTTCCGCCAATCCTACCCGCTATCTTTCCGCTCGGTTCTCACGATGATGTCCCTCCTCGCTGCCCTCGGCGCATGCGGCGCCGATGAAGGCACGCCAGCGGCGACCGACGCGGGAACAGTCAACGACGCAGGAACCACAGATAGCGGTGGCGCCGATTCAGCCGCAGCCGATTCAGGTTCCGCCGCCGATTCAGGTTCCGCCGCCGACACCAGCACGCAGTCAGACGCGGCTGGCGAGACCGATTCATACAGCCCACCGAGCAAGCACAACTCGTTTAAAGAGCCGCTCGCTCTGACCCTCGGCGCCGACGCTGTAAAAGAGACACTGAGCCCGACCGGCGAGTCCGACTACTTCAGCTTCGAAGGCAAAAAGGGCGCCGCCACGTACATTGGCCTCGCAGCGCAGCAAACAGCATTTGACCCCCAGGCGATCGACACGGTCATCACCGTCTATGACGCAGACCAGAAACAAGTGGCCGCAAACGACGACCCGATGCCGCGCACGACCAACGACAGCTCGCTGTACTTCATCTTGCCCAAGGACGGCACCTACTATGTCGTCGTGCAGGAGTGCTGGACATGGCTCGCAGCCACCAAAATCTCGGGGTCATGTGCGGAGCCCAAGGACAAGACGAAGACCGACTACTCGATTTTCGTCGGCACGCTCAACGACAAGCTGAACTGGATCGTCAAGGACGCCGAATCCGGCGACACATCCGCTGACACCACGACCATTGGCTACACAAAGAATCAGGCAGGCACGGCCTACAACATCGCTCGCATCTTCGGCATGTTCAAAGATGCGACCGACACCGACTGGTTCACGTTCACCATGCCGAAGGACATCTCGACCACCGGTAGCCGCCTACAGGGCAGCTTCGACGGGTTCCCAGCAGGCGTCGATGGTAACGGCTCGACCACTTCGCTCGGAATGGCGGCACTGTCATTGGCGTCGGCCCCAACGCAGGTCATCGCCAGCGTGAACATGGCCAACAAGGGCAGCAGCCTCGGGGTGCCACTCAAGGCGGGCGAGACGTACCTCCTGTCCGTCAAACATCCCGGCAGCACCGCGGGTAGCAACGACTTCTATTTCCTCAACCACCGCGCGTCGAGCGACAACCCACTCGAGTCGGCTGATACGACCAACAATGAGTTGAAGACGCCCGAGGCGATGAAGAGTGGGCAAGGCTCTGGCGAGGGCACGTTCTTCTTCGTGACCGGAGACATCTCGCCCATCACAGACATCGACCACTACCTCATCGCGATACCCGCGGGCATGGAGCAGGGAAAATTGACCTTGGCGTGTAGCGCGCAACGGTCTGGGTCGGGTCTCCGTGCCTTTGAGATGACGCTGATGAAAGAGGACGGAACGAAGATTAGCGGCGGCGCCACCATCGAGAGCGAGACCATCGGAGCGCTACTTACAGGCGTGTCGATCGGCGGCGAGAGCAAGTTGGTTGTGCAATTCAAGGCCGACAAACAGGCACCCGATGTCAGCAGCAACTTCTACCGCTGCGGCGTTCAGATTACGAAACCGAAGTAGGGTCGCCACGTGAAGATACCCAAGCGCCTGCGGCCAGTCGCAGAAGACGGCCACATCGACGAGGTTGTACGCTCGCTCATGTCCGGCAAGGAAGCCGACGTGTTTGTCGTGCAGTCCCACGGTGTTATTCGATGCGCAAAAGTCTACAAGGCCTCGCAAACAAGGAGCTTTCGCCAACGATCAGACTATGAAGAGGGCCGCCGCCACAAGAATAGTCGTCGCGCCCGCGCTATGAGCAAGGGCTCCAAGTATGGCCGCAAAGAGCAAGAGATCAGTTGGCAGTCGGCCGAAGTGGACGCGCTCTACCAACTCGCAGGTGCTGGCGTGCGCGTACCTCAACCGCACTACTTCGACCACGGCGTGCTGCTGATGGACCTCATCGCGGACGCGGAGGGAGATGTGGCTCCGCGTCTCACCGATGTGACCATGACGGCCGACGAGGCGCGGTTTATGCATCAAGTGTTGGTGCGTGAAGTGGTGAAGATGTTGTGCGCGGGTCTGATTCACGGCGATTTGAGCGAGTACAATGTGCTGATTGGCACCGATGGCCCGGTCATCATTGACCTGCCCCAGGCGGTGCAGGCGGCGGGTAACAACAATGCGCCGCGTATGCTCAACCGCGACCTCGACGCCATCAAGCTGTGTCTGGGTCGCTTTGCTCCGGAGCTGCGGAAGACGAGGTACGGCAAGGAGATCTGGAGCCACTACACCCAGGGCACCTTGGATCCTGAGACACCGTTGACCGGCAAGTTCAAGCCTCCGGAGACACTCATCGATGTGGCCGCTGTGCTGCAGGAAATTGATGATGCGCGCGAGGAGGCAATACGTCGTCGTAGTGACGGTGAGCCCTAGCGGTTGTTGACCGCCCACGTGTGAGTGGTGAGCGCTGGTTGTGGCATCGTCAGATGGACGCGCGTCATTGCTTACGACTCCACCGTGCAAGGGTCGATCGCCGCTCCGTTTGAGATGACGAAGCGTGATCCTCCAAGGCTCGTTGTTCGGGAAGGAATTTCACCCAAGCCGGAATGGCGTCTGAGTCGAAGCGCGCGTCACGCTCGGCTCCCTGCGGCCAAGAGCAGATGCGCTGCAAACTGTGCCGAATTCACCCTCAACTGGTCGCATGGCCCATCATTTTGCGGCATGTGGAGGGTTAAAAGACCTTGTACGATCGGCCACCCTCACGGAGAGCCTTGCGTTCGCCTCGCCAATCGGTAAAACCCGTCGCGCGCGCTCATCGCATCTTCATCGCTCCCACCCGCTAGGACTACACCATGACCACGCTGGCCGCATTCGTCGTCGCTGCAATCGCCTCCCTCGCCATTTGGTGGTTTTTCAACAGCGACAGCCTCAAGGCAGCGGCCATGGCCAAAGCTGGTGGCAAAGGTGTGCCCAAGTTGAAGCCAGGCGCGAAGATCCTTGATGTACGAACGCCTGCCGAGTACGGCATGAGCCACCTAGAGGGCGCCGTCAATGTACCAGTAGGCGCGTTGAAAAGACGCCTCGCGGAGGTCGGACCGAAAGACGGACAGGTGCTTTTGTACTGCAATTCCGGGGCAAAAAGCGCCAAGGCAGCTACAATTCTGAAAGATGCAGGCTACAAAGACGTCGTCGATGGTGGCGCCATGAGCAACCTGCACGCACCAGCTTCCGACAAGGGCGGGCAGCAGACGGCCGCACCAGTCAACCGTCAGCAGCGTCGCATGCAGAAGCGAGCGCAGCGCCGCCAACGGTCGCGGTAGGTCCGAGCCTAATACTCGCCGTCGCAGTTGTCCCAGCGCAGCAGCTTGTCGGTGCAGCTGTCGTACCAGCCCTCAGACTTGCTACCCTTTGCTCCGCACACAGCGTCGCACTTGGCGCATTGCGCCCAAAGCATCTTTGAGCCGCCGCCGAGTGGGTCCTTCATCAGCTGGCCGGTGCAGGCGTCATACCAACCCTCCGATTTGGTCCCAATCTTGTCGCAGTAGGGCACACAGAGCTTCTTGTAACACTGGTCCCAGAAGATGACTGTCTTGCCCAGTTTGCCATCACACCTGGGCCACCACCCCTCGGATTTACTGCCTTTGTAGGTGCATACGGCGTCGCACTTGCTGCACTGCGCCCAGTAGGGACCGCCAGTTTGGTAGTTGGTGACGTGTTTGTTCGTACACGAGCTAAACCATCCTTCAGATTTGCTCCCGATGGCGCCGCAGTAGGGAACGCAGGGTTTGTCAGGCGGCCCCGCATCAGCTGCTCCGGCGTCAGGCGCGCCGGCGTCAGGCGCGCCGGCGTCGGCGCTGCCCACATCTACGGCAATCGCGTCCCCCGTACTAGCGTCGTCACCGGTCACCTCCGCGCTCGCGGCGTCAGCGGGCGACACGTCCAGCAGGTCGGCGTCGGCCTCTACGGCGTCGGCAGCGAGTGAATCCGACGCGACGTCTTCGGTGGCCATGTCGGTTGTCACGTCGCCGGGACCGATGTCCGGAGCTGGCTCAGTGCTGGCGTTACCGGTGCATGCCACCATCGCGAACATCGTGGCGACGACAAAGGCGTGGCTCCAAGTGATAGTCATGGGTCACCTCCTACCCTTCAGGATAGGCACCCGTGACCGGATCATCGGCTGAATTGACGCGTCACTGCCCCGATTTGAGACGGCGACTTCACCTCCGCGCCGGCGTCATGCGAATCACCTCACACAGCCGCTGAGCCCGCAGAGTAGCCGCCTGCCCCGTAGCTCGGGCAGAGCTCATAAGAGCTCGCACTATACGCAGCCCTGGGTTGCCGAAAACCAACTCCCATTGCGTCGGCCTAACTGTTTCCGCTAGCTTGCCCGGCAGCACACACAATCTCGCCGCGCAGCCCCCCTGTGATGAGGAACGTCATGACCTTATTTACCAACCTGTATCAGCTTCAGGTGACCGCTCCGATGCGGCGCAAGCTCGAATTGCTCGTCACGTTGAGCCTAGCTGGCTTGCTCAGCGCCTGCGTCAGTCCCAGTGGCAATGGCGGCGGCGGCGGTCCAATTGGGGGCAGCCCGGTAGACGGCTCATCTGCGCTGATAGACGCCACCGATGGCGGAGCGTCCAACCTGGGTGACACCACGTCTGGTACGGCAGCCCCAGATACAGGAGTCCCGGACACAGGGGTTGCTGACACAGGTGCCATCGACTCAGGGCTCGCAGATACGGGACCAGCCGACACAGGACCAACCGACACAGCCCCAGCTGACGCCGGAAGTGGCGGCTGTAAGCTCATGAGCGGCAATGTCCTGAGCGCCAACACCAACATCAACGTGGTCACGAGCCTTAGCATTCTCTCTGACAAGAAGGGCTGCGACCTCGACGGTGATCAGGTCCCGAACAACGTGCTTGGCAAAGTGGTGGGCATCTACCCGGCCGCCAACACCGCTCTGAAGGACGCCGTCGACGACGGCACGCTCATCCTGCTATTTGCGCCTGAGAAATGGCTGACAAACGGGCAACCCTTTGTCACCGACCTGCTCATTGGGGACGTGGCGTCCACTAGCTCTGGATGCAAACCGTCGGGCAACACCCCATGCGACTACACCGTGGCGCCATCGAGCTACGACGAGTTCGCCTCCGGAGCCATCTGCCCGGCGAAGGTTAGCTTCACCCCGACCACAGTGAACGGGGGCCAAATGAAAGCTGGCGGCAACAATCAGAAGTTCGAATTGGATCTACCGTTCGTGGGCGTCAACCTGAAGCTGACGATCACACAGGCGCAAATCACCGGCAGCGTCACGAGTCAATCGGCCTGGATGAACACCAGCAGCGGCATGCTGTGCGGCGTCATCAGCAAAGACGACCTCAACAAGGCGATCGACGCCCTGCCACCGGCAGCGCTGCAACAGACCGGATTTGACAAGGCCACCATCAAGTCGCTTGTCAGTAGCGTCCTAGCGCCGGATATCGACACGAACAAAAACGGCACAAAAGACGCCATCTCGGTCGCGCTTGGCCTTGAGACAAAGGCAGGCAAAGTGGTTGGCTTGAGCACCAGCCCGTGACCACCAATCGACCTCGGAATCAGCGGTGATCAGCCCTGTTGCGTGGCGAGGTTCACGGCCCAGTAGCCGACCCACAACACCGCCGAGGCCCCGCCAGCCAAATGCAGGACCAGCGCGGGCAACGCCAGCAATCGCCCGGCACCACCGGACTTTGAGGCAACAAGGGCGCCAAAGGACGACGCGACGCCAACGAAGTGCAACACGCACGCCAGCGCTGCCGGCAGGGCGATGCCCGCAAAGAGCACCACGACGCCGGCGATCAAGGCGAGACCAAAGACGATGAATTCAAGGATGAAGAGCACGACGGCCATGAGCACATCGTCGGCTTCAGACGCCGCTGAAAATGAGGGCGCTAGCCAATCAAATTGACCGTCGAGGGCGAGCGATCCGAGACCGAGGCAGACCAACACGACCAGCCAGCAGCCCACGGCACCGAGCAGCGACAACCATGAGCCCGCCTGGGAGATGCGGGCAAAGCAGCCGCTAGCGCGATTCGGGGTGTCAGTCACTTGGGCGCTCCTCTCGACGTCGCCTCATTGTGGAGACGCGACTCAGAGCACGCAAGAAGTCGAGGAAACGAGGCACCATCGCTGTTGACGCCTAACCATGACTGGGTCAGTCGACGATAGCGTCCCGCAGAGCCTTGGCGAACGCCTTTGGCAAGCCGCTGGGCTGTTGCACCATGATAACCACCGCGAGCTCTTGGGCCGGGTCCGTCCACGTCATGGTGCCGGCAGCGCCGCCCCAACCGAACACCCCCTTGCCCCGCCCATTGTCGCTCAGCGATGGGTCCACGGTAACCGCCACCGTGTAGCCAAACCCCTCGCCGGCCGGGCCCTTGGGAGAGTCAGAGAACAACGTGCCCACCTGATTTTGAGACATCATCGCCACCGATGCGGGCTTGAGGAGTCGCTTGCCGAAGAGCGTGCCCTGATTGGCCAACATCTGCTCGAAGTGCAGGTAGTCCCGCGCCGTGCTCACCAAACCGGCTGAACCGGAGAAGAACGTCGTCTCGTCACCGGCCTTGCCGCCAATGAACATGACCATCCGCGGGCGCTTGGCCTCCGGCACGATCCAGTGGGTGTCGCGCATCCCCAAGGGATCGAAGATGCGCGTCTGCACGAAGGTATTGAACGGCATCCCAGAGGCCACCTCGATGGCCCTTGCGACAACGTCGAGCCCCGTGCCGTAGCGCCACTCTGTGCCGGGTTGGAAGCTGAGCGGCACGCTGGCGAGCTTGGGAACCCACGTCGCGAGGGTCTCTACCTTCTTATTGAGACCGACCTTGGTCGCCCCCTTGCCTGAGGAGACGCCAGAGGTGTGGGTCAGCAGGTCGGCGATGGTCACGGGCTTCGTCGGCGTGACGAGGCTGAAACCACGCGTAGAGCTGTCGGGCACGGCGACCTTGGCATCTTTGAACTCAGGCACGTACTTGGCGATGGGGTCGGTTGGACTGAGCAGCCCTTCCTCGATAAGCATCATCGCTGCGACCCCAAGGATGGGCTTGGTCGACGAGGCCATGTTGAACATCGCTTCGTGATGCATGGGGATCTTGTGCTGGACGTTGAACAGCCCGTGCGCCTTGAAGTGCACCACCTTGCCGCGACGAGCCACGCCGACAACGGCTCCCTGAATGCTTCCCTTGTCGATGAAACTCTGGATGACGGCCTCTGCCTTGGAGAGGCCCTCCGTCGACATCCCCACCTCTGCCGGCGTAGCCCGCGACAGCTCCGTCGGCTCGGGGGTTTCGATCGGCGCGGCAGTACAGGCCGCCACGATGGCAGTGAGGACGATGAGGGCGAGGCGACTGGCATCAGCTTTCAACATGTTGGACTCCTACTGGATCGAACATCAACGACGTGGGGCGCTGACGCAAGCGTCGGTCTACGGTTGGGTCAGGGGCTGGATCGCTCTTGGTGTCACTCTTGGCCTCAGACTCACGCTTGTTGACAGCGAATTCATTCCAATCAGCGGGAGCGTTACCGACGTCTTTGCTGCCGGTCATCAGCTTCATGGACCCGGCAGCGGCGCCCGCATTCTTCGAATCGTCGTCAGTGCTGGGTCCACGGCTCCGAATGCCCCCAAGGGCCACCATCGCAGCCCACCCCACTACTATGCCTTTCGACATCGAAAACGGCCGCAACGGCCTCCCAGGGCCCTTTGCGGGCATTTTGCCGTTCGAAAGGGTGCGAATTTGACCTCGCAGCGCGTAGAACCGGGTGGCACAATCTCAGGCCAACACCTCCGACAGGGCCCCACGATGACCAAGCACCGCTCTCCCCAACGGCTCGTTCGGAGTGCTCTTGCCGCACTACTGGCCATCTTATTCGTGCCGACCCTCTGCGCCGCGTCGGGCTCCGTGCGCTACGTGACGCTGAAGCAGGTCGCCCAACGTACCGACGCGGCTGTGCTGGTGCAGTTCGCCGAGCCCAAGGTCCGTGACGTTCGCATCGCGATGACGCCGAAGGGCAAGAAGCCCGAACCAAAGAAGTGGCCCGACTTCGTCCGGCAGGATCGCAAATTGAAGGTGCTGCGCGTGCTCTTCGCTCGCGGAGGCAGCGGCCCCAAGGGCACACTCTTCGTCGCGCCGGGCGACTGGCGCTTCATGCTGAGTCTGCACCGCATGTACCACGTGGAAAACCGGCGCAAGATTCCCATCTACCACCGCTTCGACGGACGCAAGGCACTCAAACAACTGCATCGGAAGGGTGGCAAGGCCATCGTACTGTTGCAGCGCGACAAGAAGACGGGCTGGCGTGTGGCGGCGCGGTTTGCGTTTCTGATGCCCTCGGCAACCAAGCGTGTGAGGGCGGCGCTGATGGCTAAGAAGTAGGTCCTGGCATTGTCTGCATCCACGACGCACGTAAACGGTAAAAGATACGACACTATTTTCATTTTGCCTTACGGCGACACGTCCTGGTCCCAGAAGTCGGCGTCTTCATCCATGTAGTTCCCCGACCCCAGCGTGACCTTCGCCTTGCCCCGCAACCTGCACCCGACCGACTGCGTCCACAGCTCCACCGTCGCCTCTTTGCCGACCAACTCGGCCAGCGGGGTGTCGTTGAAGAACACGGGCACGTCGGTGGTCTGGTACCCGCCCGGGCCGGTTTGCGTCTTCACAGTGGAGTAGACCGCGACCTGGTCCACCTCGCCCGGCACCTCCACGTGGGCCTTGAGCTTGATGGTCTGGGGCAACACCAGCGGCGTCTTCAAGCCGATACGCACGAAGAGGAAGCCTTGAAATCCACGAGTCACTGGGAGCGTCGCGCCTTCGGCCAGGTCCACGGCTTCGTCGGTGATGCTGATCTTGTAGATGAGGGCGTTGGCGTCACACGGGCCGATGACGATGTCCTGGAAGCCGCCCGCGTCAGCATCGCCAGCTGATGATGGGCCGGTGCAGGCGACCGCTAGGCTGCACAACAAGGCCAGCGCAGTGGCGGCGATGGGCCGGGTCGGTGTCGGTATCTGCATGGTGGCTCACAGCTCCAAGGTCACGTCGAACGTCAGCATCAGGGCGTTGCGGCGGTCCAAGAACGGAAAATCGAGGTAGCGCATGTGCAGCCAGTCCGCGCCGGTGCCGACGTGGAGGCCGTCGGCCCAGGTCAGCGGGGGGCTCCACTCGAGCTGCAAGCCCACGAGCCCCGTCCACAGGGGGCCGAGCTCCTTGTCGGCGGTACGCAGCGCCGGCACGTCAGGGAAGGAGCGATACTGCGCTTGGTAAAAGCCCACCGCGCCTTGCACGTGACCACGCCCACGCAGGGCCAACGACCATTGCTGATGGGGACTCCACAGCAGCCGCGCAGTGCCGGTGTGTGCGGTCAGACCCCAGGTGTCGACGTAGCCGCGATAGCCGCCGTGCACAAAGAGCCCACTCGCCATGCGCCACCGCACCCGGGCCCCGGCCGTATGGCGCACGCGCTCGTCGGGTGCACGCTCGCGAACCGCGGTGAGGTGGCTGGTCATCGGGTTGCCGATGCTGGTGCCGTCGTACAGCCGCACATATCGATAGGCGTTGGCCTGAAACCCCCGCACCAGGGACAGGCCGTAGGACAGGTCGAGCGCCAGGGTCCGCGTGACGATGCGGGTTGCGGTCAGGTTGAGGTCGTGGCTGTGGCGGTTTCGCTTGAAGACGCTGTCATTGCGCCGGCCCACCTCCGACAAACTCAGCCCATAGCCAGCCGACAAGATGAGATGCCGCGCGAAGAGCTCGTACTGCCCGCCGATGCGCATGGCGTGGGTCAGGTAGTCGGGCTCGTGCGACAGGTTGTAGCCGCCGTTCATCCGCGTGCCTTGCCCGAAGTTGTGGTCGACGTTCGTGCCCACCTGCGTGCGGCGTTCGGAAAATCCGTGGGGGGAGGCGGCGGTCACCAGGTCAACCGAGGCGGCGGTGATGAAATCGAAGCCCACGACGGCGCTGGTCGTCGTTTTGCCGTGAACTGCGCGCCCAGAGGTGGTGGTCTTGATGACCTGGGTGTTGTTGTCGTCGACATACACCAGCACGGCGCCCGTGCCGCCGCCAGCCGTGACACCGCTCTTGCCAGTGGTCTGCGCGAGGCCCGTCGTTGTAGCGCACAGTCCCATCGCCAGGCTGACGATGAACCCAACCCTGAGGCCGATGCTACGGGCGGCACGGCCCGGCCGTTTCGCGCCAAAAACAGGGCCCCGGAAGGGATGAGATGGCTCAATCACAACCACAAGCCCCTCCCCCACCGCCTGCGCCACCGGCGGCGCCCTCACGTACTGCGAAGGTGTGCTCTCTGCCGCCCGCTCGCTCTCCGCATCTCGTCCACTGCATGCGTCGGTCGGCGTGCACCCCCCGCTTCCACGCCGGCACGCGTACGCAGCCCGGCAGCAGCAACGCCCCCATGACGACGACCACCCAGACAAACCCCAACAAGCCGCCGCGTGAGCGCCGTCGATTGGAGGTTTGGGTCTGGGCTACTGGCATGATTGGTGACTCCAAGTGCGTCATATTCAGGGTTGGTTCGACTTCAAAGTAGCTATGGATCGTGCGTTGATTGCTTCGTCACAGCGTCCGTAAGTAGTTGATCAGATCCTCCACTTGATAGCGGTCCAAATGGCTGGTGCCGCCGTGACTATCGAAGGTGCCATCGCGCTCATTGCGCCCCACCTCACCGGGCCGCAGCACGGGATGCCCAGGGGTCGCCAACACCTCTCGCAGCGAGTGGGCGCGGCCGTCGTGCAGCAGGTGATGAGCCGACCTATCCCACAGCCCACGCAGCGGCGTCGCGCCAAAGTGCACACCTGCCGGGCCCTGCACGGTCAACGGAAAGGTGCCGATAAAACGCGGCGCCACCTGCGAGGCATCGTGCCCATCTGGCGTCAGCGTCGGCGTGATGACCGGCGGAAACTGGATCGGCATACCAAAAGGCGAAAACAGCTTGGGCAAGGAGGCGGTCGTCGTCGTCGGCAAGGGGTGGCAGGTCGCACAGCCCACCCCGGGTCGCTCAAAAAGCAGCTTGCCCCGCGCGGCCGTCGGCAGGTTGAGCCGCGCGTTGGGGTTCGGCAGCAGCCTGGGCGTCCGCATCATGAACAGCCCAATGGCCCGCGTGATGCCATCGAAGTCCAGCTTGATGGGCTTGTAGCTGCCGTCGGATTGCTCCTGATTGAGCGCGTCACCAAACGTCATGGTCCGCCCCAGCAAGCGCTTGGCCGCGTCCTTGATGAAGTTCGACCGGCGCAGAAACGGCGTCTTGGCGTACGGCCGCTTGCCGCACTCGGGCGGCGGGTCGTTCTTGCAGTTCATCACGTGGTTACAGCCCTTCGCATCGGGTGTGGCAACGCAGGTCTTCACCGACGGATACTTCGACCAGACCACGGCATCGAGCCCCTCGCAGCAGAAGTTCTCTTTGCGCGTGAACTCGTTGAGCACCGGGAAGAAGTTGGTCTCATCCATCGACGACTCGTGAAACCACGGCCGGGTGTCGTACAGCCCGCGCTGAGCCATGACGTTGCGGGCGCCCCAGAGCCGGTTTTGCTGCAATGGCATGACGATGGGCCGCCCCATGGAGCCGTTTTCGCGGTGGCAGTGCACACAGGTCTGGTCGCCGTCGATGGTGAAGATGGCGGTCATGTCGTTGATGGCCTCGCCAAGCTCCGCGTCTGTGCTGGGAAAGGGGCCATCCGTCACATCGCCGACGAGGACTTGCCGCTCTTTGCCAGGCTTGTCCTTCGGATCGAGCACCGTCAGGGACTCGCCCAGCCGGTCGGCCGTGAGCAGCAGACCGCCCGCGCTGGTCATCGCCACCGGATTGAACCCGGTCCGAAACAGCTGGCCCGCTTTCTGCTTCGTCGTCAGCTCGCCGCCGTCACCGATGGCGAGCCGCTGCACTTCGTTCGAGCCCGAATAGGCCACCCACAGCTCCCCGTCATGGACCACCATGGCCTGGGGCAATGCCCCAGCGATGATCCAGCGGTCCTTCGGCGGCAAGTAGGCCACCACATCCGGGGACCACTTATCGGGCAGCGGAATGGCCAGCCCGCGGTTGGGTTGATCCGGATCCACGTCGCGATAGTCCATGCAGCAGGTGGAGTCGGCGACGTAGCGGCGAACCTGCTGAAAGGTCGTGATGTCGACCACCGCTACCTCGTTGCCCAGATCCTGAAACACCACATTGGCCGTGCCATCGCCTGGTTTGCCGTCGCCATCGAGGTCCCTACCCGCCGTCGGATGAGAGCCCGTGCCGCGGCCGATATCGGCGATGAAGAGATACGGGCCATGCACGGCGAGCCCGCCTATCGGCGAGCGAAAATCGATGTGGCTGATGCCCGAAGGCGCGCCGCGTGTCCTGGTTTTCGGGTCGCCATCGATGTCCACCAGGGCGCCTGTGTCAGTGCGGATCACCGCGACGCTCAAGCTGGTGGCCGACCCGACAAAAAGTAGCTTTCCGTCTGCCGAGAAGGCGAGCGTCGTCGGGTTTTCGCCTGCCGGGGTGCCCATGGGATCTTCCGGCGGGGTACCTGCGTAGCTGCGATGGGTGACCCGAAAATCGCTGCCGATATCGACGTCCCACCAGAGCACGGCGTCCTTCCAACGGTTGGTCAGAAACACCCGTTTGCCGCCGGGGTGAAAGCCGACGTACTCGGTGTAAAAGGGCACGGCGACGCGGCTGACCTCCTTGTCGGTGGCCGTGTCGATGACCACGGCGTGGTCCGAATAGCGTAGGGTCACCACGAGGAAGCGCTCAGATGGATCCAGCGCACAGCTCCATGGGCTAGCAGCGAGCGAGAGCCGACGCAGCACCTTGCCTTCGGGTAGGGAGACCACGACGACGTCCGTCCCCGGCGCATCTTCGGTCCCGCCGAGCATCACCCACGCCTTGGTTGCGGTCGCGCACACCGCGCGGGGCCGGTCTCGATGGGGTTGCTTGCTCCACAAGGGGTCGGCGGCGGTCATCGGGTTCGAATCGGGCGACAGTGTGGTGATGGTGACCACCGGGTCGTCACAGCCCAGCATACCAAGCGCGCCAAACATCAGCGCAGTCGCGATGAACCACGAATAAAGCGGGTTCGCGCTCATTGCTGCTCCCCCGAGATCCAACGGATCAAGGCCCGACACTCCGGATCACTGGGCGCTGCGAAGACTCCGCCGCCCTTGTGCCCGCCCTTTCCGCCTATCCCCAGCGCCTTTTGCACCAAAGTGGTGTCGCGCGGGCGGTCGTGATCGAGGAACCCCGTAGTCGCAGCGAAGTTGGCGTCGAGCTCCGCCTCCGTCAGCGGATGAGAGGTGAAGTTGTCGGCCGCCCGAAGCCGCCTGCGGGCCACAGCGTAGAGCGCAAAGGGCCGGTTGGCGTTGCCGTGACAAGCGTAGTCCCCACAGCGAGCCGCCAAGATGGGCCCCGCCTCATGGACAAAGGTGGCGCGCGAGGGCTGGGTCACAGCCATCGCTGGCCCACTGTCCACCTCACAGCCGAGCGGTCCCAACACACACAACAAGCCGCCTAGCAACGCACGGACCAGCGTACGGACCAGCGCCATTGGCACAATCCTCGCCTTGGGGATTTCGGAGCGGCGCGTGCTCATTTGGACGCCCCCGGCACGCCGACAAATGCCGCGCCAAACTCGATCCACCGCAGGATCGTCAGCCGCTCATCGGCGGTCAGCTGCGGTGCGGACTGGGGCGGGCACTGGTGGGTCATCGCTCGCGGCGCGTCGTACTCCCGCTGCATGACCTTCTCAGCGAGGAAGCTACGCCGGGCCCGATAACCCTTGGCGTCGACATAGGCGAAACCGCCCGCAGAGCCCTGCCCTGGCGCGAGCAGACTCTCGTAGGCGTCGGTGTAGTGGGCCGTCTTCTGAGGTGACAGGCTGAGCCCCCCCGCTGGCTTGTTTGGACCATGACAGCCCGAATTTGCGCACTTTTTGCTCAAGATCGGCTGCACATCCGTACGGAAGTCGACCAACACAAAGAACGAGCTGTCGATGATCGGCAGGGTCTTGGGCAGGCGACGGTCGGCCTTGTCGTAGCGCGACGCTGTGACCGAGGCCTGAGTGATGAAATCGGTCGGCGCCTGGAGAACCGACGCCTGCTTACCGTCCATCGCACCGTGGCAACCGGCACAGCGCGCGCCGTAGGAGGTCATCGGGATCCCCACCGGAAAGCGCTCGCCGGGCATGGTGGCGTACCAGTGATGCTGCAGGGCACCTACGGCGACGCGGTCCTTGTCCAGGGTCACCACACGCACCGGGACCTTCGCCGGAATCTCGGCGGCGAGGCTGCCATCATGGGCGGGCGGGACCTCCATGGCGGCGAAGAGCGGCATCCGCCCCGTCAGCGCGGCCCGCGTCGCACCAGCCATGTTGTGCCGGGTCTGCTTGGCCGGCACTGGCGTGTGGTCCACCGGCCCTGCGATCGACAGCGGCACCACCGCGCGCACGTAGGCGATGTCATCCCGCAGGGTACGCCCAGAGGACGGCGGCAGCTGCGCAATGAGCGCCTCAATCACCCGCACGCCGCTGTGAATCAGCTGCGAGGTAGCGTCGGTCTCATTCCATACCCGCTCGTGGGGCGGATCTTCACTTGGCCGCAGCACCGCAGCCACGGGCTGAGACCACGCCATCTTTGGGGTATCGAGCAACACCACGGTGCTGGCAATCATCGCCCGGTGCGTGACCCGGTCGGACTTCAGCGTCAGATGCAGCAGCTTCGTTCTCGGCGACAGCGACCTATCCGTCAGGTCCATCGGCCCTGGGGCGTGAGCCACCACCAGGCTGCCATCGGGCAACGGCGTCGCATCACGCCACAGCCCATCGGGGCTCTTGCCGGTCCGTTGGGCGTTCGGGGTCAAGACACTGAGCGCATGACGAAAGTTCGGCAGGGTCGCTTTGGGCACATCGAAGTCGGGCAATTCCACCGCAAACTGCCGCTCCAAGGTCGCCAACTGCCCACCGCGCCACACGTTGTGCTCGTCGAGCAGCAGCACCGCCGCGCGGCCATCGGGCAGCTCCTTCAGCCCGTAGAACACCTGCTGCGGCTCGCTGATGCCAAAGTGGGGATGCGCCTCCGGCTGGATGTGGTGGGCCGCGTTGTGACAGATGGGAAAGCGGAAGATCACGCCCTTGTAGCCGCCCTCGGCCGAGCGCTTGATGGTGTAGGCCATCGTGCCGCTGAACTCCCCCGAGGAGAGAAAGTGCGGTGCGACTTCGGGCACCACGGTGAACGACAGGCGCTCGGTGTGCTTGCCGTCGGTGTCCATGGCGTACAAGTCGGCGTTTTGCACACTCGCCGCGTCCGAGAGATCTGCGGCGCGGGTCGAGCTGTAGTAGATGCGCTCCGCCGGCTTGCTGCCGTCATCAGCCACAAACCCGCCATTGGGCCCAAAAATCGGGCCGAAATTGCCAATCGCGCGGCCATTTTTTGCCTTCGCCTTGTCAAAGGTCAGCTGCTTGAGCTCTGTGCCGTCCAATCCGATGGTGTAGATGTTGTGGGCGTCAGCTGCGCTCTTGCGCATGGAAAACACCACGGTTTTACCGTCGTGACTTACCGCGGGGTCGCGAATGTCGGCTGGTTTTGTGTGGGCACCGGCGGTCAGGTTCACAGGCTGGACGGGCGCGGCCGGATCAGTGGTGGGGTCAAGGCGATAAAGATCGGTGCCCGGGGTGAAGGGCTGCACCTCAAACGGACCAGCCGCAGGCAGGGGGCCACCCACAGCGACCAGCGTCGGAAAGGCAGCGCTTGTCGACTTCGCCGTGGCCTGGATTGACCCCGGCTGCCCAAGCGGCGCGGGCGGCGCTCCCGCTCCCAGCGCACTGGCCCGCTCGGCGGCGATCCAATCGAGAATCTGAGCCACCAGCTTGGAATCGCGCGGATCGCTCCCGTTGCCGATCTCCGCAGCCAAGAAGACGTCGTTGCCGCCCTTGTGCGGGATGCCGCCAAACTCCACCGGCACCACCTTGGCGATGAGCCGCGACTGCTTCGGATCGCCCCAGAGCGTGATGTTCCGCTGCATCTCGACATAGGTCTCGCGCAGGTCATGACGGGACAGCGCGTGGGTGCCGGGCAGCGGTGGGGGATGGATGAGCGCCCCGCCAAACATCAAACT
>JAGSHB010000049.1 GCA_023954815.1 Myxococcales bacterium | reverse complement strand
CGACGTACCGACGCCATCGGCAAAGCCATTGGAGGACCCAGCGAGCGTTGTCGTCGTGCCATTCGCCTGAACCTTGCGGATGCGGTGATTGCTGTAGTCGGCCACGTAAACCACGCCCTTGGTATCTACTGCGATGCCTGCGGGGTAGTAAAAACGGGCTGATGTGCTGCTGCCGTCAGCAAATCCAGCTGAACCGTAGCCGGCCAACAGGCTGACGGTGCCTTGGGCGGTAATTTTGCGAATCCGGTGGTTGTAGCGGTCAGCGACGTAGACATTGCCAGCGCCGTCCACAGCTACATCGTCCGGGCGGTAAAACCGCGCAGAGGTGTTCTTTCCATTGGTGTAGCCGGTGACGCCAGAGCCAGCGAACAGCGCCGCGTCGCCAGCGCCGGACACGCATTTGCCGCCGATGCAGATGTCCGCGAGCGTGCACGCGTCTCCGTCATTGCAGGTCTTGTTGAGCGACACGTACTCGCAGGCGCCTGTGAAGGCGTTGCAGGAGTCGGTGGTGCACGGGCTGTTGTCGTTGCAGGTCTTCGTCTTGCCTTTGCACTGGCCGGTCGCGTCGCAGGTGTCGCCTGTCGAGCACGCCGAGCCATCGTCGCAGACGTCGCCGGCCTTCAAGGTGTCGTGCTTGCAAGCGCCCAACTGTGGATCGCACTTGTCCTTTGTGCAGGCGTTGCCGTCGTTGCAGTGCTTGACGCCCGCCTGCAGGAAGCGCACCCGATTGTTGACCGTGTCCGCCACGATCAGACCGTCGTTCTTGTCTCCCGCGATGCCCCACGGCTGATTGACCTGGGTGGATACGCCAGGGCCATCCTTGAACCCGCCAACGCCCGTACCGGCGACGGACAGCACCGTGCCGCCCACCTTCAGCATCCGGATGCGATGACCGCCGCGCTCGGCGATGGCGACGTCTCCGTTGCTCATCACAAACACATCTGCCGGGTAGTTGAAGCGTGCCTTGGCCGCCGGTCCATCCAAGAAGGCCTTGGTGCCGTCACCAGCTACCGTCGTCACCGTGCCGTTGGCGGTGATGCGGCGGATACGGTGATTGTTCGTGTCCGCAACGTAGACGGTGCCATTTGCGCTGACCGCCAACCCGGCCGGATAGTTGAATCGTGCAGCGGCGCCGACGCCGTCCTTAAAGCTACCGGACGAGCCGCCCGCCAAGGTCGTCACCATGCCGGTCTTACTGATTTTGCGAATCCGCTGGTTGTAGGTGTCGGCCACGTAGATGACCCCAAGGGAATCGGCCGCGATGCCTTGTGGGTTGTAGAAGCTCGCAGAAGTCGCAGCCCCGTCTTTCCAGGTGCCGCTGCCATTGCCGGCAAAATTCGACACCTGCCCCTTGTTCGAGATGAGACGAATCCGATGGTTCGCGGTGTCGGCCACGTAGGTCGTACCACCGGGGCCTCTGACCACATCCTCTGGATACGAAAAGCGCGCGTTGCTACCGGTCCCGTTGATGTAGCCCTTGATGCCCGAGCCCGCCAGCGTGCTCACCTGCCCCTGAGGCGAAACACTGCGAATGCGATGGTTGCTGCGGTCGGCGACGAGCACTGTCCCGTCCGACGCGCGGTCGACGCCGCGAGGCAAATTGAACTTGGCGGTCTTGCTGTTGCCATCTTGATAGCCAGCGGTGCCAGTGCCCGCCAGGACCGACGACTTCGGCGTGGCGCCCGTCAGACACTTCCCGCCGACGCAGTTTTCGCCGGACGTGCACGCATCGCCGTCGTCGCATGCACCGGTTTGTACCTGATGGCTACAGGTCTTGCTCGCCACATTGCACAGGTCCTTGGTGCAAGGATTGCCGTCATCGCAGCCCTTTTGGCCGACAGGCGGCGTGCAGGTGCCGTCCGCGGCGCAGGCCTCACCGGTGGTGCAGGCCTCGCCATCGTCACAGGGCGTTCCCACGGCGAGCGCCGTATTGTTGCACTTACCCGTACTCGGGTCGCACGAGTCCACTGTGCAGGCCTTTTTGTCGTCGCACAGCTTCTTTTGTCCGACACAAGCGCCTGAATTGTCACAGGAGCCACCCGTCGTGCACAAGCCGTCTGAGCACGGAGAGCCCAGCAACTTAGGCTGAAAGACGCAACCGCCCTTCTTCGGATCACAGAAATCGTCGGTGCACGGCTTCTTGTCGTCGCACACCGTGAGGTCGGTTCCGATGCAAGCGCCGAATGTGCAAGCGTCTTTGGCTGTGCACGGGTTGTTGTCGTTGCACGTGAGACCGTCCTGCGGTTTGTGCGAACAGGCGCCCGCGTCGTTGCAGTCATCTACGGTGCAGGGGTTCGCGTCATCGCAACTCGCCGAGGCTTTGCCGACGCATACGCCGCCGGTGCACACATCGTTGTTGGTGCAGGACTTCCCGTCATTGCAGAATTTGCCATCGGGAAACACCTGGTTGGCACACAGCCCCGTGTCAGCCTTGCACGCATCGACTGTGCAGGAGTTCTTGTCGTCGCAGTCCTTTTTCGTTCCAGCATTGCAGGTGCCGTCTTTGCAAGAATCCCCCGTGGTGCACTTGCTGCCGTCATCACACGGCGCTCCTAGGGGCAAACTGTAGCTACAGCCGTCCTCACCCGCGCCGCCCTTGGCACCGTCGCATTTCTGATCGGTGCAGGGATTGCCATCGTCGCAGGCGCCGTTGTCGGTCTCGCCGTCGCAGTCGTTGTCGATGTTGTCGCACTTTTCGGTCGGCGGCACCGTCGGCGTACAATCGCCCACGTCCACCTTTGGCTTGGTGTCGCCCTCCCCATCCAGTGGCGCCTCTCCCGAATCCAACGGTGTTTGGACGTCAGCGACTTCGGTGTCGGTCTGCCCAACGGGCACGTCACCCAAAAAGAACTGCTGATTTTGGGGCGCATTCGTCGAGCATGCAGCGATGATAGCCACTGTGGAGACGAGTAAGGTGCGAGCTATCTGCTTCACGGTGAGACCTCTGAGTCGGTTTCGTAGGGCGCCTGATTCCGTACTTTGCGCAAAATCACAACAAGGGCGGGGCGACGAGCCACCCGAGGCTACTCAATTCGCCTGCACGGCGGCAAGCGACGGAAGTACGGCATCGGCAGCATCAATCTATTAGACGCTCAACGCGTGGCCTATTTGGCCCGCTGCAGCGTGACGTGGCCGTTGCTCATACGTTCGCCTGCCAACGGAATTCCCTCGGTTACGGCAACCACTGTCCACGGGCGACCAGCAATCTCGAGCGCTGCGCCAGCCCCAACGGTGACCTCACTGACCGGCGTACGGTCTTCATCGTACAAGCCAACCTCGACGCTGAGACCGGTTCGCACCTGCCCGTTTGCGTCGTTCCATTGACCAGCCATGACGTTGGCGACTGTGATCATCCAACCGTCAATATCGCCGACGGTCGTCTCTTCAATGCGCTCTGTTTGCATGGTTACGCGCCGATCTTGACGTTGCTGTAGAAGCGCTTGATGAGACCCACGTCCATGTCCGTCAGGTGGCGTACGCCCCAAGGGTTGTACAGGCTGATGGTGCGCTTTTTCGCGTCGACGCCTTGCATTGCGTAGGCGTGATTGAGCACCACACCGGCTTCCTTCGCCGCCTTCTGGCCTTCCTCATCGAGTGACCGGGTGGAGTGCGCGCCGAAGCTGATGGGATTGCCCTCGGTCACAGCGGCGGTGAGCATCCGCAACAATGCGTCGTCCGACAGGGTCGCCAGCTTTTTGTAGCCTGACGTCTTGCCCGTCATCATCGCGAACACATCGCCATCTTTGGTCTTCTTGCCGCGGGTCTCCTCGTAGTTGCCCGTGTATTTGGCGAAGGCCTTCTCGATGAGCATCACCCACAGCTCGGGGCCGTCAGAGCCCTTGTCGCCTGGCTTTGCGTAGGCTGCTTTGCCGCCGCCTTTGGTGGGGAATTGTGAACTGACCACGATGTCCGTCTTGGTCCGGCGCCACGGCTGCTTCTTGTCCTTCAACCACAGCGAGACCGTGTACGTGCCGTTGCCATTGTCGTTGATAAGGTCTGCGATTTCATCAGGCTTGTGCATCGCCATGGCGGCGAGCTGCGCCACGAAGTAGCAGTTGCCGATCGAGCCTTGCTTGACGTCGTTGGCGTCGATCGCGTGCGCGTCTCCTTCCCCCTTCACAGCGATGGTTCCGCTAAACTCGGCGTAGGTCGCCTCAGGGGCGTACTCATTCGTCGGATCCGGGTTGACGTCTGGATCCATCATCGGGTCCAGCGGCACGACGGGCTCTGGTTCGGGCTCGGGTTTCGGCTCCGGTTTCGGGTCTGGCTTGACGACGGGCTCGGGCTCGGGCTCCGGCTCCGGTGTCGGCTCAATCGTCGGGGCAGGCTGCGGTGCTGGCTGTGGCGTCGGCTGCGGGTTGTTGCGGAGCTGCTGCTCGCGCCTTTTCTTGGCTTCTGCCCGCCGCTTGGCGGCGGCCCGCTTCTTGGCTGCCGCCCGCCGCTTCCGCCGCCGCCGATTGCGCTTCTTCTTTTTCTTCTTTCTGCTTGGTTCGTGGGTCGGGCCATCCGGCGCGACGTCGAGTGTCACGCCGCCGACGCTGGTTACGCCAGGACGAAGCGCGTCACGCTGCGAGTCGTAGCTGCCATCAGCCTGATCCGGACTCTGCGCCGCGCGCTGGGCATCGTACCCACCGGCAGAGCTACCGGCCGCGGTGGTAGGAGCGGCTGGGGTCGGCGCCGGCGGTGCCTTGGAGCGCTTCTTGTCAGGTTGGAATTGCTGCATGGCGTACCTCTCAGTCGACGTCGTTGGACCCTAATCGCTATGGCTTCGTGAGGCCATGATTGGCTTTCCAAATTGCAGTTGCCTGGTGCCCCGTCACCCCGTGCGGATGGGCAGTTTGCGCAACTTGCGCTGCGAACCGGGCGCTGGGTTCAACTTTGCCGGGGCCGCCCGGAACACACTGTTGCAGTGACAGTTCTTGAGTTTGCGTTACAATTCAGCCGCTCTAGTGCAGAGCGCCGTTTGCTTTGTCGTCGCACAGCAGTTTGTTCGAACCATGCGCCAGGCAAATAGAAATTTGGAGTTGAGCTTATGACCAAAGACGGAACCCCAAATTCGCAAGACCCTGTCATTGCCATCAACCCGCTTGGGTTTCCGTGGCGGACAGAGGATCCTTTCCTCTTTTCCGTGCATCACCTGGATCATTATCCTGCCGGCAACGAGGTCATGGGACCGCAACCCGCGCTCACCGGTCGCCGCCTCGGGATGGACTTCGCTGGGTTGAATGGCTGGAGCATGTATCATGGCCGCGTTGTTCCGGGATTCCCGCAGCATCCACACCGCGGCTTCGAGACCATCAGCATCATGCGCCGGGGGTACATCGATCACTCCGACTCGCTTGGCGCCACGGCGCGCATTGGTGCGGGGGACGTGCAATGGATGACCGCCGGCCGCGGGATTGTTCACGCCGAAATGTTTCCGTTGCTCGACCCCAAAGGCAGTAACGATCTCGAACTCTTTCAGATTTGGATCAACCTGCCAGCCAAGAGCAAGATGGTCGCGCCCCACTTCAAGATGTTTTGGCGGGACCAAATTCCAACGCGCGTCTTTCACGACGAGCAGGGCAGGGCAGTCCAAGTGCAGGTCATCGCTGGGGAGCTCGCCGGGGCGAAAGCGCCGACGCCGCCCCCCCACTCCTGGGCCTCTCAGGCAAGCTCACACGTCGCGATTTACTCGATTCGGCTGGCGCCTGGCGCCAAATGGGCGTTGCCCGCGGATGTGCCGGGTCTCAATCGCGTCCTGTATCATTTCACTGACAATGCGCTCCATGTTGCTCGTCGCAGCGTGCCGTCGAAGATGGCCATCAAGGTGCATTCCCACCTCGCCGTTGAACTGGAGGCAGGTGCGACCGGCGCGGATGTGTTGGTGCTGCAGGGGCGGCCCATCGGTGAGCCTATCGCGCGCCATGGACCCTTCGTGATGAACACACGAGCGGAGATTCAGCAGGCCTACGCCGACTACCGCCGCACGCAATTCGGGCGTTGGCCCTGGCCGAAATCGGACCCGGTTCACAAACGGAATGCCGGTCGATTCGCTAGGCACGCCGACGGTCGCGAGGAAAAAGCGAATGGCTAGGTAGTCGCCGTGCTTGATTGCCTCCGCCGTCCGGCGGTATCGTGATTCCATATTGGGAGTTTCGAATGTCGGGTGATGGCGCCTCAAATCACGGCGAAGACCAGGGTAGCGGTGTGGTTTCCGAGGAACCGACGCTGCGCGAAGGCTATCTGCGGTTCAATGATGTGCAGTCATCTGCGCTGCCGCCTATTTCGCGCCCCGCGGCACGCGCGGCGGTGGATTCGCCATTGAGGGCTGCCGCGCCACTGACCGACTCCCCGACGATTGCGGAACTTGACCTCCCCGACACGCCCAGCGCTGTGGCTTCCAATCTACGAGGAGACCCTCATCGTAGGCCCCCAGCTTCAATCCCCGGCGGCGGCCACGGGGCGGTATTGCGACCACAGATTGAGCCGCAGGTCGCCGTCATTGCTCCGCGCATTTCGCAAGCCCCACCACCGCCGACGGCTCCTTGGGACGACACGCCAGCAGAACGTCCGCATCCACCCCAGCGCCTCGTTGTGACTGTCCCCGACTCAGCGCAGCGTCCACCATCGGCAGCAAGCGTTGCCACGCCACGGGCCCAGCCGCTCGACGACGCCACACGCCCCGAACTCAACTTCAAAGATCGAATCGTGCGCAGGGTGCCCAAGCCCCCGGTGCGCCACTCAGCCGAACAGTCCGGTCATTCACGGCTAGAGGGTGCATCGCTGGGCGACCAAGTCGCCTCGGCTGCGATGCAAGACGGCGTTCGCCAGATGAGTAGCACGGTGCTACGCCTTCGCGTCGGTCATCGCGTGCCTGGTCGTGCCCATGGCACCCACGAGGTCGAGTACCGCGCGCTCCTATTTCACAACGGTCGAGAGGTGATTCGCTACAGTCTGTACGAGGATCCTGATAGCCGTCATGGGTTCACTGGGCGGCAGTCGGGATCGACCTACGGCCTGACCTTGTCAGAACACTTCATCGTCGACTCCACGGCGGAAGCTCCGGCGGAGATTCACATTCGCTACGAGGGTTACGTCACGGTGGCCGGCGTCGGTCGTACGCGCTTTCGGGGCACGCTGATCATTTTGGGAACCGGCAAAATTCGCCCAGGGCGGCCCGCATTCGACGACTCGGAGGGGCGCGCGACCTTCACGGCTGGGTCGGTGACTGTGGGGCTGTGGTAGCGCACAACAGCTAGCACTCCATCGCAATCTGCAAGCGACCTCTGCACTTTCTAAGCGAAGTTTGGCACGTGCGCGCCCAAAATCGGCTACCAACACGCGACCCAGCATGACCGGTGATCAGCCCGGGCCGCGCATTGGCTTTGACGCTATCAGTCGCACTTCCAACCGATGCTCGACAGTTGCTTGTCGTCCACTTTGGTCGATAGCGGCGCGGTGAACTTGGCGATACCAGTGCTAGAGGTGTCTGCCGTGAACGCCAGCTTGGCTTTGACCCCGGCTGCGTCGAAGTCGATGGTCCCCGTCGTGGGATAGCACCCCTCCGACTTGAGGGTCACCGTATTCGCTTTGACGGAGATCACCGCATCGCCGACCGTCACTTTGGTGGGGTTTACGGTTGAAAATGACGCGGATTTAAAAGTCTTTTTGTCGGCACTTGTCGCCAGGGCGATGGTGACGCCGCCGTCTAGCACAGCGTCGCCAGCGGTCATCTTCATGGTGACCTTCACATCGAGACCGGCCGCAGCTTTGCTCACCGTCAATGTGCCGGCGCCGCTCGCCGTCTTCCCGGCCGCGCCGAAGTCGGTTAGCGCCATCGTCACCGTCATAGCCTTCCCCTTATCGATGCTGAGGCTTGCGACGACTTTGCCCGCGATCTTGATCGGGCTCTTGGGCGGCGCGCAGCCGGCGCCAAAGTCCAGCGTCAGCTCGGCATCCTTGCGCGACACAGCGATACAAGATGCACCGGCTTTCAACGCAGCCTCGATGTCGGTTGCCACGGTCTTTGCATCCGCGTCAAAGGCGGCATCCGGCCCCGTCACAAAGACGTGACTGAGCTGGGTCGTGGCGATCAAGGCCATGGTCGCGGCGTAGATATCATCGATGCTCAGAGACCCGCCCTCCGACTTCGGCGTGGACGACGTGGTCTCCCCAAATGGCAGGCAGCCAGGAAGAATGAGCGAGAGGCTGAGGGCTGTGAAAGCCACACGAATAAAGTGTTGACGAAGCATTGGACGTTCTCCGGTGCCAACCGCGGCACATAGTGTTGAGCTCGCCGGACTGTACGCGTCCCTGGGTCGACAATCCAGAACGACGATGTCGCCTAAGTTGGTGATAGCGCACCGGCTCTCGGATCAAACGGGCGGAGACGTTGCGCGATTCAGGGCGATTGGCATTTCTGCAGCGCGCAGAGTCCGAGGCTCAACGCCTTGCTGTTACCAACGACCGGGCCCTGGCACTGTTGCGCGCAACTTGAGCCAGATCCGCACTTCTTCAGGCAGATGGCTGCGTCGTTCAGCGCCTTGAGACATCCCGTATCCGCCTGGCAGGCCGCTTTCTCACTGGCACAGTGACTCTGCATGCACGACCACGCCTTGCCAGCATCGGCCTCGCAATCCAGCGGGCAAGCCTGGGCAGATTCGCTGCCACTGCACGTCTCGTCACCGCAGACGGCTGTCTTGGCGCAATCGGCCGGGCACGATTGTGCGCTCTCGGTTGCTTGGCAGACACCGTCGCCGCATGAAGCGCCTCCCCCGGCGCAGTCGGCAGGGCAACTCTGCGCCGACTCTGTTGCGCCGCAAGTCCCGTCGCCACAGGTGCCGCCTGTCGAAAGGCAGCCGGGTAGGGCGCATGCTCCAAGCGTTTTCGCCTCTGGAGACGGATTCATCTCCTTTTGACACACCGCCACGCAGCTGGCCTTGTAGCCGCAGACCTTCAGGCAGAGCATCGTCGTCTGCCAGGCGGCCTTGCAGCTGGACTTCACCGCACATGCAGTTCGCTGCCCGGGGCAAGAACTCGCTGCACAGCTCCAGATTTGCTTGGCCATGGGATCGCAGTCGATGGCGCACGTGGGGATGACCTCCAACGCCGCGCACACTCCATCGCCGCACACTTCCGCGGGGGTGTCGCAATCGACGGCGCAGCTGATGGCGTTTTCACCGGGCTCGCACTGCTTGTTACCGCAGATTGGGCCCGAAACGTCGGAGGCTCCGCTGTCTAGGGCGGCCGTGCCGGTGTCTTCGACTGTCCCGCCGGTGTCCATCGTGCCGGCATCCGCAAAGGCTGCGTCCAGCATTCCTGTATCCGACAACCCAGCGTCTGCCGCACCAGCGCCACCGTCGTTCAAATCGCCCCCCGAATCGCTAGATGCGGCCGCGCCATCTTGGGTCGGCGTGGCATCGGATGAGGGGATGTCGCCGCAGACGGTCGCTGTCGCGGCAACCACGTTGCACTTCACACCGGCAGGGCACTGGCCATCGCTGGACCACACGCCGCCGTCGCAGCGCATGCGATTCCACGTCCCGTTGGGGCGGAGGAGGCAGCCCACAGACTGAGCCGCGGTATCGCATGGGGTTCCAGGGAGCCCAACCGTCACTGCCTCGAACGGCTCATTGACCTGGCCAGCACAGGACCACACGAGCGACGTAGCAGCTAGGGCCAGCCAAATCCGTGTGACATTTGGCGCTTGCACTTAGCTATTTGCCGAGCTGCCAGGCCGCGTAGCGCGCGTAGTCGAAGCTAAGGCCGGTCGGGAGCTTTAGGCTGTTGTTGTAGAAGCCGATGACGTTACGAAAGCAGTACGAATTACCGTAGCTCGTGTAGTACCGGCCGCCTGTCTTCAACACGAGAACCGACGTCTTGTTAGGCGGAAATGACACGCTCGCCGACGCCGTGCCGCTGTTGTGGCTGGTGTAGTTCCATACGTTGCTTCCGTTGAGGGCCAAGCTGGCATAGTTGCTGCCCGAAGAACGGCTCGAATAGTAGAAGTACATGGTCTTTTTGATGGTTGAACCCGTCGTGTTCTTGATGAAGACCACCATGACCTGCTGGGTGTCGTCGTACGATTGGTAGTTCTGCCCGCCCCGCTGAATGATGATGTTGCCACCGACGTCGGCGTATCGCACCTGACGAACCGCCCGGTGAAGTCCGTCGTTGTCCTGTGGCACCTGACTTGCGTACGTGAACCTGCTGCTGCCGTACTGATACTGTCGATACAGTCTGTCCGTCTGAAAACCATATAGTATCGGAGTGCTACCCGCCGGAAATGCCGTCGGTGGCTTCGGCGGCGGGGCGTTTGGCTGCAAGAGTTTTCCGCTCACCACGAGATCGCCAACGACCTGCACTTTGCTGTTAGACAGCACCTGGGTACTGATGCTCCAGTGATTGAGTTTGCCATCGGTCGAGTTGTTGATGTTGCAGTTGACCTTGTCGAGCTGGGGTACACAGAACTGGGTGTCGGTAATCTTCAGGTTCCAGGTCCCGGCCGGGTTTTTACCGATCCAAGCCTTCAAATCGCCTGATTTTACGGCCTGCGGCGTTGGAAACGTGGTCTTGAGCACTTTCTCGTATTTCTTGCCGCACGGATCACAGAGCGTGATGCCGGTCTTCTTGTCGCTTGGCGTCAACAAGACCATCGACAGCTGCGACAGATCCGAGTTCACCAAATCGACCGTGATCTTGAAGAATTGCTCTGTCGAACCAATGTTCGGAACCTTGATTGTGCTCACCAGGTCGACGCCGGTCGCGTCAGGAATCCCCTTGCCCTTGTCCGTGTCGGGCAGGGTGAACGTCTCCACGAATTGGTGCTTGAGCACGCCGTTGCTGATCTCGTCGAGGCCATCTTTGGGCAGGCTCGCCGCTGTTGTCGCGCACTTCAGCGTGCCGTCTGCGTTGATGCCAACGAGCACCTTGCCACTGGCACAGCTGCCGGCCGGTAGCTTGAGCCCCGAGAGCTTGGAGCCGTCGCCGACAAAGGTCTGCGCTTGAACGGTGGCGGCCGAGACCGTGGTTGCTGTGATGCCGCCGGCCTTGAGGCTCTGATTGCCCAGGTCGATGTTGTCGCTAAACTTCATCGCGCTCACTGGAATGCAGCCGGTACATTGGATACTGGCGGCAGAGCCGGCCACCAGCGCACTGGTTACGCTGTGGAACCGCTGGCGCGTCAACTCGGGTTCCGCTCCGATCTGCAACGCGATCCAGACCTTGGCCTTGCTCGCCAACGTCGCCGCGGAAATCGGCGATTTGCTGCCGAGTGTGTGTTTGAACCAACCACCCTTTACGCCGAGCAACACGCCCTTTTCCTGCCAGAAGGGTGTCTGACTGGTGGCGCTATCATACAGCGAAAAACTCAGTCCATAGTCGCCATCGCTGACCGCCTTGCCCGTCGACGTGGTCAAACGACCCTCGAGAGCGATGGTATCGGTGGTCGCAGCGGTCGCCACTCCGGGGGCCACGAGCGCGAAAATCAGCGCGGTCATGGTCAGCAGGCGTTGCACGTGCATGAGAGGGTCCTGGCAAAGGGGACGCCGAAGCGCAAGGGAGTTCGGGGACAATGGCACCGTGTCAGTCCTTGTTGATCACCCAGTTGTGGTAGCGCTCATAGTCGAACTCAAGACCTGCCGGAAGCTTGAGCGAGTTGTTGTAAAAGCCGATGGTTCCGCGGAACCAGCGCACATTTCCGTACGAGGTGTAGTAACGATTGCCGGTCTTGAGGACGAGCACGGAGGTCTGGTTCTTCGGGAACGTCACGGTCACATTTGTCTGGCTCGATGTTGTGCTGCCTGTGGAGTAGTTCCAAACCGCTTTTCCGTTGAGCGCGATGCCGGCGTAGTTGCTGCTGCTGGCTTGATGTGAATAGTAGAAATAGAGCTTGTGGTTGATGTTGGCGTTGCTCGTATTCTTGATGAACGCGACCAGAACCTGTTGGCTGTCGTCATGGGTTGAGCTGCCGTAGTTGCCGCCACCCTTTTGCCGATACACGTTGCCGTATTGGTCGCCGTAGAGAATCTGGCGTGTCGCCTCGTGCAATCCTGCGTTCGTGACGGGGACGTTGTAGGCGTATGCGTAGCGCTTTCCGTACTGGTACTGGCGCTGCAGGCGATCCTCCAAGTAGCCGTATAGGAAGGGGGCGCTGCCCTTGGGGAAGAGCGGGTACGCCTCCTGAGGCTTGACGCTGGAGTGAATCAGCTTGCCCGTCACGATGAGGTCACCCGTCACCTGCACCTTGGCGTTCGACAGCACCTGGGTGCTGATGGACCAGAAGTTCAACTTGCCGTCGGTCACCGCCTTTACATCGCAGTTGGTGTCGCCGAGCTGTGCGACACAGAACTGGGTGTCCGAAACCTTCAAGTTCCACGAACCGGCAGGATTCTTGCCGATCCACGCCTTTAAACTGCCCGATTTTACAGCCTGCGGCGACGGAAACGCGGTCTTCAGCACCTTCTCGTTCTTCTTGCCGCACGGGTCGCACAGCGTGATGCCGACCTTCTTGTCGTTCGCCGGCAAGAGCAGCACAGACACCGTCGACAAATCGGAGTTTTGCAGGTCCACCGTCACTTTGAAGAAGGACTCAGTGGTCCCGATGTTCGGGATTTTGATGGTGCTCACGAGGTCGACGCCCGTGTTGTCTGGAATCGGCTTGCCCTTGTCGGTCGCTGGCAACTCAAACGTCTCAACGAACTGGTTCTTCAGCACGCCGTTACTGATTTCGTCGAGGCCGTCTTTGGGCAAGCTAGCGGCCGTGGTGGCACACTTCAGCGTGCCGTCTGGGTTGATGCCGTTGACCACTTTACCCGATGCACAGCTACCCGATGGCACCTTGATGCCCGTGAGCTTGGAGCCGTCGCCGACGAACGTCTGGGCCTGGACGGTCGCTGCGGTCACGGTGTTGGCGTTGATCGATTTGGCCTTGAGACCGAAATTGCCGAGGTTGACGTTGTCGTTGAACTTCATCGCGGCGACTGAGACGCACCCGCTACAGGAGACGCCGTTGGCCACAGCTGCCGTCATCGCGAACGCCGTGCTATGGAGTTGCTGGCGCGGTAATTCGGCCTCACTGCCCACTTTGAGGCCGAGCCACACCTGCTTCTTGCCGCTTAAGGTGCCCGCGCTCAGACCCGTGGCAGAGCCCAGCACGTAGCTGAACTGCCCCGATTTGACCTGCAGCTGCACGCCGCCTTGCTGCCAAAATGCCGATTTTGCGGTCGATGAGTCGTAGAGCGCAAAGCCGAACGTGTACTGCCCGTCAGCCGCGGGGCCGCCGGTGGTTGAGCGAAGAAACCCGTCGTAGAGCACGGTGTTGGGTACGGCCGCCGTCGATGTCAGCGGTGCGGCGACCATGGCCAGCGCGAGCGCACCGACAGCTAGTCTAGTCCAAGTTCTCATTGCGTCCTCCGCCCCAAGGGGCAACGTCTCTCGCACGCGGTCGCACCTGACGGGCGACTGTTCAGTTTGGGTGCAGTGGTTGCTGCGACGGCGCTACTTGAATAGGCCGCTCAGCCAAGCGTAAAATCCGCTACTCACGCTGTATTTGCCCTGACCTTTCGTCGTCCCGGCGGCGGCGCTGGCGCCTACGGTCGAGCGAATCGTCAGCTTGCCAACTTTACCGCTGATGCTCGCAGATGCGAGGCGGCCGACCACGGCGGTCGGTGCGCAGTTGCCATCCGTCACGCCGTCACAGGTGTTGTCCTTGCTGTCTCCGCAGACTTCCTTCGGCAGCGGCAACACTTGCCCACTGCATGGTGACAGGGTGCCGTCACTCTTGCAGGTCTGCGTGCCGTCTTTGCAGACACCCACTTTGCGGGTCTTCGGCGGGCCGGTGTAGCAGGCGACAGCCTTGCCCACCGCAGATTCGTTCTTGCAGCCGGTCTTTGGGTCGCAGCTGTCGATGGTGCAGTTCAAGCTGTCCGCGCAGTCCTTGGCCTTGCCGCCCACGCAGGTCCATTTGCCTGTCTTGGCGTCGCTGCCACAGGCGTCCGACGTGGTGCATGCATCGCCATCATCACAGGACTTGTTGTCCTTCTTGTTGACGCAGGCCCCCGTCTTGCTGTCGCAGCTATCTGTGGTGCAGGCCTCTTTGTCGTCGCAATCCTTGGCTTGCCCGGCCGTGCACTTGCCTCCCGAGCAGGCGTCGCCAGGTGTGCACGCATCACCGTCAGCATCACATTTCGCGGTGTTTGTCGTGTTTTTGCAGCCGGCCTTGGCGTCGCACACGTCGTTCGTGCAGGGGTTATTGTCGTTGCAATCCAGTGGCACGCCCTTGCAGATCTCGCCCGCGCACTTGTCAGTCTTGGTGCAGGGGTCGCCGTCATTGCAGGTAAACCCATCGGATACCGAATATTTGCACTTGCCGTCGACGATCGAGCACGTGCCCGTCACACAAGGCTTACCAGGGTTGCAGGCTTTGGGCGCGCCCGCGCTACACTTGCCGTCTTTGCAGGCGTCGCCAACGGTGCAGTCGTTGTCGTCCGCGTTGCACGGCGCCTGGGTGTTTTCGTAGGCGCAGCCGGTCTTCGGGTCGCAGGTATCTTTCGTGCACGGGTTATTGTCATTGCACTGCAGCACTTTACCAGCTGCGCACTTGCCGTCTTTGCAGGTGTCATTGGCGGTGCAGGCCGTGCCATCTGCGTCGCATGGACCGTTCTTATTGGTGTGCTTGCAGCCTTCTTTGGGGTCACAGCTGTCGATGGTGCAGTCCTGGTCGTCGTCGCAGGTCGATTCGTCAGTATCTCCATCGCAGTCATTGTCCTTGCCGTCGCACTTCTCTTTTTCGGGGGTATCGGCCAAGCAAGCGCTTAGTCCGCCGCCTGCCGGCGCATTGGTCTTGCCGTCGGCGAGGCAGGTGCGCTTGCCGCTGCACTTGGATTCGCCCACGGTCTTGAAGCAAGTCGTCGACAACTCCTTTGTGATGGCAACCGGCGAACAGTTGCACGCGCCAGTTGTGGGTACGCACTGTTTGATAGCGTTGCCTGCGACGTCTTTCACGTCCTTGCAGGAAAAGCCCTTGGCGCAGTTATCGTCGCTCGAACAGCCAGTGCCGCAGAACGCGCCAGCATCGCCTTGATCAACGCATCTGGCATCACCGTGACCAGCGGTCTGGCATTCGGCGTTTCCGTTACATGGGTTGCAGACGTTGCCGCCCTTGCTCACACAGATGGTCGCCGTGTCCGCGCCGGAGCCGGTCGTGACGCACTTAAAATCCTCAGATGGGCAATTCTCCACGCAAGTGACCGTGCAGATCTTGCCGCCCGGGGTCTCGATGCAGTGGCCGCTGTCGCATTCGCTCGATTCATTGCAGTCACAGCCAAACGCACCCGGGCATTGCGGCCCGTCGACGTCGACGGAGCCGGAGCCTGCGTCGGTCGCGCCCGCATCTTCCGTTCCAGCGTCTTCCGCCGCGCCCGTGTCGTCACTGGTTGTGTCGGGTTCGCTCGTGTCGACAGTACCCAGGTCGGTGCCGGTGAACGATGTGTCCACCCCCACCTTTCCAGAGTCACCGGTCTTCTCGTCGCCGCCGCAGCCGACCGCCAAGTTCATCAGCATCAGCGACATGGCCAAACGCAGCGCTAAACCAACGGAACTGCCCGCAAACGTGACCTGTTTGCGCGCTAGCGGCTGGTCGTCAGCAAACGAGCAGGCAGCCGTTGTGGCCTGCAAAGTGTTGTGATTCCGGTCATTCATCCGGGTGTTTTGCATCGTCGATTCCCGAGTGCGAGTCGCATGGAAGACTAGGGAATGCCGCCCCCACAGGCAAGCGGGCGGACACGCGAATCCGCTAATGACCCTACGCAAGGCCACCAATCGCTTCGTCTTCGGGCTCTTCTTCTGCGTCGAGAAGGGCCAAATGCTCCGGAGCGAAGAGGCGCTCCATTCCCATGCGAATAGGGATAAGTATCGCGATAAACAGCGGAAAGATGATGCCAAGCGGGCTCGCTTTGACAGCCCACAATGTCGCGAGACTTAGCGCTTGTATCAGGGTGTAAAGATGTACAGCCCGACGCGGCACAGCCCGCAGATAGTAGGTCGGGGGGTAGCGCGTTGGGTCCATCAACCAGAGGCGCGCACGCTCAAAGAACTGGTTGCCCTTCATCGATGCGATGCCCATGAACAGGAACAAGCCGAACAGCACCGCCATCGGGACAAGCTGGAGCAGGGGCAGGGCGAGCAGTCCGCCGAAAATGAGCATGTGAACCGCGGCGCCCGTCACCCGGGTCTCGACTACCGACGTGATGCGTTCCCCGCCGGTAATGGGGTCGATCTCAGCCTCGGCGATGCTCCGAACGTGATTGAGAGAGCGCACCGTCGCAGCAACCATCCAGGGAAGGCCAAACAACGAGCAGACGCCCACCATGACGGCGATCAAGGACATATCCAGGTGATAACCACCGCCCTTCTTGAGCTTGTTGCCTGGGCTGTTGACCAAGCGCACAGTGATGTTTTGGTCCAAGTAGAGCAGCGTGGAGAGCAGCAGCGCTGGCACGGCCGCCGCACCGCGAACCCACATCGGCACGCTGGTCAGATCCACCAACCACGGCCGATTCGCGGTGGTACCGAACGTATCGGGCACCGCCAGCGTCTCCAGCGGGATGTCGGACAGCAAGAAGGCGACGCTCGCCATGGCGAAAATAGCGATCGGCGGGCCGAAATCAGCCAGAAACTCGCGAACTGGCGCGAGCAGGTAGGGCGAGCGCCGGAGCCGACTGAGGTTCGAGGCGCTGTAGAGGGTTCCGACGCCGAGGAGCATCGACAAGAGGGCGGAGTCATCGCCAATACCCGGGGTATGCCAGACGCCGATCAACTTCTTCAGGGCTTCGACGATGAAGATGGCAGAGATGAGGGCGGCGAATGTGTCATCGGTGAAGCGGCTGAAGTAACGCAACAGTGAACAGCCATCGAGCGCCACGATGATGAGCAGGAACAGCGAGGTCCACAGGCCTACCCAGGCCAGTGTTGGCAGATACGGCACCCCGAACTGCTGGCACACGGAATAGAAGATGCCCATGAAGGCCATGACCGGGCCGGTACAGCCAATCAATGTCAGGGGTTGGCCGGAAAACAGGGCGTACAAGGTGCCGCAGATGCCTGTGGAGAGCAGCATCTCAACGACGCCGATCTCGCCGTCCGTCATGACTGACAGTAGGCCGCCGAAAGCGACGCTGGGTGCCAAGCAGGCGAAGAATAAGAAGATGATGGAGGCGATAGATTTGCCCTTGAAGCCGTCCGTGAAGTCGCTCAAGTAATGCGGTAATCGCCGGGCGATGTCGGCGCGCAGGGCCCCGAATAGGTTGCCGGTTCTGCGCATTTCCTCAGGAATGTGAGCGACGAAGTGCAGCTCGTCATCGCGGGCGTGCTGGTAGGTCGCGTCGAGCTCTTCGACTGTCGCAACTGTCAGCGCCTCGGCCAAGACCGCCGGATCGCTCATCACGTGAACGAACTCGGCTGCCACGGCGACCCGGGGGTGGGTCGCTTGGGAAGACAGCAAGATCCAGACGAAGCGGACCCGCTGGCCTTCGTTTTCGTCGTCGCGGATGTCGAGCGGGTGGCTCAGGCGCAAGAGCACCTGAACGGGCTCGCAGTCGCAGCGCAGCTGGTCGTGTACCACCGCCACGCCGTGGGCAACGGTGTCAGCGCTGCGGCTTTGGTGGACGTGCAGCAGGCGAGACACGTCAGCGAGTTGGGTGTCGTTGAGACCAGCAACCCGGCGAACCTCGGTTAGCGCGACCCGCATACAGTCGCGCAGGTCCCGGGCGGGCACATCGAGCATGACGAATGCGCCAGAAGAGAGTGTGCCAGTTGCTGAAGGGAGCATGAGATCGGTTCGAGACATGGGCGAGTCCTTATCACGCCCGTTCGCTCACCGGTACCTAAGGAGTCGACAATTAGTAGTCCGATTACGAACTACTGCAGCTGTCGGATGGGGGCCCGCTCGAGCTCGCCGGTCGGGGGCCTGCAAATGCACGTATTCGGGTTGTCATTGTTCGGTCACATCAGGAGCATCCAGGCGACAGGGCTCCAGTCGCCCGGTAGGGTGCCGAGCTCTTACCGCGGCCTGACTCGGAGCCCCATGAAGACGACCCTCCTGACGACAATTGGCAGGCTCATTTACAGGCTGCGTGGCTGGACCTTTGAACCCTTGCCGGATGATTGGCAGTCGCGCCAGGTCATCATCGCATTTCCGCATGCGGAGTGGCTCGATACCGCCATGGCGTTTGGTGGCTTTGCGATGGTTCGCCAAAAAGGTCATGTCTTGGTGAAGAAAGAGGCGTTCACGAAGACGAATACTTGGCTTCTCAACCGGATCGGCGCGATCGCGGTGGACAGGAAGGCCAAGGGCGGTGTCGTGGGGCAGATGATCGAAGAGTTCGCCAAGCGCGATGTGTTTCAGCTGTCCATCGTTCCCCAGGGGACACGGCGCAACGATGCGAGCGTGAAGACGGGATTTTGGTACATCGCCAAGGGTGCTGGCGTTCCAGTCGTCTGCTGGTACTTCGACCACAACAGCAAACGGACGCGCTGGGTGGGTCGACTCATCCCGGGCGACGACATCGCTGCGGATCTTCAGGAGATTGGGGCCATGTACGCGGCCGCGGGATTCGACATCCCCGGACTTCCATCCAGCTAGCAGTCTCGCCGTGAACGATCGATTCACCGTGCCGATCAGCGCAAATAGGCCCCGCAACGCGGATCGCCGTCGGGGACGTCTTTGCCATGGTCTGCAAGGCGGGGGAATGCTTTGCGGTCGCATAAACCGGCCAGTATGTCGCGGATGAACGCTGCCGATTCGCTGCGCCCGGCCGTGATTTGGCCCCGCATCGGGCTATGGGGTTGGCCCGCCAAGATCTTGAACCAGGCCTCGTAGGCCTTGGCTCGACCGAACGCACCCAGGCTGTAGTGCTTGTCGATGGTGATGCGCTGGCCCTTGGCTCCATGGCACCCAGCGCAGCGCTGTCGATAGAGTTGTTGGCCGCGTTGCGGGTCGGCGCCTTTGTTGAGCGTGTAGTTCTTGGGAGCTGTGGGCGAGAGCGTCCAGATATCGTCGGCACGGGGAATGAGCCCGGTGCGCATCGCGTCGATGAACGAGACCATCAGGGCGATCTCTGCCTCGCTCAAAACGCTGCCCCATGCCGGTAAACCCGGCCCGCCGGCCCGAAACCAGCTGGTCAACTTGGCCGTGCTGCGCTTGTCGGTCAGGAGGTTTTCCGGGCGTACGTTCTTCTTGTTTTGGTAGCCCGGCCCGTAGATGCCGTCTTTGCCTTTCAGGTCCCATCCCCAGAAATTCTTGAAGCGATAGCTATGGCCACGGGCGTTGTCGATCACCTTACCGTCGCCATCCCGGAGCGTACCGTTGCCGTGGGGACCGCCGCGCCCGTCGTGCACCTCGGTCCGCTTGTCGTCCGGCTGAAACTCACTGTACCAGCGGTCATAGGTGCGTCCGCCCTGATCGAGTGCCGCGCCGCAGCCCCAGGCTGTCGACACCACCACAAGCGCAGCCAGTACACGAGGTCCCGGTCCACAACCCAGCAGGGCAGGGAGCGTCAGCGCGCGCCCTAGGTTGGAACTGCGCTGCACGGAGGCGACGCTAGGAGTGAAGGTGTGGCGGGTGATGTTGACGGACATGGCAAGACTCGGCGAAGGGTTGAGGTGAGCGCTCTGTATCACGCCCTCGCCACCAAAGTCCCGCCGGCGACCTTCCGCGTGTATCCAATTCCGCCGGCAGCAATTCGTCACGCCGCCAGGGACCGTCGCCGTTTGGGCAGACGCAGCTCATAATACGGTGCGAGATGGGGCCACACATCGCCGGTCTCCGGGTCACACAGCCACCGCATGGCTAGCTTTTTGGGCACGCGAATCTGCGGCGCTGGCACGTAGGTTCCGAACACCCAATCCCAGATCGGCGATGTGACGCCGTGGTTCTTCGATGGATCGTGAAAGTGATGGAAGTAGTGGTGCCGCCGTGCCCATCGACCGTAGGCGCCGATACCTTCGTGCACGTGCTCCAGGCGGTGCATCACTTCATAGACGAGATAGAACGCGATGAATCCGGCGATCCAGCTGCCGCCCACAGCTAGGCCGGCCAGCATGGTTGCGGGAAACCACACTAAAGCGGTCAGAGCGAGCGCGGCGCCGGCTTTTTTCCACCACGGCGCGAAGTAGTCGCCTTTGCCATGGTGTGCGGTGTGTTCGACGCCAAAGGGGTTCTTGAGCAGGTGCTTGTCGTGGCCGAGCCAACGGTGGATAGCGTACTCCGAAAAACTCCAGCTGAGCGCGCCGACAAAGGCTGCGATAACCATGGAAAGGCTCATCGGTTGTCTCCTTGCCGGGAGAGCAACGGTCCGGCGCCGTCGAGGGTGGTTAGGGTGTTCTCTACATGTTTGGGATCGGCGCCCCATCCGATGAGCAGCGCACTCACCATCGAACGCAGCAGCGCGTGCACATCAACCATGCCCGGTAGTCGCTGAGCCTGCTTGCGCAGTTGCAACACACCATGGCTTGCCGTGAGCAAAAGCAGGGCTCGTTCGGCCGCGTCTCCAGCGGAGAGTAGGCGTCGTTCAGCTGCCCGTTCGAGCGCGTCCATCATGGGGTCAAGCGCCCTTTCCGCTGCCAAGAGCGCAGGCTCGGCCGTTGATTGCTCGGGTACCAAGACCCGCGAGTCCGCTAGCAACATCGACAGCAGCCCGAAGCGGTGTGGCGCATGATGTGCGAGCTCGCCGTAGGCCAACGCAGCGGCCATGGCGCGGGCAAGTGGGGCATCGGATGGCAAGGTTGCGAGGACGCCGTTGACCTCGGTGGCGAACCCTTCGACGACGCGAGAGGTGAGCGCGATGATCAGCGCCGCCTTGCTGTCGAAGTAGCGATAGAGCGCGCCTGGCGTCAGGTCGACGGCCTTGGCCACCCCGTGAATCGACAGGGCATCGAAGCCGCCACCGACGACCTGCGCCTCCGCTGCGGCCAAAATGGCGACCAAACGGGCTGCGCGGCGACGAGCGCGTGGCGAGAGCGGCTTGACCGCTGTTTGGGCGGCGGTTGTGTCGGAAGACGGCTGTGCGTGTGAATCATGAGCGTAAATCATGTTCACAAAGTAAACGTCGTTTACCGTTTGGGCAAGGCCTTATTTTCGAATCTTCGTCCAGCCATCCACCTCGGCTTTCAGTCTGCCGAACATGGCGTTGGCCAGGGTCTTTTCGAGGCTCGCTGCAGCGCCCTTTGGAATGGGGAAGAACCACCCCCGGGACATCTGTGACAGCTGCCGAAGGGATAGCGTCGCGCGCTCGTTGTGACCTTCAATAGCGAGGCTATGCACCCGAATTCCCAGCGCTGCAGCGCGAATGGCGCTCGACGTGTGTTCAATATCTCCGGCGATGGCTGGCTTTGGGGGGGCGTCTGTCAAGATGAAGAGGGTCTTCGCTGAGGTTCGTCGCCACGTCAGGCCCGTCAACGCCACGTTCAGACCTTGGTCCAACGCGTCCTCAGCGTCACCGCCGCCGCTCGCTTTAAGCGCCGACATCTCACGCAGGAAGGCGTTGAGGTCGCCGCTCATATCCAACATCTTTGTCAGGTAGTCCTCCCCCTGATCCCGATACGCGACCGCGCCGATCTTCAGATCAATCTTGACGCCGATTGCGTCCAACCGTTTGAGCGCCGAGAGCAAGGAGTTTCGCAGCACCTTCAATACGGGTGCCATGGAAGCCGTGGTGTCAACGACGACGGCGATGTCGTACTGCATACTGGCCGTGTGCTGCGTACCCGGCAGTTTGAGCGTTAGCTCCTTCGCATCGGGCGCCAACACGCCCCTGGCTCGAGAGGCCAGTTCCACCGTGCCAACTGCCCACGGCTGCCCCGGCTCGCTCTTAATCATCGATGGGTAGAAGTACATGCGACCATCACCGAAGGTACGTGCCCGCCAAACAACCTTGCCGGCCTGGGCTACATCGATAACCGCCATGGGCACAGCAACGCCCTTCACATCTACAACTTTGATCAGGCGTTGGTCAGAGACCTTGAGGTACTTGAACTGCGCGGGGGCCTTCTTCTTCCATGGCTCGATGTAGCGCGAAAAGGCTGCAAAGTTGGCGTTATCGTCGGTTGTGCCTTTGGGACGCTTGGGGTCCGGGATCTGCCTGGTGACCTTGGTTGGCGTGCCCGGGAGAACGCGGTGTTGCCAAGCTCCGACTTTCCTCTTGATGAGGGTGATGTCGCCTACTTTTTCAGGCTTGTTGCGCTCTTCGTCCCAGCGTTTGCGCGCTGCGGCACGTGCGGCTTCGATCTTGGCTCGCTGGTCAGCCTCAGATCCCGGCTTGGCGACGGCGGGTTTTGCGACGGCGGGCTTTGCGACGGCAGGTTTCGCGACGGCGGGCTTGACCAGTGGTCGCGCCGCCGACTTTGTAGCAGGCGCCTTGTCGGTCGTGGCTGCGCCTGTGACCTTGGCTGTTGGTTTGGGTGCCTGTTTTTGACCGCAGCTTGGCAGCGCCGTCAGGGCTAGCAGGGCTAGCAGGGCTAGCAGGGAGAACGAACCACTCCTGTTTTCGTACCGACTCATCATCACTCCACGACTTCATTCGAACGAGTAGCGCGCGGCGTGCTTCCAGTTCTGCTACGGCGCGCATGGGCGGCGAACCATAGCGCGACATCGCCGCGCATGCACCAAGTGGTGTGTGGGTAGGGTTGACCCGCGGACTGTGTCGTTGGCCACCAAGATCTCTGACACTGCAGGCTCGCGCTGCTAGGCTACGTGGGCTGAACGGTCGCGGGGAGCCTCAATCGGAGGACTTCTGATAAAAAGGCCAAAGGGCACAGGAGAACCGATGAAAGGGCACGATTTGTTCGCGTTGCGCTCGCTATCTTTGGGGGCCATGGTGCTTCTCGTGGCAATGCTGAGTGCTTGCGGCGGCGACGAAGCGACGGACACGGCGACAGACACGGTCGCCGATTCGGCAACTGCGACCGACAGTGGATCGGCAGATGACGGTGGGGCGGTCGATGCGCCCTCAGACGATGCGCCCGCTGGCGACACAGCTGCTGCAGATGTCGCTATCGCCGACACGGCAGCGCCTGATGCAAGTGTCGCCGATGCGTCTACGCCCGACACAGCTTCCCCGGACGTGGCGGTCGCAGATTCCGCTGTTTCCGACGCAGCCACACCGGATACGGTTGCACCCGACACCACAGCAGCCGACACCACAGCACCGGACACCACCTCGCTGGACACGGCTGCACCCGACACCACTTCGCCCGACACGTCGACAAAACCGGACACCAGCATCACCGGCGGCTGCACGAACGAGGTGCCGTGCACCAGCGGAAAGATGTGCTACTTCCCGGGCGAGTCCATCGGCTGCGGCATGTGCCAGAAGCCGCCGAAGCCATGTGCGAAAGATGTGGACTGTGCAAGCAGCGGCCTCAGCAACCCGATCTGCGAGTACCGCAAGACAGACTGCACGTGCGGCGGCGAAAAACTCTGTCACAAGGGATGCGCCAAGGATGCCGACTGCGGCCCGGTGCAGGCTTGTGAGAGCAACCACTGTGTCGCCAAGCCTTGCAAGAAGGGCAGCGATTGCCCGGCGCTCTTTGGTTGCTATGCCAGCGACAAGCGCTGCAATCGCAAGAACTGCAAGAAAGACAAGGAGTGTGGTTCCGGCGCATTCTGCGTGAAGGGTAAGTGCTGGGCAACGCCCGGAAAATGCTCGTACCAGCCAGCCTAATCGGCTGAGAAATCAGCGTTTCCAGAGCGAACCGCCGGCGCGTAGTCAACATTGACAGCTTCGCCTGTTTTCGCGCAGGGTCGGCGCCCCTCACACTCCCTGGGACGACCCGCAAGTTGGCCCAACTGGCAATGGAGCCGCACCGACATCTGGCGTGGCAATCAATCGAGTCTGCAACGCGATGCTGTTCAACTCCATCCAGTTCCCCATCTTCCTGGCCCTCGTGTTCGTGCTGTATTGGGCGCTGGACCGGCGGTCGCTCAAGCCGCAGAACATCCTGCTGCTGGTCTCGAGCTACATTTTCTACGGCTGGTGGGACTGGCGTTTTCTCAGTCTCATCGCGTTCAGCTCCCTCATTGACTACACCATCGGCCTGCGCATGGGCGCCGAGCAGAGCGCCCGCAAGCGCAAGGCCCTGCTCAGCGTCAGTCTCGCCGTCAATCTGGGCGCGCTGGGGTTGTTCAAGTACCTCGGCTTTTTTGTCGGCTCCACCGCAGATTTCCTGACGTTTCTGGGCTTTCAGCCGAATTTGCCGACCCTGCACATCATCTTGCCGGTCGGTATCAGCTTCTACACCTTCCAGACCCTCAGTTACACGATCGACATCTATCGCAAGAAGATTGAGCCCACGCGGGATCTGGTCGCGTTCCTGGCCTTTGTCAGCTTCTTTCCGCAGCTGGTCGCCGGTCCCATCGAGCGGGCCAGCGCGCTGTTGCCGCAGTTTCATACCCGCCGTAGATTCGACGCCAAACGCGCCAGTGATGGCCTTCGCCAGATGCTCTGGGGGCTGACGAAGAAGGTCGTTGTCGCCGACAACCTGGCCGGGCAGGTGGACGTCATCTTCACCGGTCACGCTGAGCTGGATGGCCTGGCGCTGACGTGCGGCGCCATCTTCTTCGCCCTGCAGATCTACTGCGATTTCTCAGGTTATTCGGACATCGCCATCGGCACCGCGCGCTTGCTCGGCTTCGACCTGATGCGGAACTTCGCATTCCCCTACTTTGCGCGGGACATCGGGGAGTTTTGGCGGCGTTGGCACATCTCACTGAGCACGTGGTTTCGCGACTACGTCTACATTCCATTAGGCGGCAGCCGCACGTCGACGGCCCAGCGCATTCGCAACATCATCATCACGTTCACCGTCAGCGGGTTCTGGCACGGCGCCAACTGGACCTTCGTGCTCTGGGGCTTGCTCAACGGCCTGTACTACGTGCCGCTCATGCTCGCCAACAAGCGTGCGCCCGCCACGGTGGTCGCTGTGGGGCGGCTGCTGCCCAATCCCGCAGAAGCTGGGGCGATGGCCATCACCTTCGCGCTGACGCTGCTGGCATGGGTGTTTTTCCGGGCCGAGAACCTGACCCACGCGCTGTCGTATCTCTGGCAGGGTGCGTCGACACCGTGGTTGCCCATCGACCACAGCGTCTACACATCGGGGCTGATCTACTGCGGCGTGTTGCTCGCTATCGAGTGGCTCCAGCGTGAAAAACAGCACGCCCTCGACGTCGCGACGTTGCCAGTGCCGCTGCGGTGGCTGGCGTATGTTGCGGCGGTCCTCGCCATCATCCTGTTCGGCCATTTGGGCGCCACAGAGTTCATCTACTTCCAGTTCTAGCCGCGTGCGGCGTAATTAAAATTACTGTCGCAGCACGCTGCTAGTTTTCTTTTCAATTGGGGGGCTACGAGCGCCCCCAGTCGCGGCAAGCCGCGACTTCCCCATCCCAGCAGACAACCCCCCAGTGGCGTGCGTTTTCGAAAAAACGAGAAAAAGCGCAGTCTGCTAGCGACGACAAGACCGGACACCAGGAGAGGGAGTGAGACCGATGCGTGCCTTTGTGATTCGAACAGCAGCGTTTGCCGTCTTTGCGCTCGTCGTGTCCGAGGTGTTCTTCCGTGTTGCGCTGCCAGCAGCGGAGCTTCCGGCTGGTCAATTCAACGCAGAATACGGCTTTCGCCGCTACGATCCGGCGTGGAAGTCAGAGGGGCTGTTCACGTCGGGGCGCCATGCGCAGATCCGCGCGACTTGGAAGATCAACCCGCAAGGCTGGAACAGTCACCGCCCCTACCTCAACGAGAAAGAGCGTGGCAAGCCAGCGGTGGCCTATTTCGGGTCGTCCTTCATCGAGGGGTTCAGGGCAAATATCTCCGCCAACATCTCGCCGGTCATGGAGAAGCAGGCCGCTGGCGCATACGACGTTTACAACTTCGGCATGTCCGATTCTGTGCCGTCCGAGCACCTGAACGTCGCCCGCTATGTGCGCGAGCGTTTTGCTCCGAAGGTGATGATCTTCTTCTGCTCGCCGTGGCACCTAGCCGCTTCGTTGGTGCCGGCTGCAGGGCGTCAACGGTGGCTTCTCGATGGAGACGTCGTGAGGCCGCGTAAGGTCGTTCCGCTCAAGAACGCCGCGCTCAAGGCCGTCGCCAAACGGTCTGCGCTTGTTCGGTACCTGGTGCTCAACGCCAGGTGGCGGCCGAAGCTGCGACCGGGCAACGGCGGTGGGGTTGTCAACGCGGCTCAATCCAGTGGTGGTCCGAAGTACACGCCGGCGCAGTTGAAGACATTGGCCGAGTACATGGTGCAGCGCGCCGTGAGCGAAAACCCTGGAATTCAAGTGATTTTTGTCACCGGCGGCCCGCATATGAAAGATTCGCCTCCGACGCTGTCGACGGTGAGTCAGCTGATCGCTGATGCCTGCAAGCGCCACGGAGCGACGCACATCAGCCTGCTTCCCATCTTTCATGCGGATTGGTTACAACATCACAAACGCTTCGATTTTGAACACGATTTCCACTGGAATGCGTACGCATTCAAGCTCGTCGGCCAACACCTGCACGCGGTCGTCGCCGAGATGCTGAAGTAGCCGAGCGTCCCGGTTCCGCGTCGCTTTGCCCGGCGTTCGATACTCGTGCCCCTATCAAGTCTCTCTCCGCCTCAAGTCATACGGATCGCCGGTGCAAGTGCGATTCGTATCAGGCGCCATCGTCGCTTTTTGGAGCCAGTCGAACCGCGGTCCCGTAGACCAGCAACTCCGCGGCGCCGCCCATCAACATGCTCGTGGTGAAGCGAATCGACACGATGCCGTCCGCACCCATGCCCGCTGCCTGCTCGGCCATTCGATCGAGGGCTTGCTCACGGCTCTCCGCCATCAGCTTGGTGTAATCGCGCAGCTCCCCGCCGACCATATTGCGAAACACCGCCATGATATCTCGGCCAATGTGCCGCGCGCGGATGGTGTTACCGCGTACCAATCCCATCGACGAGACGATGTGTCGCCCTGCGATGTTGTCGCTCGAAGCCATGAGCAGGTTGTGCTTGAAGCCGGTGATTGCGCCATCTGTGCGCGAACGGATCATCTCAGTCATCGGTCTATCTCCCGGTAGGGGTCAGTTGGCGCCGCGCGCAATCGCAAGCGCAGCACGTTGAGAAAGACACCGAGGCCAATCCCGCCGGCGAGCAGCAAGCCCACGCGCAGGATTTCGGGGATCTTCGGATCGGTCCACACCAACCAGCCGATCCAGCCGCAACAGAGCACCGCGGCCGACACTAGCGCAAGGAAACCCACGGTGTTGATGGCGCGGGTTGGCAGGTCTGGGCGCAGCGGGTCTTGGGCCACATCATCGAGCAAGCGCTGCCGCATAGCGTCTGTTGTTGTCTTGAGGTCGGTGAAGCTCCGCAATTCCGCCCGGCACGTCGCGCAATCAGTCGTATGGGCCTGCAACTCTGCTCGCTCGGCGGCGTCGATAAAGCCATCGACCTGCTTCATCATCAGAATTTCAAAGTGTTCGTGGTCATGGCTTGTCATCGGCCACCTCCGTCTTTGCGTACGGCGGGATCGCGCTCCAGCTTCTGGGCCAGGGCCTTTCGGGCCCGATACAATCGGCTCATCACGGTGCCGTTGGGGCAACCTAGGACCTCCGCGATTTCGTCGTAGGACAGGTCCTGAAAGTGACGAAGCTCCAAGATCTCCCGTGTGGGTTCCGGCAGTTGTGCCATGGCTCGCTGGACGGCTGCACGCCGCTGTCCAGCAATGAGCCCATCCTCGGCCGAGTCATCCCGTGCAACGACGTCCGTCGTCATCGTCACTTGCCGCGGTCGCACACGTAGTCGATCGAAACAAACATTGCGAACTATCCGATAGAACCACGGATAGAAAGGCCTTTTTGCGTCGAACTGGCTGCGCGACGCCCACGCCTTCACCGCCGCTTCTTGGCATGCATCTCGAGATTCATCGGGGTTTCCGAGCCAGCGGACAGCGGCGATGTACGCGCGTGGCATGGCAGCTTGCAGATCGTCTTGCACGGCCGACTAGCTCCCGCAGGTAAGGGTGACGAGCATCACCAACATGCCACACAACAACACCCAACTGCCGGGGTGACGCAGGTTGAGGTCCCAGCCCCAGCCCCACAGCTTCGGTGTCAGCATTGGGCCCTCTGGGTTCCACCAGCGCCGCTTGAGCCGCTGTAGGGTCGGCCGCCGCCAGTCATAGGGTATACCGAGCAGCTTACCGTGTCGTTTGCCGCTCTTTTTGTCGCCGTGATGCTCTTCGTTGCGCTTGATTTCGGTGTTCATTGGGCACCTCCTTGTCTGTACTACGGAGATGTCGACGCAATATTCCGACTATTTCCATCGCTGCTCGCCAACGCTCAACTTCGTCGGTCTCTGAAGCTAGGGCGGTACAAAAACGTACCGATGATGCTCATCATTGGTTCTTCACGCTTCACCCTCGGCCTCTTACGTTGGATTTGCACAAACCAACGGAGACCGTCATGAGCATCTACACAAACAAGACCGCCCTGGTGACTGGCGCAAACTCGGGCCTCGGATTCGAAGCCGCCGCTCAGCTCGCGGAGGCTGGATTTGGCCGCGTCATTGTAGCTTGTCGGACGCTCGACAAGGCCGAAGGTGCCCGCGCGCTGCTGGCCAAGCGCGTTGGAAGCGATCCTTTTGAGGCGCTGGCTGTTGATGTCGCCGACATCGCCTCTTCGGAGGCCGCGGTTGCTGAATTGATCTCGCGGGGCCAGCCCATCGATCAGCTGTTGCTCAATGCAGGCATGGTCTCTGGCGAGGAGATGCAGCGTAGCGTCGACGGGCTCGAGTTGGCCTTCGCCTCGTCGGTCATTGGTCACCACATCATGGCCGTCGGGTTGCTGGACGCCGGGCTGCTCAGCGAGGGGGCTCGCGTCGTCCTTGCGGGATCGGAAGCTGCCAACGCCGACCTGCCTGCCATGATGGACATGAAGCTGTACGACTTTGCGACCGGCACCCCGGTGACCTTTGGCGACAACCTGCATGACGCCATGACCAACTTCGCAAAGGGACAGGTCCCCGAGGCGTTTCGCGGCACGCACTACTACACGACGACCAAACTCTTCTCCGCCTGGTGGAGTGCTGCGTTGGCGCGCCGCGTGGGCGAACGGATCTTCGTCTTCACCGTCTCGCCCGGGTCGAATATGGGCACCAACGCCGCTCGCAACACAACAGGATTCAAACGCTTCCTCTTCACCAAGATCATGCCGATGGTTGGCACGCTGATGGGCATGAACATGCCGACAGCGCTGGGCGCCAAGCGCTATGTCGACGTACTGCTGAATCAGGGGGGACCTTTTGTCAGTGGCAAGACTTACACCTCCGCCCGCAAGAAGCTTGTGGGGCCACTCCACGAGGTGACGTACCCCCATTTGCTGGACGTGGTGCGCCAAGAAACCGCTTGGACGGTCTTGAGTGAGCTGACGGGCACGCGCGAGTTCGCAAAGGCCCAGCCCCAAAGCGCGGTCGCCTAGAAAACCCAACTGAATCCAGCGCGCCCGCCATATCCGGGATCGCGCTTCATCAGTAGTGCGCTGTTGAACACGGCGCTGAATCCCGGACGCTCCGTTTGCCCGGGAGCCATGTCGGCGACGACAAACAGCTGGGTGTGCTCCCGAATCGCAATCTCAAGCGTGACGGCCAGGGTCAAACCGAAGCTCGTGTCTCGGTCGGTCAGGTTGTCGGTATGTAGCTCTTTGGCGAGTGCGACGTTGCCCTCCCCCTGACACACGCTCGTTCCGTCGCCGTCCGATTCAGAACCGGGCTCCGGGCACAGGCGCTCCGACCAGATGTCGAGTGTCGCCCGAGCCCCCAGGGCAACCCGTTCGCCGAGCACCATGACCGCGCCCACGCCGACGCTGGCATTGAAACTGTCGCGCCCACCCATGCCGCCGCCGCCCCCGATGGCGCCGATGGCTGCCGCGGAGAACTGCTGGCCGCCCGCCAACTGCATTCGCAAGCGAATACCGCCTTCGCTCAGCGCGAAACGGCTGCGTGCCCAAACCGAGCCGTCAATCGCCAGTCCGAGGGTGTCGATGAGGCCCGCTGTGGCCTGCGCGTGAAGGTAGTGCGGATAGCCGACGCCGAGATCGAGCACCACCGTGCCGCGGTTGAGCACGCGGGCTCCCCGAGACAACTGCATACGGCGAGCGCCGGCGACCGGCGGCTGTCTGGTCTCCGCCGGGAGAACTGGAGCGCTGGCAGGTGCTGCATCGGCGGGCTGACCCTGGCCCGGACCGGCTGATTGCGCAGGCGTAGAGCTCGCCGGCTGCCTTGTAGCTGGTTGTGTCGTGGCCGCTGGAGGCGTTTGGGACGCTGGGCGCGTTGTCGTAGCGGGCTGTGCTGTGGCGGCCGGCGGCGTCGCAGACGGCATTGCTGGCGCTGGCCCCTGGCGTGTCGCTTGAGCAGGCTCCGTACTGCCTGTGGTCGGTCGTGTCGAGCCAGTCGTCGGCTGCCGTGTCGCCGGCGGCGGGCCTTTTGGGGGGGCGGCCGCTTTCGGCGTGGTGCGTGCGCTTGGAGGGGCCGGAGAGGCGGGTGATTTGGCAGCGCCCCCAGCTTTGATGAGCAGCGGCGCGACCACCGCTGTGTGCCCCGCGCGCAAGCGGACTGTGCGCTGAAAGACCTTGAAACCAGCCTTCTGGACGACAATCAGATGCTCGCCTTGGACCAGCTCGATGGTGATGGGCGCTTGCCCCGCGACCTTGCCGTCGACCTGCACGGTCGCTCCGCGAACGTTGGCATCCGACAGATCTGAAATCGAGAGCTTGCCCAGCGTGGACTGGGCTGGTGCAACGTCGGGCAGCGACACTGCCAAGACCATCGCAGCAACTATCGCTGTACGTGCCCAGGCGCTGAGTGCCATCAGTGGCCCCCGTCGGTCTGAAACTGCTCCGCGTTGTGCGTGAGCCGGTTGAGCGGCTTGAGTAGGGCCAAAATCAGCGCGCCAAAGACGAAGGTGAAGCCGAAAATCCCACCGAAGATGGCCAACTCCCCTGCCTCAGAGGCGGCTTCGCCCAGCAGTCCGGCGATCTTGTTGCCAAAGCCCGTGGTAGCGAAATAGACGCCCATCATCAGCGACGCGTACTTGGCCGGCGCCAGCTTGGTGATGAAGCTCAACGCGACCGGTGAGGCGCACAGCTCGCCGATGGTGTGGAAGAGATACGCCGCAAAGAGCCAGTACATGCCAGCCTTGCCGTCCACCCCAGCCTCTTGCGCGGCGCCGACCATGAACAGAAAGCCGGTACCCATAATCATCGTGCCGACAGCCATTTTGAACAGCGAAGAGGCTTCCTTGCTGCGCTCTGCCCGGCGGTACCAGAAGTTGGCCACCAGGGTGCCGAAGAGGATGATGAACAGGGGATTGAGGGACTGAAACACACTGGCCGGCACCTCCCAGCCACCTGCCATTCGGTTGACCTTGTCTTTGGTGTAGAGGTTCATCAGGCCGCCGGCCTGCTCAAAGGCGCCCCAGAAGACGATGACGATGAGAAACGAGAGCACGAGCACCTTGACCCGGTCTTTTTCGATGGCGGTCAGCGGGGCGTCGGCTTTCGCTGCTGCACCACTGTTCCCGGCCAACTGAGGGACATTGCCCACATCCGTCAAATAGCGTTGACCCCAACCGTAGACGGCTTGCCCGACCAGCATGCCGATACCGGCGAGACCGAAGCCGTAGTGCCAACCGATGGTCTCGCCGATAGCGCCGACGATGAGTCCAGCCCCGAGCGCGCCCAGGTTGATGCCGATGTAGAAGATGGTGAAGCCCTTGTCTCGCCGTGCGTCACCCGTCGCGTACAAACCGCCGACCATGGTGCTGATGTTGGGCTTGAGTAGGCCGACACCCAGGATAATCAGCGCTAGCGCAGAGTAGAAAAAAGCCATGCCGTGTATCGCCATGATGCCGTGACCCACACAGAGCAGCAGGCCGCCGTACATGACCGCCTTCTTTTGACCGAAGACCCGGTCCGCCAGCCAGCCACCAGGAATCGACGCCACGTACACCAGCATCGTGTACCAGCCGTAGAGCGCCAGGGCCTCTTGGCGGGTCCAGCCGAGGCCGCCGTGGGCGTCTTCTTTGACCTTGGCGACCAGGAAGAGCACCAAGATGGCGCGCATCCCGTAGTACGAAAACCGCTCCCACAACTCCGTGAAGAACAGGACGTAGAGCCCCTTCGGATGGCCCCAGAGTTCGTCGGTGCGCTGAGAAGGGCCCGGCGAGGCGACGTTATTGGTCATGAAAAGGCTCCGTCGGCGGGGGCTTAGGGCGAGGCAGGGGGACGTTCGCGGAGCCTACCGCGTCAAGCACACCGATGCGAGTCCGATTCGAGCCATCACCCCTCTGCCGGCAATCGCCACAGTGAAAGCGCCAGCCCCACATCGTGACTCGGCTGACCTCGAGCTCCGGCGTCGGGTGAACGTCCAGTAGGCGTCTTCGCTACTGGCGCTAGGTCCGCCGTGAACTGTGTCTGTGTCTTCTGGGGCAGCGACGCGCACGGCAAACGCAACAGTGGCCGCACGTGACAAGAGGTGCTGGGCCGACAGCGACGTGGCCCAGCACCTCTTGTGCAGTCAACGTGATCTCAGACCACGACTACTTCTTCTTGCCCTTGCTCGGAGCGGACTTGCCCGTCGTGGAGCCCGACTTCGAACCCGAGGCGGAGCCCGACTTCGAGCCCGACTTCGAACCCGAGGCGGAGCTTGAATCCGAGGCGGAGCTCGAACCCGACGCGGACTCGCTATCCGATGCGATGTCGCACTTGCTCTCGGAACCGCTGCCACTGCCACTGCCACTGCCACTCTTGTCGCTGCCGCTCTGCTTGGGCAGCGTCGCGTTGCCGCTCTGCGGGATCATCACAGTGGACATCAGAGGCAGCATCGCGCAGTCATGAATGACCGTCGCACCGCAGTGCACGTCCACATCGCCGAGGCTGATGATGCTGCCGCGAACCATGGCGTTGCTGTGAATCTTCACATCGCCCTCGGACAGGATGAGCCCCTCCACCACGCCGCTGCTATGCAGGTGCACAGAGCTGAGCGAGACGAGGCGGGCACGCTTGCCGACCACGCTACCCGACTTCAGCTTGAGGCCCTTCACCGCGAACATCACCGCATCTGAGCCGACAACCGTGCCCTCACCGATGTCGATCTTGCCGCCAGCGATGAGCGTCACGCCCGCACTGACCGTCGCGCCGTCCTTCACCTGCAGGTTCTTCGTGGCCACGATGGTGCCGCTGCCGGTGATGGCTCCGAGCTTGTCGATGCTCACGTTGCCGTTGACGTAGATGGTCTGACCGGTCAGCGCCAGGGTCTTGGCCTTCAGGTTGCCCTTCTTGGTCGCCTTGGCGGTCTGCAATGCTGTGAGGAACGCTGCGTCATTGACCATCGGAGCAGCAGGAATGCCAGCCGGGACCGCGCCCAACCACATGGCGCCTGTGCCCTGCAACTTGATCTTGCCGCCCGCGTAGGCGCCGTCGGAGATGCCGCCCGTCTTGTGGACGTGCAGTCCGTTCAACGCAAACGCTGTGCCCGTGATGGACGCCGTGTTGTGGACGTGCAGACGGTCAGCCGAGAAGACCTCACCTTGGACCGACGAGCCCGCCTTCAGCGAGACGCCGTTCTTGTCATTGGCGAAGATGGCGAAGCTCCAAGGCGTGTAGACCACCTCGATGTCCGTCGTGCAGCTGCTCTTGTTGCCTGCGTCATCGACAGCGGAGAACGTCACGGTCGTCGTGCCGATCGGGTAGGTCCCGGTCGCGTCGACGCCGCCGCTCGTGTGGCTGTTGGTGACGGTCACGTCGGCATCACAGATATCACCCGTGTTGGCGAGCACGTCGACGTTCACGCCCTTGTAGCGGGTGCAATCGACGGTGATCTTGTCCGGGCACTTCAGGTCCGGCGGGGTCACGTCGGCGATAGCCTTGCAAGCGTCAGCGCTGGCACCGTCATTCGCAGCGCAGACGTAGTAGTCCGTCTGGCTGGTGCTGCCGTCGCCGCAGGTATCCACACCTGAGCTCATGGTCGTGCTCAGCGAACCGTCCGCGCAGGCCCAGTTGGAGGCCGAGCAGGTACCGCCGCCGCTTGGCGTGCCGGTGTCGGTGCAGGAATCACTGCGCTCAGTCACAGCAGCCGTGCAGGTGTCGGCAGCAGCGCCGTCCGTGGCTGTACAGCTCTGGTAGGTGACGTTGGGCGAGTCGGCGTCGCCACCGCACACGTCCGTACCCGCCGAGTCGCTGCGAGCGGCCTTGCTGCCATTGCAGCTCCAGTCACTCGCCTTGCAGCTGCCGCCGCCGAACGCGTTGCCCGAATCGGAGCAAGAATCGGCGTACGTGCTGCTCGCTGCGACGCAGGAGTCGGCAACGGTGCCGCTCTTTGCCGAGCAGGAGAAGTGCTGGACCGTCAAGGTGTCATCACCCGAGCACGTGTCCGTGCCGGTCGATGCCGAGTTGCTCAACACGCCGCTTGCGCAGCTCCAGTTGTTGGCCGAGCAGCTGCCACCACCCAAGGCGCCGCCGCTATCGGCGCAGGAGTCGTTGCGCTGCGTCGTGCCAGCGATGCACTTGTTGTTGTTGGTGCAGCTGAATGTGCTGACGCTAGGTGCGTCGCCGGTGCCGCCGCAGGTGTCGATCCCCTGACTGGACGTGCTCGAGAGCGTGCCCGGTTGGGTCGTGCCGGCAGCGCCAGCGCTGCAGCTCCAATCTGTCGCAGCGCAGCTACCACCGCCGAACCCTGTGCCGCTGTCGCTGCACGAGTCCGACCGCGTGGTCGTGCTTGCGACGCACTTGTTGTTACCCGTGCATGCATAGGTAGCGATCGACGGGTTCGCCGCGTCGCCACCACAGGTGTCGATGCCGGCCGTATCGACCTTGCTCAACGTACCCGCCGAACAGCTCCAATCTGTCGCAGCGCAGCTACCGCCGCCGAACGCGTCACCATTGTCGCCGCAGCTGTCCGCCTTGCTAACCACCGCGTTAGCGACGCAGGCGTTGCCGGCCGCGTTGCATGCGTACGTGGTGACCGATGGCGCTGCCGCCGTGCCGCCGCAGGTGTCGGTTCCGGCGCTGTTGGCCACCTTGCAGGCACCCGCATCGCAGTAGAAGTTCTTCGCCGCGCAGCTGCCGCCGCCCGACGCGTTGCCGCTGTCGCTGCAAGTGTCCTGACCGCAACTCTCAGTGGTGAGCGTGCCGTTGCTGCACGTCACCTTGGTGCCGTCGTCCGCACACGCCGAGGTGCCGTTCTTGACCACGCTACCCTGGAAGGGGCAGTCATCGCAGACGTCGCCCTTGCCGTTGTTGTTGGCGTCGGCCTGGTCTGCATTGGGTGTCGTCGGGCAGTTGTCGCAGGCATCTCCGACGCCATCACCGTCCACATCCTCCTGACCGTCGATGCCGTCGATGGCTGCGTCGTACATCGCGAATAGACCCGGGTTCATGATGATCTCGGTGTCGCTGGAAGGCGTGCTCGACTTCACGATGGTGTTGCCGTTGTTGGAGAAGAGCTTGTTGACGCCCTTGAAGACCGGGTGAGTTGAGACCGTGTTGAACACGCCTCCAATGCCGTTGTACTGGCCGACAAATTTGAGGCCATACCCGCTGAGGAAGGTGTTCCAGGCGTTGGCTTCCGCCACGGGGCCGCCCGCGCCAGTGCCTGCCATGATGTAGACGTTGCCACCCTTCTTCACGTAGTCGATCAGCACCTGCTGGTTGACGTAGTAGCCGCCCAGGAAGACCGCGTCGTACTTCTGCAGCTGCTCGACCGTAAACGGCACGCTGGTGGATACGGTGTAGGTGTGCCCCAACTCCTTCATGACTTGCTTCAGCTTCGCGCCGTTCAGGCCGAAGTTATTGGAGTAGGCGAGGAAGTTGCCGGTCCCGCCGCCCGTGAACCACCGAGCCAAGTTGTCGATGTATTTCGCCGCGTCAGGCGCCTGGTTGAAGCCGTGGTCCGTCAACGTCCACTCGTCATTGTTGACGAAGATTTTGGACTTGCCGACGCTGGTCGCGTTGGCGACGTTCGGGCAGTTATCCTGACAGTTCGGCACGCCGTCGTTGTCGCTATCGATGGGCGTGTGAATGCAACCCGTGGTTGGGTCGCAGCTATCTGCGGTGCATGCGCTGTTGTCATCGCAGTCGGTCGGCCCGCCAGCGGCGCAGACACCGCTGTCGCAGGAGTCACCTGTCGTGCAGGGGTTGTTGTCGTCACACGGCGTGCCGTTGGCGCTGGTCTGCTGCGCGCCGACTTCCGTGTCGGTGAGCGGGCGGTCCCAGAACGCGACCTCGTCCAGTGTGATGTCCCAGCCGGACTGCAGCTCGCGGTTGTCGTGGCCGAGCCACAGCACGTTGTTCGTGTTCTGCGGGATGCCCGTCGGCTTGTTGTGCAGCGTGAACTTCTTGCCGTCGACCCACACGTAGACCTTTCCGTTCGGGCGGTCCCACGAGATGACGACGTGGTGCACTTTGCCAACCGTG
>JAGSHB010000255.1 GCA_023954815.1 Myxococcales bacterium | reverse complement strand
TTCGACGGCCTCTTCGATCCGCGAAAACCGCGCCACGTCATCCCCTGCGACGGTGACCTGCCACTTGCGACCCCGATGTCCTTTCTTGAGGACTAAAATCTCGACCAACCGCCCGCCGCCCCGCAGCAAATGCAGCGCCAGGCCCTTGGCCCCCAGACTCTCCCACGCCAGCGCGCTGATCGCCCGCACGCTCGGGTCGACATCTCGTGTCAGTGGATCGAAACCCTCGGCCCGCTGCACGATCTCGCCCAAGGTGATGACCCCGGGCTCCAGCTCCATCCCCGGCGCCTCGATCTGCAGCTGCTGCCACGTCCGCTGGCTCTGTTGCACGTCATCGCCGCGCAGGTCCAAATCGCCCGGCATGCCGAATAAACTGGGCAAAGAGACCAAAGACAGCTCGCTCAAATCGACAAAATCGAGCACCAAACAGTCTGTCTTGCCTTCGGCTAGCCGTGTTCCACGTCCAACACATTGCGCGTAGAGCCCCTCCGACCGGGTCGGGCGCGCCATGGCGATGCAGCTGACAGCAGGATCATCAAAACCCTCGGTCAGCACCCCCACATTGGTCAGCGCGCTGAGCTTGCCGGCACGAAAATCAGCCAACATCTGGCGCCGACGCTCGGGCTTCATGTCGCCGTAGACGATGCCCGCGGGCACGCCGATGCGGTTCAGGGCGTGGGTGAGGTTTCTCGCATGACGCACGGTGACGCAGAACACGACCGTCCGCCTATCTCGGGCGAGCTCCTGAATCGACCGCGCGACCAGACCATTGCGTTCCTCGATATCGACCGCATCGGCGAGCTCCGCCTCATCGAAATCCAAGCCACCTCCGCGCAATCCCCGCAAATCCGCCGCGGTCGCAATACGAAAGCCGCGCAGCTTCACCAGCCAACCGGCCGTCATGAGATCGCTCATGGAGCGCTGGTAGATGATGTGCTCAAAGACGGTGTCGAGGCCCATGCCATCGGCGCGGTTGGTGGTCGCGGTGAGGCCCAACAAGGTGCCGCGCCAGTTGGGGTCAAAACAGCCAAGGTCCCGCAGCACCCGTTGATTGTCCTCGGCGACGGCGTGATGGCACTCGTCGTAGAGCACCAGCCCAAATCGGATGCGCGATAGCAGCTGGGTCAGGCGGTCGGCATGGAGCGAACGGATCGACGCCACGACGATGTGCGCATGACTCTCCGCCCGCAGCGGCCCTTGCTCGATGGCGACGAATTTGTCCGGGCCCACCGCACGTTGGAGCTTTTCCCGCGCCTGGGTGAGCAACTCCTCCCGGTGAGCGAGCACCAGCACCGGGCGCTTGGCCATACGGGCGAGCTCCGAGAAGATGACGGTCTTGCCCGATCCCGTAGGCAGGCTGACGACCATGCGACGCACGCCCTGACGGCGGGCATCCAGCACGGCAGCGATGGCCTCACGCTGATAGTCACGCAGAGAAAAGGAAGTCATATCACTCGTGTGGTGGGCGACGGCGACTGACGCCAATCACCAGCGGGTTCGCGATGTCATCGCCTGATTTTCAAGGATGATTGCGCTGAGCTAGCTGGCATCTGATGCGTCGATTAGCTGGGGGCTGAACTTGTCCATCACCCATCGCGTCAACCCGGGCAAGTGACGCGCGGTCGTATTGAACGCGGGATAGATGACCCGGTCCCGACGCTTGTCCACGGCTTTCATCACCCGGCGCGCCAGCTCCTCTGCCGTGCCCTGGGGCTGCATCTTCAGCGCGGGAGTTTCTTCGTAGCGGGTGAGCCCATGCGCCCCCATGGCCGTCTCACCGATGATGCCTGGGTAGACGGTGACCACGTGCACGCCAGTGCCCAACAGCTCGGTACGAATCGCATCAGAGGCGGCCGCGAGCCCCGCCTTGCTGGCGCTATACCACGCCATGCCAGGGGTCGGCGCCAGCGCTGCCATGGACGCCACATCCACGATGGTGCCCGTCTTGCGCGCCTTCATCTCGGGGACCACGGCGCGGGTCAGGCGCAGCGGGGAGAGCAGGTTCAGGCTGATCAAGCGCTCACTGGCTTCGATGTCGGCCTGTTCGACCCGATCGATGGTCTGCACGCCGGCGTTGTTGATCAGCACATCCACCGGACCGTTGGCTTCGATGGCACCCGCAAGCCAATCCGTCGCGCGCTCCGGCACGCTGAGATCGTGACTGACCACGTGGCAAGGCCCGTCGATCTGGGCAGCCAGCGCTTGCAGCTTCTCCTTGCGGCGGGCGACCAGGGTCAGGCTGTGGCCGGCGGCGCCAAATGCGAGGGCGAGGGCTTCACCGATACCGCTCGATGCGCCTGTGACGATGACGTGTCCCATGGGTGTTGTCCTGTCTCGGGGTGGAGGTGCCGAGGCAGGAAAGGGTGTGATCGAGCCGCGTCAAGGTGCCGGAACGCTCGGCGCTTGCGGACGCGGGCCGCTTGACCGATCCTCGGCACCCCACCGGAGGAGAACCCATGGCCTCACCCCAATTCGCTGAGTCAGCTGCGACCTTTCCACCGACCCCGATTGGCGAGGTCGACGCTGCGGTCGCGCGGGTCTACGAGGCCAAGGACCGTTGGATCTCGGTGAGCCCCGAACGCCGCGCAAAATTGCTGAACCAGTGCATGGCAGGTGTGCGCGCCGTGGCTTCGCAGTGGGCGAACGCGACCAACGACAACCGCGGTCTGACGGGCGAAGCGGGGGCCGAGCCGTGGCTCAGTGAGGTGTGGCCGACCCTGCGCTGCATGCGTCTGCTCAGGGACACCATGGCAGCTGGCTGCCAGCCGAAGCTACCCGGGCTCAAGAGCCGCGCGGATGGGCAAATGATCGCTCAGGTCATGCCGGTGGATGCCTTCGACAAGGTCGTTTTTGGCGGAATCACCGGCGAGATTTGGTTGGAGCCGGGCAAGCCAGCGACCCAGGGCGAACTGTACCGAAACAAGGCGCGCGGAGAGCGGCCGAAGGGAACCGTCGGGCTGGTGCTTGGCGCCGGCAACGTGGGCTCCATTGGCCCCACCGATGCGCTGCACAAGCTCTTCGTCGAAGATCAGGTCGTCGTCCTGAAAACCAACCCGGTCAACGCCTACCTCGGCCCCATGTGGGAGGCGAGTCTGCGGCCGCTGATCGATGAGGGGTTCTGCGCGGTGCTGCACGGCGGCGTCGAGGTTGGAATTCACCTCTGCCAGCACCCGCAGGTCGACGAGATCCACGTGACGGGCTCGGATAAGACCCACGACGCCATCGTCTACGGAGTTGGCGAACAAGGCCGGAAAAACAAGGAAAAAGACGAGCGCGTCAACCCGCGGCCGGTCGCCAGCGAGCTGGGGTGTGTGACGCCGGTGCTGGTGGTTCCGGGGCCATGGAGCGACGCCGATATCCGCTATCACGCCCGCAATGTGGCCTCGGCGGTAGCCAACAACGCGAGCTTCAACTGTCTCGCTGCCAAGGCCATCGTCACGGCGCGGGGTTGGCCGCTGCGTGAGCGCTTCTTGACAGCCGTCCATGAAGCCCTCGCCGAGCTGCCCAGGCGCAAGGCCTACTATCCAGGCGCGGAGGGCAGGTGGCAGCAGTTCTGCGAGGCCTACCCCAACCACGTCAAACTCGGCGATGACGCGGCTGGGGCCCCCGATGGCAGCTTGCCGTGGACCATTCTCCCAGACGTGCAGCCGACCGCCGCGGAATACGCCCTGAGCAATGAAGCGTTTTGTGGTGTGCTCGCCGAGGTCACGCTGGAATGCGATGACGCGCCGAGCTTTTTGACCGAAGCTACCCGATTCGCCAACGAAGAGGCCTGGGGCAACCTGTCGTGCTTTGTGATTTGCGACAAGAAGACGCAGCAGGTGCACGCCGAGGCCTTCGACCGGGCCATCGCCGATCTGCGCTACGGCGGCATCAGCATCAACGTCTTCCCGGGGCTGATCTTCGGCTTCATGTCGACCACGTGGGGCGCCTATCCCGGCAATCCAGACAACGACATCCGCTCGGGCAAGGGCGTGGTGCACAACACCTTCCTGCTCGACTATCCGCAAAAAAGCGTCGTGCGCGCGCCATTTCGTATCTTTCCATTGCCGCCGTGGTTCGAGGGTCATCGTCAGGCCCTGGGCGTCGCCAAACGCATGGTCACCCTGCAGACCAAGCGTTCGTGGCGACTCATGCCGGGCATTATTTCCCACGCGGTGCGCGGTTGAACGGTCTCCGCCTGTCGGCGCCCTCCCCCTGGCGGTGTTGGCTGGCTGCGAGCCTGCTCCTCGCGATCGGCCTGGTGGGCTGTTCCAAAAAAGGGACGCGAGACAAGGCCGCGCCCAACGCGCCTTCGCCGGTCTCCGCCCCGAAAAATCAGCCTCAAAGTACCCAAGCGCCTTCGCCCAGCACGCCGACGGATCTGCCCGCTGACGCCATCAAAGCCGCGTCGACCGAGGAACCACGAGGGGCGGTGATCGGCAACATGCCGACAGGGCCGGTCACCGATCCACAGCTGCGGTTTGACCGCGCCCGGGCCCTCGACCGGAACGCAAGTCGCAGCGTCGGCACGCCGCAGACCGGTCATCTCGTCGGCGGGGTCAGCCTGGCGTCGCTATCGGACCCGCACCTGCGCTTTCTCTATCGCACGGCCAAAAAGCACACGCTGTACGGCACAGTCGAGCTGGTGACCCTGGTCCGGGACGCAGCGGCGGCCGTGGCACGCGAGCATCCTGGGATCCAGCTGACGGTGGGCAACCTCAGTCGATTGGGCGGCGGCGATATCAGCGCCAGTGTCAGCCACAACAGCGGTCGGGATGCCGATTTGAGCTTCTATTTACTCGACGCGGCCGGCAAGTCGGTGCGCTGGCCGACCATGCTGCACTGCGACGACACCGGCGTGGTGCGCAAACCCGCTGCGGCGCGCGGCTTTCGCTTCGACACCGACCGCAACTGGACGCTGGTTCGGCACCTGCTGAGTCATCCGGCGGTGGTGGTGCAGTGGATCTTTGTCGCCGCGCCGCTACGCAACATGCTGCTCGACCACGCCCTCCGGATCGGCGAGCCAGCGCTGCTGCGGAAGCGCGCCCTGCGCGTGTTGGTGCAGCCCAGCGATTCGAGCCGCCACGACGACCACTTCCACGTGCGCATCGCTTGCCCGCCCGGAGACAAGCCGGGGTGTCGATCTGGCCCAGGGCGGACCCGCCTGGCCCGCGAGACCCAAATCGACAGCCTGCTGCACATGTACCACCGCGGCTCGCCCGCTGAGCAGCGCTACGCCCGCGAGCTGCTCAGCGTGCCGGTCGATGGCAGTGACCTGGTGTTGCCGCCGATGGAAGAGCACGGCCCCCACAAGCCGTAAACCACGGTGCTGACGGCGACGCCAGGCGACCAACATCTTGTTGCACCAATTCGTTTCACGACGCGACACTTTGAACGGGTGGCCTCCCATTTGGTGACTCACGACGTCGACGCTGTGTTGCCAAAATCCAACTAACTACCTTATTTTGTAGGCTTGTTTCTCATTTCTGGCTGACTTCTGTCTCTGTGGCACGGCCAATGCACTACCCCGGTATGTCGCGGCGCTGTCCGCATGCTGAGGTCGTCCATGAATCCCACCTATCTCCGATATCACCGACGTCGCTGCCACCGGATAGCTGTGCTCGCGCTCCTCACCTCGGCGTTTACGTTCACCGGCCACAACGTTGCCGCAGCGACCGAGACGCACGCCGCCCATGACGCCCACCGTCACACCCTGGCGACCAAGGTCATCGGCCTGCGCAGCGTCTCTGGGGGAAGCACCACCACGTTCTTGGGCCAAGGGGTAGTGGTCGAGCGAGAGTTTGACCACTTCGAGTTGGAGCTGTCCTGGGCCTCCCTGCACGCCAGTGAAGGCTCGATTGTACCCATCGATCTCTTGGTCAAGCTGCCGGTTCATGTGGGGCCCCATGTCGATCTCTTCGTGGGGCTGGGACCGTCTGTGCACCTGCGACCCGGACATGCCGCGGCGGCAGGGGCCATCGCATCGACCGGCTCCTGGTTCTGGTTCAGCCCGCACGTCGGAATGCTGCTCGAGTTCGACTACGCCATCGTCAATGACCGCACGACAACCCATGAAATCGAGGCAGCCATGGGCGTCGCAGTTCGCTTCCCCTGAAGACCTGACTCACGCCTCGTCAACCCTCAAAAAGACAACCATTGGACTCCCTCATGAATCGCATCTCGAAAGCGCCGCAAGCTTGGTTGGTCGTGTTACTGCCGCTGTTGGTGACCATCGGCACGCCCGACACCGCCCTGGCACAGGGCGACAATCAACTCTGGACCGCCTGGGTGAGCCACGCGCGCCTCAACCCCGACTGGCGGCTGACCATGGTCTTGCAAGACCGCCGCGGCGATGGCGGAACGACGGCGATCGTCCGTCCGCATATCGGCTGGTTTGCAAGCCCAGCGCTCAGTATTCATCAAGGCTACGACTGGGTGCCGCGGGTCGGCGATAAGGCAACCCGGCACGAGCACCGACTGTGGCAACAAGCGGTCTACCGCTTCGGTGTGGGCCCCGTGAAGCTCATCGGCAGGGCGCGGCTGGAAGAGCGCACCAGCAGCACCGGCGATGACTGGGGTCTACGCGGTCGGGCCATGGTGCGGGCGATGTGGGCGCTGCCTAGGCTGCAACGTTTTGGCTTAGTCGCCAGCGACCACTGGATGACGAACCTCAACACAACCGACTGGGGCGCGCGCTCCGGTCTCGACCAGCATCGGCTCTTTGTCGGATTTGCGGCGACCGCAGGCAAGAAGTTGCGGGTCGAGGCGGGCTACCTGCGGGTTGATCTCTTCGCCAAGGAGCGCACCA
>JAGSHB010000093.1 GCA_023954815.1 Myxococcales bacterium | reverse complement strand
GGCAAGGCCAGCGCCAAAGGCAAGACCAGCACCAAGGATCGCAAAGCGGAGGCCCTGGTCCACCTGCGCAAGGCTGCTGAGATCGACCCCCACAATCCCCTGGTCAAGCGGTTCTTGTTGGCGGTGCTGCCGAAGACAACCAAGGCGGCGGACAAGCGTGCCCTGATGCGAGAGATCATCGCGCTGTCGCCCAACGACTACCGCTTGGCCCACAAGCTGGCGGTGTCCGCGTGGCAGGAGCTGGCGCCGCATCTGAAGTTGGCGACGGCATCTGCCAAGTCCCGGCGGAGTCGGCAGCCACAGAGGCGGCCCGTTGCCGGCTCGCCTGCGCAGCCGTCCGGCAAGGCGAGCGCGCTCACGACAACAAAGCCCACTGCGGCGGTCAAAACGCCGGCCCAGACGAAGCTGAAACCCCTGCTCCCGGCCCAGAAAAAGGCGCTCGTTGCTGATATCGGGCGCGCGGCGGAGCAGCTGGAGGAGACTGTCCCGCACACCTACCGCCAGGCGCTGTGGGAAGCCCGCGCTGCGGTAGCGCGGGGTGCCCTGAAGATGTCGCTGCCGGTGTATCGCCTCGCCGCGCAACGGGCGAAGGGCAAGCGGCTTCAGGGTCAGGCTTGGTGCGAGCTCGCCAAGGTCGCCGGCCAAGCCAAAGCCAAGGCGGAACAAGGCGAAGCGACCCGGCGCTGTAGGGCCACAGGCGGCTGATCTCCCCAGCGCTGATCCCCCCGGGCGTAGAGGTCGCGCGGCGCCTGGGACCGCGCTATGATCGGGCCCATGCAGCAGCGCCTCTCCCGCCTCGGCTCCAGACTCACCGACTTCACCATTCGCTGGGTGCCGGACGCCTGGGTGGTCGCCGTGGTGCTGACGGCCTTCGTCTGGGGACTCGCGGTCGTCATGGCGGACGTACCTGTGTGGACGTCTGAACAAACGCTGCCCGCCTGTGCCAAGAGCAAGTCCTGCGGTGCATTCGACGCGTGGTCGGGCGGTATTTGGCGGCTACTCAAGCTCACCAGCCAGTTCGCGTTGGCCCTCGTGGCCGCTCAGGCCTGCGCCACCTCGCGGCCGCTGGGCGCGCTCATGAACAAGATCGCCGGGCTCGCCAATCCCGACAAACCGCGCCAAGCCATCGTGCTCATGGCCCTGTTCTCAGCCTCGACGGCCTACCTCAACTGGGCGGTCAACCTGGTGCTGTGCGCGACTTTTGTGCCCATCGTTGCCGCGCGGCACACCAAGACCGACTTTCGCCTGCTCGTCGCCACCGCCTATCTCGGCATCGGGGTGGTGTGGCATGCCGGGCTGTCGGGCTCAGGGCCCCTGGTTGCGGCGACGGCCAACAACTTCTTGGTCAAGCAGCAGATTCTTGCCGCGCCCCTGCCGATCACCGAGACCCTGCTGACCCCGTTCAACCTGCTGTATGTGGTGTTCATCACTGCAGTCGCGACCGTGACCGTCGCACTGCTCCATCCCAGCGACAAAGACGCGCATCCGCTGCCCAAGGAGCGGGCCGCTGCCCTGATCATCAAGCCCACGCCGCCGCCAGTCAGGGCCGACATGTCGCCCGCCCAGCGCATCGATCACAGCCGTTGGCTGACGTTCGCCGTCGGCGCGTTGGTCCTGGCCCACCTCGCCACCCGATTTATCCGCGAGGGGACCAGTGGCTGGGACATCAACGGGTACAACGCAGCCTTCCTCGGCCTGGCCTTGGTGCTGCACGACTCGCCGCGCACCTTCTTGACAGCATGCGAACAGGGCGCCCGAAATGCCTGGGGAATCATTGTTCAATTTCCACTTTATGCCGGTATTTTCGGCCTGATGACACTGACGCCGCTCGCCGAACAGATGACCGATTGGATCGCCGCCATCGGCGATCGGCACACCTATCCGGCGGTGGTCTATTCCCTCAGCGCGGTGGTCAATTACCTGGTGCCGTCGGGTGGTTCGCAGTTCGTGATCGAGGCGCCCTACATCCTCGCTGCCGGTGCCAAGCATGGCCTGAGTCACGGGTCGACCGTCATGGCCTTCGCATATGGGGATATGTCGACCAACCTCATCCAACCGTTTTGGGCGATTCCGCTGCTCAGCGTCACTGGCGTGGCCTTCGGCGAGATCATGGGCTACTGCCTGCTGCTTTTTGTGACGGTCAGTACGGCGACGCTGGGCGCTGTCTTACTCATGCCGTGGCTGTTTTAGCGTCTGCGCCATGGAGCCCACCTCACTGCACCGACAGCCTCTGGGCCTGACACGACGCGGGCTACTCTGCTTGTCCCTGCTCGTACTGTGCAGCTGCGGCGACAAGGACACGCTCGCAGCTGCGCCCGACGCAGCGCTGGGTGTCGACCAAGGCGGAGTCGGCGATGCGTTGGATGCAGAAGCCGGCGACGCGACAGCGGTCATGGACGTCCCGGCGGAGGCGGATGGGCTCCTGACCGCAGACGCAGCTCACGCACAGACCGACACGACAGCGCCAACGACGCAGGGCGATGGCGGGTCAGATAGCAGCGCTGCGGACGGAGACCTCGAAACGGACAGCGTTGTGGACGCTGATAGCGAAAGCGACGGTGCTGCACCCACCGCGGATGCAGCCGCAACCGACGCTGGCTTCCTCGACGCGGCCCTGCCAGACACGGCTGCGGTGGACGCCGCTGCTCAGGACACGATGGGTCCAGACACAGCCGCGCAAGACACAGCCGCGCAAGATACGAGCGTAATCGACGCTGCAGACGCCGGAAATTCAGGCTCCCAGCTCGATATCGGTGATCCGACGGTCTGCCCGTTCGACAAGACGATCAAGAATCTCAACTGCGGATTTCAGGGCGTGTGCAAGGGCAAGGTCAAGGTCACCTGCTACGACAACAAGCCCGCGTGTGACTACAGCGACGCGTTCGGCTGGCAGGCCATCGAGACCGAATGCGACGGCCTGGATAACGACTGTGACGGCTACACCGACCACAACTTGCCAAAGCCATTGGCGACGAAGTGGCCGAAGAAAGGGGTGTGCAAAAAGGCGCTGATGGTGTGCGGCGGGGCAGCTGGCTGGGTGGAACCCGTCGGCTGGCAGGTGCCCGGCTACGAGGTGACGGAGCTCTCCTGCGACGGCAAGGACAACGACTGCGACGGCATCACGGACGACGACGCTTCGGGTAAACCGCCCATCTCGGCTGGTATGGGGATCTGCGACAAACAAAATAGCGTCTGCAAAGGCGGCCACTGGACGGCGCCCGAGCCCTACACCCTGCCCAAATGGGAAGGCGTCGAGAAGTCCTGCGATGGGCTCGACAACGACTGCGACGGCAAGACAGACGAAGCCCTTATTCCGCCCGCCAAGCTGCCAAGTGGCAAGCCGCTCAAGCACCTCGGCGTCTGTTTGGGAGCCAAGCCGGTGTGCGACGGCGGGGTGTGGCAAGCGCCCGACTATCAGGTCTATGCCGCGGGCATCCCCAACAGCGCAGCCTACGAGCCCGTGGAGACCAGCTGCGACGGCAAGGACAACGACTGCGACGGCGTGACGGACGAAGGCGTCATCGGACCGCTCGCCGCGCAGCAAAAAGGGGTCTGCAAAGGTGCGCGAAAGGTCTGCAAGGGCGCCTGGATCGAGCCGAACTACGCCGCCATCCCTGGCTACGGCAAGCTGCCAGAGACCACGTGTGATGGCCTCGACAACGATTGCGATGGCCTGACTGACGAGGACCAAGCCTGCCCTGCGTGGCAGTTCGGCGGTCTCAACCACGCTGGTGCAATTATCAACGCCAAGGTCGCCTTGTGGGGCGCTGGAGCTGCCGTCGTGGTGCATCATCCGACGACTGGCGCTCGCCTCATGACCCATTTCCAACACAGCCAACCGGTGCTGGGTCTCGCGCTGAGCCCGGACGGCACCACCCTGGCGACCGTTGGTTCGGAGACCTTGTTGCGGGTGCGATCGGTTGTTGGCGGCCCGGCATCAGTGACGCTCGACGGCGTTGGCAAACGCTGGACCTCGGTGGTCTTTGACCCAGATGGAAAGCAGCTGGCCATCGGCGACGCGGTGGGTTGGCTTCGGCTGCGGCAGGTGGCCAATGGCCAAGCGGGTTTGGCGAAAAAAGCCCATTCCGCCGCGGTTTCTTCGTTGCTTTGGCTAGCGGCTGGCCCCATGGCGAGCGTGCGGCTGGTCTCCGGAGATGCCGCCGGGAAGGTCATCGGCTGGAACGCGAAGACCTTGGTGACGCAACCCTGGACCGCCCCTGTCGTCGGCAACACAGGATCTGTGACCGGTCTGGCTTCAGATCCCAAGGGTCAGTACGTCGCTGTGAGCTGGGCAAAGGCCGGCGCGGCCGTCTATTCACCGGTGACGGGCGCCATCATTGGCGGCGCCATCTTACCCGCCAAGGCGCTCGTCGCTGCGGCGTTCGATCCACAATCACGGCTGTGGCTCGCCGACGACGAGGGGCACCTGCGCCGGCTCAGCGCCAACTCCTCCGCTCCGAGTGGCTGGTCGATCGACTGGAGCTTGGCGAAGACGGCCACGTCGCCCAGCCCCATCGCTGCGCTGGCGATCCATCCAGATGGGCGCCTGTTGGTCTCAGGACGCTCGGCCACGGGATTCCGGGCGCTCACCGGCAAGTGGACCCCGCTCGGCAATCCACTGCCGGCGCAACCCGTCATGGCCGTGGGTGGAGGCAGCGGGCGCTGGGGCACCGTGATGAGCAATGGGCAAACCAGCGTCCATCGGTGGCCAGACGGCGCTGCGCTGTGGTCCGGCCAGCTCGCGGCGGGCAAGAAATGGCGCTCCGTGGCCCTAGCGGAGGGCAGCGGCCAAGCCAACCTGGCGCTTGCCAACAACAGCGGCGAGGTCCGAGCGGTCCAATTGTCCAGCCAAGCGCCCGTCACGGTCGGGCCCAGTCAAGTCACCAGCGTGAGCGGTCAGGGTTCGGTTCGCCTGCACTGGCACAAGTCCGTCCTCTACACCGCCCGCGGCGCTAACGTCTCAGGTATCAGCTTCGGTGGTGCCGCGCCCAAGGTCGTCTTTGCGGCTTCCGTGGCCAAGCAAGACAAGATTGACGACCTCGGTGTCGACGGTGCCGGTCAGAGGCTGGCGCTGACTGCAGCTTCTAAGACGGCGCAACTGCGCGTGATGGCCCTCGCCACAGGTAAGACGGCGTGGACCCGCAGTGGACTCGTGGGCCCGCGGCGGCTTCTCGCTTGGCGACCGAATGGCTCGGAGATGCTCGTCTCTGGCGGCCCCAGCGGTCTTCAGATCATCTCTGCAAAGTCGGGCGCGACCGTCATCACACTCGCGAGCCACCTCAAGAGCGTGACAGCGCTGGCCTATAGCGGCGACGGTCAGCGCTTCGTCACAGCTTCCGGTGACGGCGCCCTGCGGCTGTGGCGCCGCACCCAGACGGGTGTCAGCAGCCTCGCCACCCTGATTCGCCATTGCGCTTGGCCGTGCAGCACCCCCATCGTCGGCGTCGCCTTTGGCCCAAAAGACGGCTCCGCCTGGGTATCTGTTGCTGCCGATGGCGGCGTCATCGGCTGGCGGCGACCGTAGCGAAGCGCGGCGTCATGGACGTAACTGTCACGGCACTGGGTCTAGCGAGACCGCAGCCCACACCGCCCTGATCGACTGATTTTACAGCCTATTTTGGCATTTCCAGCTCCTAGACCCATCGGTTCAACCCGCCGCTCCGACAAAACGGTCATCTGCCTGCGTCAGCGGGTTTGGCTCAGTGCCACAAACGGCGCATACTGGCGCCGCGCACTGACATCTTCGCGCGGGAGCAAAGAATGAGTGAGTTCGTCTCTGGCGGCCCCATGCCCCTATCGAGCGTTGTGGAACAGCACCGCCAGTTTCTGAGCCCAGATCGCCCCGCCGCCCTGCGTGAACGTATCGCGAAGGGCCTGTTGCCCTCGAGTTTTGACGATCTGGTCCCGACGCTGGCCTTCCTGCTCCACGACGCAGAGAAGACGGTCCGCGAAGCTGCGGCAGAAACCCTGTCGACCGCACCGGAGGACGAACTCGAACGGGTGATCAAGGCGGCAACCGACATCGCTGTGCTCGACACCCTCGGCCGCCGCATCAAGGCAGGCGTGGTGCCGCGTTTTGTCGCGCTCAATCGCGAGACCCATACCGAGACGTTGGTGTACCTCGCCGGCGCAGGCGACAAGACCGTCTGCGATATCGTCGGGCGTAATGCCCAGCGAGCGCTGCGTCATCCGGCGATGATCGAGGCCCTGTTTTTCAATCCCAAGGCACCGCAGGGCGTCGTTCAGCACCTGCTGGAGCTGGCGGTTCGCGAAAACCTCGCCCTCGACCACATGCCCGGCTACCGGGAGATTCGAGCGGCGCTGCTGGGCGAGCACGGCGCTGAAGAAGATGACGATGGCTCGGCGCTGAGCGATATCGAGTTCATCTCCGCGATGGACATGGTGCTGGACTTTGACGCCGATCTGGTCACGGGCGGCGATGCGCACGACGAACAGGAAGAGGTCAATCGCAATCTGCAAGCCATGGTCGCGTCCATGAGCGTGGCGCAAAAGATCAGGCTCGCCCTCGTCGGCGATGCTAACGCGCGCAAGCTGCTGATACGCGATCCAAAGAAGATGGTCTCGTCGGCCGTGCTGAAGTCCCCACGTCTGACCGACGGCGAGGTCAAGAAGTACGCGATGAACAAGAGCCTCGGCGACGATGTCATCGCTCAAATCGCCCGTAACAAGCAGTGGACCCGCGACTATTCGGTCCGTAAGGCGCTCGTGATGAACCCCAAGACGCCGCTGTCCATCTCGATGACCTTTCTCAGAACCCTGAGTCAGAAGGACATCAAGACCGTCAGCAAAAGCCGCGAGGTGACCGGCGCGGTCGCCCGGCAGGCCAAGAGCCACCTGGCCAAGCTCGATCAGGCCAAACGGCGGAAGAACAAGAAATAGCGCCCGGCAGCGCGGAACACCTACCGATGCAGCGGCCCATCAAAGCTGCCCTGTTTGACGGACTCCTCGACCACATCAGCCAGGGTCGGAGAGGACTTGCAGCGGTTGATTTTGAAGTCGGTTTCGTCCGCACAGGCCCGTTTTAGTTGGGTCATCAGCCAATATCCGCTTCCGCCGCGCGCCATGTAGTCGTTGGTGGCGATGTAGTAGGTCTTCTTCAGATCGACCGGCATCCCCGCGATCCGCAGGTCCTGCACACGCGCACCCGGCGAGGCCACAGCGATGACCTTGCCGTCCTTCTTGGTGTAGGCAATCGCAGCCCGCTGCCCGTCACACCGCATGGTGATGCCGTGCAGCGCGACCCGCTCGCCCAGCTTGCCGCGATGGCCCTTGGTGCAGGCTTGTTCAAGGATCTGACGTAATTGTGCCCCGGTAGCAGTCAACCGCACGAGCCGGTTGCCAAAGGGATGGATGGCGCGAATCTCCAGATCGGTCACGGGGCCTTTGGGGTAGACCGTGTTGGTGCGCAGTCCCCCCATGTTCAAGATGGCGCCGTCGACCCGATAGCGCCGCATCAAATGCGCAGTCACCGCGCGCGCAACCCGCCGACCGTAAGGCTTGCGCCCCGCACCACGCAGCGACCAGGGCACCGTACGCTCGCCCACCACACGCTCCGGCGCATAGGCGCCCCGAAAGTCCTGCAGTGACCGCGCCACCGCCGGGTCTCGTGGCAGGTTCCGATCGATCGCCTGGGCCCGCCAACTGGACTTTGCCGTGATCAGCCCGCCGCCCTTGCGCCCGACCAGCTCCAGATAGCCCAGGTGACCAAATCGCTCGCCGGTCTGTACAACGAGGGTCTCGCCGACCTTCTTCCACTCTTTGAGCAGGGTGTGGCTGTGCCCGCCGACGATGACGTCAATCCCGCGCACCTCCCGGGCCAACTTGCGATCTTTTTCGTAGCCGAGATGGGTCAGCGCCACGATGACATCCACCCGCTGCTTGCGGAGCGCCGCCACCGCCAGACGCGCCGGTGTATTGATCGGGTCGTTGGGATGCGACATGCGGGTATCGCCAAAGTCGCTGATCACCCGCGTGGACGGCGTCAGTAGCCCGAAAAAGCCGATACGTAGACCGCCGCAGGTCTTAATGAGCGTGGTCGAATACAGTTTGCCGTCGCGGTTATCCAGCGACGGGCTCGCCGGATCGAGGTTGCTGGTGACGATGCGAAAGGTCTTCAGCGCGGCCATGGCATGACGCAGCACACCCGGGCCAGCGTCGAACTCATGATTGCCCAGCACGCCAACGTCGTAGCCTGCCCGCTCGTACATCAACCAAGCCTCCTTGGCGGCCCGTTTGCGATCTTTGTCCGTGCGCGCCATGTAGCGCCCCTGAAGCACATCTCCAGCGCTCACGAGCAGCACGGCGCCTTTGCGCTGCCGCAGCAGTCGCTTCTTCTCGGCAGCGATGCGGGTGATGGTGCCGACGTACTTCAAGGCGGGTGGGCGACCCTCCTTGCGACCGTCGAAGTGAGCCTCGCTGTCGTTGGTGGTCAGCAGCAGGCAGCGGTCTTTCAGGTTGATTTTGTCGGCAGAAAGCACGGATTGCGCTTGTTTCGGCGCTCCGCCACAGCCGCTGATGGACAGCATGGCAATCGCGGCTGTCAGCGCGACCAACCCGTTGAGGCCGCTCGTATGCTGTCCGATGACGGAGGAGGTCGGGTAGGAAGGTCGAAGGTCTGGGCGGTGCACCATGGGCTATCTCCCCAGGCGGCTAACCGCCCCTGCGGCCGGCAGGTCCCAGACCCGCGGCGGCGCGTTTTTCAAGCAAGCGGCTCACGTCTGCATCCGGCAGGGTCCGCAGCGGCCCCACCTGCATCGCAGCCAGCTGAATTTTGGCCAAGTGCTCGACCAACTCCAAGCGCATGAGCGCCTGCTCGAGGTCATCTCCCCAGGCCAGCGCGCCATGATGCGCCAGCGTCACCACGTCGAAGTTGGCGGCCATCTCGCGAATCTGGGCGATCTGCTCGGCGCTGTTGGGGAAACCGTACGGCACCATGGGCACGCGGTTGCCGAGCGAGACGACGGGCTCTGCCATCATCTTGGGCTCGACCTCAACCCCCATCACGCTCAGCGCAGTCGCGCACGGTGGGTGGGCATGCACCACGGCCTTGGCATCGGGGCGCATGTCGTACACCGCTACGTGCATCTTGAACTCAGAAAACGGCCGGCGACCGCCCTGTAGCACCCGGCCGCTGCGATCGACCACGATGGGGTCGGTCTCGTCGAGCACGCGTTTGCTGAGCGCCGTCGGTGTGATGAGAAAGCGGCCCGCTTCGAGCCGCGCGGACACGTTGCCGTCGTGATTGGCCACCCAACCCGAGGAATGCAGGCTGTGGGCCACGTCGAGCAGCGCCCGCTTGAGCACTGGAAAGCTGACATCGCGGCCGTGGAGCTGATGAATCGCGCCGTGACGCGCACCGCCGCTCATCGTGTGCCTTGGGCGACACTGCCATCATCGAGGTACACATCGTCGACAACCGCCACGATGAGCGAACGAATGGGGGACTTCGGGCGGCCCAGCACCTGGCGAATCCCGCCGCCTTCACGCAGCACCAGCACCGTATCTCCGGGGCCGGCTTGCGCATGATCGACAGCCAAAAACGTCGCGCCGGTGGCCGAGCCATCGGGTAGAATCGGCTGTACGACAAAGAGGGCCAGGGCAGCCAACTCGGGATGCTTGATGGTCGAGACCACAGGCTCTTGTACAAGACCCAAAATCACGACGACGCTCCGGTGCCTGCGGGCCAGGTGGTGGCGACCGTGGGCAGCTCGCCGCCAACGCTATCGACGATGGCGATGATGGCGTGATCCACCGGGACAAAGGGCTCTGGCATGGCGACCGCGGCCTCGCGAGAGGACGTCAGGTGAACGATGTCCCCCTCGCCAGCCTGGGTGGTATCTGCGGCGACCACGGGACCACCACGATCGGCGCCCGTCTCCGTGATCGGCTGCACGAACAGCATACGCACGCCCTCAAGCCCGGGGACTTTGGCGCTAGCGACTACTGTTCCGATGACGCGTCCTAAGAACATGGTCCAACTTGTGTCACGGCGCTGTTGTACGGGTCAAGTAACGCAGTGGGCGGAGAGGGAGCTACAGCCGTTTCAGGCGGATCAGCATCTTCGCGGCCATCCGTAGATCCCGCTTGTTGGCGCGACCCTGACCCAGCATCAGGTACTTTCTGATCTCTTCGATCGCCGTCGCACGCTCGCCGACCTGCAACAGCGCGGCGCCGTAGTTGAGGTGCACGGTGTAGTCTGCCTTGGCGCTCTGCACCGCGATCTTCAGCACATCACGTGCCAGGGTCGGCTCACCCATATCGAGCCACGCCAGCCCCAGGGCTTCCATCAGATTGACGTCTTCCGGCGAAAAGCGCAGGCCCTCATTGAGCACCGCCATGGCCGGCTCATAGGCGCCCACATCGGTGTAGAGCCGACTGAGCATCAAGTAGGCAGGCGAAAACCCTGGGTCGCCCTTGATGGCTGCCCGCAGCGCCCGATCCATGCCGTCCCGGTCTTTGCGCTTGCCGTAAATGCGCGCTTCCAGAAAGTGACCGTTGGGGTGGCCAATATCCCGTTTGAAGAGCTCATTGAGCGCTTTGAGGGCGTCCGCATGGGCTCCCAGCTCGAAATGAGCGCGGGCGAGATGCAGCCAAGCCGCGGCGTGATTGGGGTCCGTGCGCACCGCCGACTTCAAGTGGCTCAACGCCTCACGGGCCTCATCGCTCTTCAGCGTGAGAAAGCCGAGATAGAAGTTGGCGTCGTGATTGTCTTTGTCGATCTTAAGGGCGAGTTTGAGCTGGCCCTTGGCCTGCAGGCTGTTGCCCTGATTGAGCATCAGCACCGCACGATTGACGTGGGCCACCGTACGTTTGGCACGGTCGTCACATCCCGCACTGAGGAAGACGACGAGCGCAAGAGCGCACCGCACGAGCCGCACAGGAGTGCGGGAGCGAAACTGCATAGGAGCCTACCTAGACGTAAAGCGGAATGGGTACAAGACCTTGGTGGTACCGCCACCCTTGGCCCTGGGGAACTTCCAACTCTTGACGTTCTTCAGGATACAGCCTTCAACCCGACTGCTGTTGAGCGACGAATCCTTGACCTTGGCGCCAGCGATCGCGCCCGAAGGCTTGATCAGGAAGAGCACCTGCACCTTGCCTGACAGGTTCGGATTGGACTGCAGCCCCTTCTGATAACAAGCCTTGATAGCGCCCATCTTCCGGCGAATGTACTTCTGAATGACCTTCTTCGGCAGCTCACCGCTGGCTTTGGAGCCCGAACCACCACCGACACGCACCACCTTCTGGCGGCGTGTCTTCATGCCGATCTTCACGCCCTTACCGGCGGTCTTGTCCTTGCCGAGGCCTTTGATCACCTTGCGCTTGGTCGCATCGCCGCTGTTCATCGCTGTCTTCTTGCGACCGGCGGCCATCAGCCCAGCGCCTTGCGTCTTGCCCGTCGGATCGGCGAGCACCGTGGCGCCGCCCTGACCGCTGGCGGGGTTGGCCGGATCGGCGTCCCCGTCGTCACCCTCGGCGTACATCTTGCTGCCGATCTGCATGTCGGTGACATCTTTGAGCGCCTTGTCGATGTCGGCTGTCGCTTCGTCAATCTTGGCAGCCACGATCTTCTTAACGAGCTTGTCTTTTTCTTCCTCGTCAGTGACCGAATCGAGTTTCTCGTCGATCTTGGCCTCTTCTTTCTTGACCTCGATCTCTTCCTTCTTGACCTCTTCCTTCTTCTTTTCGGGCTTGAGCTCAGGCGCCTTGGGCTTTTCTTCTTCTTTTTTTGCCTCTTCCGGCTCAGGCTCGGGCTCGGGCTCCGTCTTCACAGCGATCTCGATAAGTTCACTGAGACGCGTGGCCTGCTTTTCCTCGAAGCTGAGGTGCTGACGGGCGAGATAGGCGGGCGAGTTGAACGCAGCGGCGAGCGGACCAGCGGTCATGAGGAACGCGGTCAACAGACACATCAAAAACGGCACCATCTCCTTGTTCCACAAGGAAAAGCGCGTGGGCGGCGGCACCGGCTCGCGGGAGACGATGAAGGTAAAGTCGCCGAACACCAGCACCGCACGGGTCCCCGCGGTGAGCGGAATCAGTGGGCCCTTGAAGCCCGAGACCTTGCCGGAGCGTACATCGCCGACGTCATGCACATCGCCGTCGACGATGAGGTGACCCTTCGACTTTTCGTTGTCGATGCGGAGGCCAAACCCAGCTGCGGTACCGGCCTCGATGAGCGGCTGCACAGGTTTTCCGATGACCTCCTTCGGCAAAATGAAGGTGCCGTCGGGGCCAATGGTCACGCTGCGCGGTTTCGCGAAGAAACTGGCGGTGAGCATGTCGCCGCGCCACAAAATCGCGACGTCGACGCCGAGCTTCCCCGACGTCTTTGAGGCGGAAGCCTTGGGTGCGGGCTTCTTTGATGCCGGAGCCCCTGATGCCGGAGCCCCTGATGCCGGAGCCCCTGATGCCGGCTCGCTCGCAGCGGCCTTTCCTGCGGGGGCCTTGCCGCCTGCAGGCTTTGAAGTCGTCGCCATGGTTAGAGATCCCTAGCCGAGCGGATGATCTCCGCAAAGAAGTCCATGCGAACACGAATCAGGCTGGAGCGTTTCTTCTTGCTCAGCGATGTCGTGGTCGACCCCTCAGGGCGCAAGAACGAGGCCTCGACCTGATCGTCCTCAAAACTCAGCGTACGCGTCTTCTTCTTGCGTCTTTTGGCGTCTGCATCCATGGGCGTCATCGTCATCCCAAGGGCGACGATGGTTCCAATGAGTGCAATCGTGGTCTTTCGAAGCGTCATAAGCGGTCTCCGATTTTGGTTTACGAAGCGGCGCCGCAGCATAGCCCGGTTTGCAGGTGCCACGCAACGCCGTGAACTCTTGGCCCCTGCGGGCAAAGACGGATGAGGAGATGAAGGGATCTATGACGGGTAACCCGAGCGGAGATTGTCACGGTCACTGGCACTGAGACAACGCCCTGAGCAGACACGGGACAGGAGACGCGACGCGGTGCAGTAGCAGGGAGGTAAGGTACACGACAAGACTCTTGCATGGCGTGAATGTGGGAATTTGAGGACGATCGCTTGAGGGCCGCTGGAGAGGTCAATTTCCGAGCCGCGGGAGCCGTGGGAGGGCCGAAAATGCGACTTCAAGCTCTGTTTCAAGCTTGTTCATGATCACGGCAATCGTGCTGGTGGACGCCCCGGTTGAGGTCGGCTGAGCACCCGCGATCGCGCTTTGATCGGCCTGTGGGACCCGTGCGGCAGCGCCAGCGAAGAGGCTGCGTAGATCAAGCAGCACTTCAGCACCGCGCGGTCTCCCGATCACCGCCGGCTGACCTCGCCGCAAAGCGGTCACGAGGGCCTCAGCGGACCAACCCTGCCGCCGAAGGGTCAGCGCGGTGGACTGCAAGGTCGAGCCAGGTTGCGCGCCGCCGCCGATCGTGGCCTCGGCCGTGCCGATACCCACCTGCCAGCTGTCATCGAGGCCCCCCTCCAATTGCGCAGCGAGGGTCTGCGCCCGCACGTGCAGCTCGTCGGCGTCCAGATCGATGGCCTGCCAAAGTGGCAACGCTACCGTCGCACGGCCCTGCACGTGGCTGCGAAGGGTGGTCTCCAGACCCGCCAAGGTCATGGAATCGACCCGCACGGCCCGGGCCATCGCCGATGTCGCCAAGCGCGCGAGCCAACGCCGCTTGCCGACGATCAGCCCGGCCTGCGGGCCTCCCAGCAGTTTGTCACCTGAGAAAGTGACCAGATCGGCGCCGGCTTGCAGGGTCTGCTGCACGGTGGGTTCAGCCAGGAGCTGCCAACGACTCAGGTCGCCGACGACACCCGAGCCCAGATCGACGATCAAAGGCAGGTCGTGGGCATGGGCCAATGTCGCCAACTCCGTCACGGTTGGGGTGTGCACGAACCCGTCGATGCTGAAATTCGATCGATGCACCTGCAAAAGCGCCGCTGCGGGCCGACCTGCTGCGGCGAGATCGGTGAGCGCCACGTCATAGTCCCGCGCCCAGGTGCGATTGGTGGTGCCCACTTCGGTCAGGGAGGCGCCGGCGGCGGTCATCACATCCGGCACACGAAAAGAGCCCCCGATCTCCACCAACTCGCCGCGGGAGACCAACACGGGGCGATCACGCGCCAGGGCATGCAGCGCCAGCATGATCGCGGCGGCGCCGTTGTTGACCACGAGCGCGTCTTCCGCGGTGAACAGCCAGCGAATGAGGGGTTTGAGCAGATCTTGGCGAGAGCCGCGCTGGCCGGTCGTGAGGGACATCTCGAGGTTGCAATAGCCAGCGGAGGTCTCGGTGATGTGGGCGAGCGCATCAGGCGACAGCGGCGCCCGTCCGGCGTTGGTGTGCACCAGAACGCCCATCCCGTTGTAGACCGGCCGGAGCGCTGGCCCCATCAACACGCTGAGTGCCGACGCGAGCTGGTTGTCGATAGCGCCGGAGACTTGCGCCGCTGATTGCAGCTCACCCGCAGCGATCGCCGTTCTTGCGGCGGCGATGATCTCCCGGCAAATCCGCGTGCTGATCTCGTCGGTGACAACCACCCCATCCCACGCAGGCCGCGCTTTGAGTTGGTCGACCGATGGCAACGAGCGAAAGGGCTGGGCGGGTGCATTCATGGCGGCGGCGATCCACGTGTTCAGCCACCTGCAGCCCAGGCCAACCGTGTGACCTGCCGCACAGTGGGCAGCGAAGCCGAGTTGTATCATGACCGGATGCGCGGCCCTTGACTCTCCCCACCAACCCGCCACCTTCATGCCCATGGCCACCGACGCTGCCCTGCCCCCAAACACGCCCGAACCCCTGACGCCCCCGCCGCCCGGTGGCGTGCTCGTCTGGCGTTTTATCCGCAGGTACGCGAAGCGCTATTTGGGCTTATACGCCCTAGGAATCGGCTTTTTGCTGGCAACCAACGGGCTGACGGTGCTGATTCCACGGCTGATCAAAGAGGTCTTCGATGGCCTCGGCGAAGGTCACGCGGACGTCAACTCCTATGCGCGACTCATTGGCGTCGCTGCCCTCGGCGTCATCGTCGTGCGGACCCTGTCCCGTGTGCTGTTTTTCAACCCGGGCCGCACGATCGAGTTTCGCGTGCGCAACGACATGCTGCGCAAGCTGCTCGCCATGTCGACCACGTTCTTCGGCCGCGTGGGGATCGGTGATCTGGTCAGCCGCGCGATCAATGACGCGACCTATGTGCGCAGCATTGTGGGCTTCGCTGTGCTCAACCTGCTGAATTTGGCGATGGCGACGACCATGGCGATCTGGCAGATGTTGGAGATCGACCCGTGGCTCACGCTGTGGTGCTGCCTGCCACTGATTGCCTCGACGTGGATCATGCGCGTCGGTATCTCCTGGATGTACACCCGCATGCGCGCTGCACAGGAGGAGTTGGGCCAACTCAGCACCCACATTTTGCAGTCTTACGGCGGCGTGGCGGTGATTTCTGCGAGCGGTGCCCAGCCTGCATTTACGACGAAATTCGATGCGCTCAACGCCCGCTACACAGACTTGAGCCTGCAGGTGGCGGCGGTGCGCTGCTTTGTGATGCCGGTGGCCCGCGCCGTGGGTAGTGTGTGCGTCTTCTTGCTGCTCTGGATCGGGGGCCAGCACACCCTGGCAGGCGATCTCACGGTCGGTGACTTGGCTGCGTACGCGAGCTTTGTCGGCATGTTGGTGTCGGCGCTCGCCATGGCGGGTTGGCTGCTCAATGCGCTGCAGCGCGGTTATGTCTCCCTGCAACGGGTCTGGCAGGTGCTGCAGCTGTCCAGCGACCGGCCCGCTGGTCTCGTCGCGCTGCCGACCACCGATGAGGGGGTGGCCGTGCAGGTCAGCGGTCTCAGTTTCGGCTACGCGCCTGGGTCAACGGTGCTCACGGACGTGTCGTTGGACCTCGCTCCCGGCAAGACGCTCGGCGTCTATGGGCCCGTCGGCTCAGGTAAATCGACGCTCATTCGGCTGATCAGCGGCCTGCTTTCGCCAACCCCCGGCACGGTGACCCTCGATGGGGTGGACGTGGCGGACATCGCCCCGGCGAGTTTTAGGCGGGATGTCGCGGTGGTGCCGCAGGAGAGCTTCCTGTTTTCACGCAGCCTCAGAGACAACATCGCCTTCGCCGAAAAAGCGGACACCATCGACGAGCTGCGCGTCGCTCAGGTAACAGAGCAGGCAGCCCTCGGCGATGACATCAGCCGTCTCGATGATGGCCTGATGACCCTGGTTGGCGAGCGCGGCTTGATGCTCTCGGGCGGGCAGCGGCAGCGGGCGCAGATCGCGCGGGCTTTGTACACAGACGCGCGGCTGATGATCCTCGATGACGTGCTGAGCGCGGTCGATCACGACACGGAGCGCCGACTTCTCGATGCGTTGCGTGCCCATCGCAAAGCCGGCGCGTCGACCATCATCGTGAGTAGCCGGCTCAGTGCGTTGGTCGATTGCGACGAGATCATCGTGCTCGATGAGGGACGCATCACCCAGCGAGGCGATCACGACGCGCTGGTTGCAGAAGGCGGGCTGTACGCAGCGGCGTGGGCAGTGCAACGTGAGAGCAAGGGTTCGCCCCCGTAAGATGTGTCACGCGGAGCACAGCACCATGCAGCATCCACCGCCGCCTTGGATCGCCCCCCGCAACGCAGCCGTGGTCCTGGTGCTTGGGGTCGTCACGTGCGGCCTGTATCAGATGGTTTGGTACCACCACATCTACCGCGAGACCCAAGCGCTGGCCGGGCAAACGCCGACGGGCCAAGGCTATTGGCTAGATTTGCTGTTAACGGTCATCACCTGCGGAATTTACGGCATTTTTGTTGACTATCAGCTGAACGAACAGCTCAACGGACTGCTGGAAGCGCAGGGCCAAACGACCGGCAAGAACGACGGAACGGCGGTGATTTTGCTGGATGTGTCGGCCTATGTGACCGGCGGCATGGCCAACCTCGTGACGACGGCTATTGCCCAGGAGCAGTTGAACCGGGTGCTGGTGGGGTAGCGGCCTTGCCAGGAGCCGGGGCGACCTTGGCTCCGGGTGCGTCCGGTGAGGGTGCGGGGCCGTTCTTGAGGACGCGCGACTGAACAGCCGTCAAGATCTCCGCTGGCTCCGCGCGGCGCCGGTATTCTGCGTCCACAAAGCTGTAGCGAATCACGCTATCCGTGCCGATGACGTACGTGGCGGCCAAGGGCAAGTCGCCCGTGGTGATGCCGCTAAACGACGCTGGTTTGAATTTCTTGTCGTACACCGCCTTGAGCTTGGGCGGCAGGCGGTAGACCAAACCGTAGGCCTTGGCGACCTTGAGATGGGTATCACTCAAGACCACAAAGGGCAGCTTGAGCTTCTGCTTCAGCGACAAGGATTTGTCGGGCGTGTCTGGCGTAAGGGCCACCAGCGTGACACCGGCTTTGCTGAGCGCGGGCACCATTTTGGCGTAATGCCGCAGCGTCAGGTTGCAGTAGGGGCACCATCCGCCGCGATACCAAGTCAACACGACGGGCCCCTTCTTGAGGAGCCCGGACAGCGAGACCTCCTTGCCAGTGGCGTCTTTAAGCGTGAAATCCGGTGCGGTGTCATCGTTGTTCTTGGCCCGGCCGACCAAGGAGCCAGAGCCGAGATCGGTGACGGCGGTGTCGATCAGATCTTGTAGGGCCTGCGGTGCCTTCGCCCGAAAAGCGGTGAGCCGAGCCTGCAGGTCGTGAGCGAGGGTGCCGGCGGGAGCCGGCGGATTGCGCGGGTCAATGGGCGGATTTGGATTGGGAGGAATGTTGGCTGGATCGGGGCCCGGCGGCGGCTCCACCATCTTGCGATCGGCGCCAGTTTTCGGGGTTTTTGCGCTGGCCGCAGCCTGATCTACAGCCGGTTCTGGCGCCTTCACACCACCAGCTTTGGGCGATGTCGCTGCGCTCGCCGGAGAAGCCGGAGGGGCCGGAGGGGCCGGAGCCTTCTCCTTGCCGCAGCCTGCGGCAACAAGCGTGATCATCATCAACAGGACAGGCCCTCGTCGCATCACATCTCCTCATGGGCAAACAGCCCGGCTATTTGCGTAGCCTACCGCAGCGCAAGCGAAGCGCCCACGGTCGACGCTTGGGAAAACGGGTTGCGAGCGGGCTGGTGCGCGCGCACCCTGCCGCCATGAGCGAGACCAAGAAGTTCAAAGACGAGATCTCCCCGGCGACCAACGCCCAATTTGGCCAGCGCCTGCAGGCTGCGCTGCCGGGGTTTGATGGCGACGCATTTATCCGAGACGCCGATGCTGATCTGGACGCGCTCGCGCTCAAGGCCAGGCTCAAGCACGTGGCCCGCGCGGCGGTTCTTCACTGGCCAGGCCCCATCGGCGAGCTGATCGGTGTGCTGCCAGATGTCGCGAGCCGAGCGCCTGCCATGGGCGGCTTTTCCGTGTGGCCCATGCTGCAAATCATCGAGGATTACGGCCTCCCAGCGCGAAATGAGAGCCTCGCTGCCATGGTCGCCCTGACGCCGATGTGGTCGGCAGAGTTCGCGATTCGCCCGTTCCTCGAAGCCGACCAGACCGCCACGCTGACGCTGCTGACGCAGTGGGCGGCCTCGCCCGATGAACACGTGCGCCGCTTGGTGAGCGAGGGCAGCCGACCGAGGCTGCCGTGGGGGCGACAGCTGCGCCGATTCGTCGCCGATCCGAGCCATACCTTGCCGCTGCTCGAGCTGCTGCGGACCGACCCGTCGCTCTATGTGCGCCGCTCGGTGGCCAATCACCTCAACGACATCGCCAAGGATCATCCCGACCGCGTGGTGGAGGTGCTGCAGCGTTGGCAGCGAGAGGTGCCGAGCCCCGAGATGACCTGGATCTGTCGGCATGCCACCCGCACGCTGGTCAAAAATGGCCATCGCGGCGCCCTGGCCCTACGCGGGTTTGGGCCGCCGTCGTTGGTTGTCGAGTCCTTTGCTGCAGCACCCAAGACCCTCCAATTTCCGGGACAACTAGCGCTGGAAACCCGCCTCCGTGCGACGGCGCCGACCGCGCAGCACTGGGCGGTCGATTTCGTAGTTCATCACGTCCGGCAAAACGGCGCGCGCACGCAGAAAGTGTTCAAGTGGCGGGAAGTACGCGCGGCGCCCGGAGCGGTCGTGCGCCTCGACAAGCGCCACATGTTCAAAGCCATCAGCACCAGGCGCTACTACCCAGGGCTGCATCGGGTGGAACTGCAGATCAACGGTGCCGTCTTCGCGGGCGCCGACTTCACGCTCAACATCCCAGATCACAACGATGACTGAGGCGCCGCCCGCCCAGCCGATCTGCTTGGTGTCCGCGTGCCTTTTGGGGCAGGCCTGCCGCTATGACGGCGGCAGCAAGCCTGACGCGGCGGTCGCACAGCGAGCTGCCCAGCTGCGGCAGGCGGGGCTGACGATCACCCTGGTCTGCCCAGAGGAGCTCGGTGGGTTGGGGACGCCGAGGCCAGCGGCTGAGCTTCGCGGCGGCGACGGCGCGGCGATCTGGCGGGGCGAAGCCGCGGTGCAGCGCGTGGGGGACGACGGCGACGTGACGGCTGCCTTCATTCGCGGCGCAGAATTGGCCCTTGGGGGCCGGTCGGTATCGTCAGCGATCCTCAAGGCGCGCAGCCCCTCATGCGGGGCAGGCAGAACCCACATCGATGGCCAAGTTCGGGATGGAGACGGTGTATTTGCAGCACTTTTGCGCAAAAACGGCGTGACGATCGTCACCGAGGACGATCTCTAGGATCAGCCGCCGAACGATGTCAGGACTAGCCGTCAGACGCGGCATCGACCAGGGCCTGGACGGCGGGCAATCGGGCCTGCAACTCCGCCGCGGTCGAGGCGACAACGGTCACATGACCCACCTTGCGACCCGGAGAACCGCGCTTGCCATAGGCGTGAATCTTAGTGCCCGGCAGCGCGCACAAGGCCGCATTGGACGGCATCCCGCCGATGCAGTTGAGCATCACGCAATGCAGCATGGTCTCGGTCGAGCCCAGGGGCAGATCCAAAATGGCGCGCACGTGGTTTTCGAACTGGCTGGTCTCCGCGCCGTCGATGGAGTAGTGGCCCGAGTTGTGCACCCGCGGCGCCATCTCGTTGACCAGCAGCTGCCCGCCGACCACGAAAAACTCCAGGGTCAACACGCCGACGTAATCCAGATGACCCAGCACTTTGTCGATGTACTCGGCCGCTTGGGGAGCGAGGGGATCGGTAGCTGACAGCGGCCGAGACGTGCGCAAGATACCGCCGCGATGACTGTTTTCGACGAGGGGATAGCGAGCGACTTCGCCGTTGTGGGCGCGGGCCGCGATGGCGCTGACCTCTTGATCGAAGGGCACGAAGGACTCGATGAGCAGCTCTGCGGCGCCGAGGGCGAGCCAGGCCGCGTCCACGTCATCGGCCGAGCGAACCACGTGCTGGCCCTTGCCGTCGTAGCCAAAGCGCCGGGTCTTCACGACGGCGGGCAGGCCGACTTCTGCGGCGGCGGTCCGTAGTTCAGCGAGTGAGCTGGCGGGGCGATAGGGCGGCGTGGGGATGCCCAGCTCGGTGAACAGCTGCTTTTCGAGCAGGCGGTCTTGGGCGGTGGTCAGGGCTTGGGGCGGCGGGGCGACGGCGACGCGATCGGCCAGGAAACGCGCGGCCTCGTCGGGCACGTTCTCAAACTCAAAAGTGACGATGTCGCCCCGGCGGGACAGCTCGGCGAGTGGCGCGGGATCTTGCCAGCGCCCCACCACCAGGGGCGCCACGTGACCGCCGCAAGACTCGGGGTTTGGATCGAGCAGCACGACGCGCTCGCCGAGACGGTAGGCCGCCAGCGCCATCATTCTACCGAGTTGGCCGCCGCCCAATACGCTGATCGTCATGGTGGACTCCGGTGCGGACAGGACCGCTCAAACGCGTGGATCGGGGTCGGCGAGCACCGCCTCGGTCTGGGCCGAACGCCAGGCATCGAGCCGGTCTGCGAGGGCCGGGTCGTGTAGAGATAGGGTCGCAGCGGCAAAAAGGGCGGCGTTGATAGCGCCGGATTTGCCGATGGCGAAGGTCGCGACCGGGATCCCTTTGGGCATCTGCACGATCGACAGCAGGGAGTCGACGCCGTTGAGCACCCGGGATTTCACCGGCACACCGAGCACCGGTACGCGGGTCTTCGCGGCCAGCATCCCCGGCAAGTGAGCGGCGCCGCCCGCACCGGCGATGATCAGCTGTAATCCGCGATCGACCGCGGTTTGTCCGTATGAAAAGAGCCGATCCGGCGTGCGGTGGGCCGACACCACCGCGACCTCATACGAGATCTGTAGGGCGTCGCAGACGTCGGCCGCGTGGCGCATGGTCGGCCAATCGGAGCGCGACCCCATGACGATGCCGACGGCAGGCCGCGGGCTATTCGTTGAGTCATGCTGGTCAGTCATGGGCTCCTCCCGAGGCGAATCTGACGCTCGGAGTAGGCCACATCAGCACGGCTTGGTGGGTGACAGGAAGGTGACGCTCTCACGACTGCTTTGGGGGCTACCGAAGCAGCGCTTCCCATGCGGGCCACACTGCAGGCCAAGATTGCGCCCGGGCGGCCGCCTGCTCTCCGAGTTGCTGGCGCAACGCCCGGTCATCGAGCAGCTGGGTGACGCCAGCAGCCAACGCTGCGGGATCGCCCGGCGGCACCAACAGACCACACGGCGGATGGCCCGACAGCTGCGCCCGGTGACCGGCGACGTCCGTCGCAACCACCGCCAACCCAGCCGCCAGCGCATCAGCGAGTGCGAGACCCCAGGTCTCGGCGTGACTGGCAAATACGGCGACGTCGGCCGCCGCCATCTCGGCCGCAACCGAAGCCGGCGATTGCCAACCCAGGCAGGAGAGCTGCGCGCCCCCGGCGGCCTCGAGCCGCTCCCGCCAGCGGCGCTCAGCTCGGGGATTGTCCGGCACACCACCGACCACGCGCACCTGTAGGTCAGGGAAGGTAGCGCGCACGGTCGGCAGGGCCTCGATCACATCTGCGGTGCCTTTGGCGTGGTCGAACCGACCCACAATCAGCAAGCGGCGAGCGTGGTCATTCCCGTGCGCCACCGGTCTCACGAGGGGAGTGTGGCCCAAGCCCACCACCCGCAATCTGCCCGCAACCTCGGGGCTGGTGCGCAAAAGCAGCGCGGCGGCAGGGGCGGACGGGATGACGATGACGTCAGCCTGGGTGAGCGCGGCCTGCTGCGCGGTGAGACTCAAGGTCGACGCGACGCCCCGCACCCGATTCATCTCGGCCTGATCCACGTGCACATGGAGTAGACGACGGGTCTTTGGACCGATGGGCACAAGCTCGTCTGCGGCTTGCCACAGCATGCCGTGGTGCACGTGGACCCAATCGGGCTGAAAGTCTGCCCATTGCCGAGCGACGCGCGCGATGTGGTCTGGGGCCCGCAACCGCTGAACGCGGGCGCCCTCCGGGCTCTGCTCCTCAGTTGCGAGCGGCAGGCTCTTGGCCTGGGCTTTGGGGCGCCAAGCGTCGAATGAGCAGACCCGAATGTCATGACCTGCCAAGCATGCCGCCCGTACGAGCTCCCCGGCAGCGATGGAGATCCCGCCCTTGCTCACCGGCGGAAAATCACGGGTGATGTGCAAGATCTTTAGCGGCGAGATCTTCATGATCGGACGCTGATACTGGCTGACGCGAGCGAGCTGCTAGTCGAGCGCATGGGACCAGACTAACCCAAAGATTGCCGGTGGCGTTGACCGACCACGCTCTGCCCGTCGGCTTCGACGTAGAGCGTGCCGTCGCTCAAGGTCACCGACCAGGTTGCGGCGCGGGACAGCGCATCTTCCAACCCTTCGAGCAAGGCGTCATCGAAATGGACCACCGTCACCCTGTCCGCGCGGCGGAGCTCGGCTTGTTTGAGCGCGGCGATGAGATGATCGACCTGTTTGTGGGCGTACACCAGGACCTTGTCGGCCCGTGACGTGGCCTTGTGCACCCGCTTGGGCGCTGGCACGCCGACCTCTATCCAGGTCGAAATCCCGCCCTGCAGGTCGCGCACAATCAGCGCGGGGAGCTCGGTATCGGAGACGCCGCGGGTAAACTCGATGCCCTCGATATGTTCCAAGCAGCGAGCGAGCACGCGGACCACCAAGAAGCGGGTCGATTCGGATGGGTGCTTGGCGACGCGCAGATCCAGCTGCTCAAAAACGCCGTTGTCGACGTCGGAGAGTTCGATGTGAAAACGGTAGATGGTCGCGCCAATCGCCATGGTGCGCAGCCTGCCACACGGAGGGCGGTGTGCCCACAGGCGGGAGCGATCCGGCAGCGAATGCGCTCAGTGCAGCGCCGAGCGGATCTCCAGGCTACGGACCACCTCAGCCTCGGCATCCAGCAGCTGATCGAGCCGCTCAGTTACCGCTTGTCCCCCGAAGATCTCGCGAGCAAAGCGCAAAAACAGCGCGTGATGGCGGGCCTCGCAGCGGGTGAGTTCGACGTAGAATTCACGTGCATCGCCGGGCGGCAGCGCGTCGCCGACCATGCGAAACCGCTCACAACCGCGGGCCTCGACGATGCCGAAGAGCACGAGCCGGTCGAGCAGGTACTCGTTGACGTCCACCCGGCGCATCAGCTTGAACAGCTTGCCCATGTACGGATCGGGCTGGTTGTGGCCGATGGTCTCGCCCCGAGCGACGAGCAGATCGTGCACCTGCCCAAAATGGGTCAGCTCCTCCATGGCCAGCTCAATCATCGCGCTGACCAGCTTCGGGCGAGCGTGATGTTGGGCGGCCAGGGCCAAGGCTGAGTTGGCGACCTTGCGCTCGGCATGGGCGTGATCTTGCAAAAACGCAGTCACGTCGGCGAGCACGGCCGCGGTCCAAGTGTCGGGAGTCTGATATCGAAGTCGCAACATGGCCGGCAGGATAGTCGCAGCGGCCCGCTGTACAAGGCTGGGTTGGAAAAATGGCTGAGCTACGGCGCACCGCCGCGTCGCGCACGTTTCCCGCGGGGAAAGAGACGGACGTGCAGGTGATTGTCGTGCCCCTTAGCGTGGCGGATCAGAGCCCGGGAATGCCCGCGCAACGAAAACGCCCGCAGGACACAGCGCTCCCAGCCAGCCGCGCCGCGCCCACGCCGACGAGAGGTCTTGCCATAGCGTCGATCGGCGAGCACCCGCAAAAACCGCAGACACCAAGCGCCATCGGCACGCCGCCGCTTCAACACATACGCCCGCAGCAGCTTCTGCACGCTGG
>JAGSHB010000036.1 GCA_023954815.1 Myxococcales bacterium | reverse complement strand
CCGGTGCGCCTGTTGGGCATCGGCGTGCGGCTCAGCGGCGGGACGCTCACGAACACCCGCACGGGCGACCCCAGACAGCTGTGGCTGTTCGAAGACCCAGAGAAAACGGCAGTATAGCTAGGATTGGGCTGCAGACCTGCCGGGCGCGCCGGGCAGCTAGACGACGTCTCGGACCACCTCAGTGATGGTCTCGACGACGCGCGCGCGCTCGGCCTCACCCACGAGTTGGTGAACCGGCAACCGCAACAAGCTACCAGCGGAGTGAACCGTCTTGGGCAGATCCTCGGGGCGCCATCCTAGCCGTTGGCCCATGGTCGAGCCGTGCAGCGGTACGTAGTGGATCACCACGGAGATGCCGCGGGCGTTGACCTGTTTGCGCACATCATCGGCGTGAGCGGGCGTGGGCAAGCGGATCCAGTAGCAGTGATGGTTGGTCACGGCATCTTCCGGTACGACAGGGCGATGGAGGAGCCCGTCTGCTTCCAGCGGCGCGAGGCCCTCATGGTAGTGATTCCACAGGGAGGCTCGCTGCTCTGCGCCCTCGTCGATGCCCTCGAACTGTGCCAGCAAGAACGCCGATTGCAGTTCAGAGGGGTAAAAGCTCGAGCCCAGCTCTACCCACGAGTATTTGTCGACAAGGCCTTTGAAGAACTTGGACCGATCCGTACCGCGCTCCCAGATGTTCTCGGCGCGCTCAAATAGCGATGCGTCGTTGATGAGGAGCGCGCCGCCAAGGCCACAGTGTACGTTCTTGGTCTCGTGGAACGAGAGCGCCGCGAGAGCCCCGATATTGCCGAGTTTCTCCCCATGACGACTCGCACCCAACCCCTGAGCGGCGTCCTCGATGACCTTGAGGTCGTGCTTTTCCGCGAGGGCCATCACGGCCTTCATGTCGGCACCCACACCGCCATAGTGTACGGGTAGCAGCGCGCGTGTACGCGGCGTGATCCGCCGTGCGGCATCCTCCAAGTCCATGGTCATCGTTGCGGGATCGATCTCGCAGAAGATGGGCGTCGCGCCCGTACGCATGATGGAGGTCGCGGTGCTCACAAACGTATACGACGGCAGGATCACTTCGTCGCCCACCCCCAAGCCCGCGACCATGGCTGCCAGCTCAAGCGCGCCTGTGCAGGAGTGCGTCATCAGAGCGAATTTTGCGTCGGTGTAGTCTTCCAGCCAACGCTGACAACGCTGTGAAAACGGGCCGTTTCCGCTGAATCTACGGTTGTCGAAGACCTCGTCGATGTAGCCCCGCTCTCGTCCCGTCAAGAAGGGCACATGAAAGTGGATTTGGGCTGAATCTGTCATGCCACTGGCTCCTGGGGCGTGGGCGTTTGTTCGGTCCGGGCCTCCGGGGGCCTCGCTACCGCGGACACGTGCGCGGCCTGATCGGCGAAGCGCGGCCGAGCGAAGCCGTTGGGCGGCGGCGGAAATTACCAGTCCTGACGGGCTTCTGCCACCACGCCATCGAGGCTTTGGCGATAGGCGGAACTCTTGGGCATCGAGTCGACGAGCGCTTCAAACGCGTCGAGGCCGATAAATCCCCGACGAAATGCTGCTTCTTCTGGTGACCCAACCAGGAATCCAGTCCGCGTTTCGATGCTGTGAACGAAATTCGCGGCGTCGAGCAGGTTCTCCGGCGTGCCGGTGTCGAGCCACGCAATACCACGACCCATCGGGATGGCCTTCAGCGCGCCGTCGGCGAGGTAGCTGCGGTTCAGATCGGTGATCTCCAACTCGCCTCGGGCGGATGGTTCCAAGGCTGCAGCGCGGGCCGCCGCCCCGGGTCCGTAGACGTACAGCCCGGGTACGGCCCAGTTTGAGCGCGGTTTTGCGGGCTTTTCCTCGATCGAGAGCACTTTGTAGTCCGCATCGAACTCCACCACGCCAAACGCGTGCGGATCAGCGACGCGGTAGCCGAAGATGGTCGCCCCCTCGCCGTTGCCAGCGATGCCATTACGCAGGAACTCCAAACGGCCGTAGATGAGGTTGTCCCCCAGCATCAAGAAGACCGAGTCGTCACCGATGAACTCCTGACCGATGACCAGCGCCTCGGCGATGCCCTTGGGTTCGGCTTGCGTCGCGTAGTGCAGCGAGACACCCCAACGGCTGCCATCACCGAGCAGATCTTGAAAGCGCGGGATGTCGTGCGGTGAGGAAATCAGCATGATCTCACGTACACCCGACAGGATGAGCGTCGTCAGCGGATAGTAAATCATCGGCTTGTTGTAGATTGGTTGCAGCTGCTTGCTCGCCACATTCGTCAGCGGATACAGCCGCGTGCCAAGCCCGCCAGCCAAGATAATGCCTTTCACGTTACCGCCCTTGTTATCGTTCGTTGTCACAACTACCCCACTCGCCGTTGGTTCCGTGTTGTTCGCGCGGAACTTGGATGCCCGGGATCCGCCAGATGATCAAATCGCCCCGAAAAATCGTGCCGCAACGCTGTCATTTCGAATCACGCCGCGGACCAAGTTTCACATCGTACGCGCCCACCGGGGAATACCCAGACATGCCACAGATCCGCTTCGCTGCCGGCACCTGTTTGAGCAGCGCAGCCCGCTCTCGATTGGATCCCAGGACGTAGATACCCTCGTCGGCGCCGACTCGCCGAAAGTAGTCCAGATCGTAGTCCGCCAGCCAGCCACTGTAGATCTTGATGCGGCGGCCGTCTGCGTGCTGCATCTCCCAGATATGTCCGCGCCGCATGGTCTTGGACACGGGCAGTTCCTTGGCGTAGCTGAAGCCAGCGCGGTTGGCCGCCAATCCGAACCACCACTGGCCATCGCAGGTGCCTGCGAATGCCGCTTGTCCGTCTTGCATCTCGGCGACGCGTGCCGTCAGTACCGTCATCCGCTGCGCCCGTGCCGCCTTCTTGTCATGGGCAAACCAAGGATAGAAGAACGTGCCGGTTGCCAAGCGCAGCCCGTCATCCGTGGGGATGATTGTACCGGGACCCAACTCGACGGAGACGGGCGAAAATGGCCCACTTCGGGGGTGCCATGGGCCGATTGTGGCGAGTGACAGTCCCTCGTAAAAACCCCAGGGCTTGGAGCGCATGTGCACGCGCAATCCGATCAAGCCCTGACCGAGCACCACCACAGCTATGGCCGCCCAGGCGATGCGTCGGCGTGTCTGCGCCTGCGCCTGAGCGGTTCGCACGACGACGTACACGCAACTCGCCGCAGCGAAGGGAATCAGATACCCGAGCTGTTTGGGCGTCGTGACCTTGGGGACATAGAACATCGCGACGGGGATGACGCCCGCGAGACTGGCGACCAATGGCCGCCAGTTACGCTGTTTGGCCCAGAGCCCCCATCCGATCAACGTGCCCAGTACGGACGCAACGGAGAAAAAGGCCAGATTCGACCGGACTTGGGGTGAGGCGAGCAGGCCTGCGCCCGGAGTGCCGCGCACCGTCACAGCGCTGACCTTGCTGAGGGTCTCGAGCAGAACCCCGACCTCGGCACCCATCAAGGCCATGCCGCCAAACACGATGGCGCCGGTGACGACGCCAACAACGGAGATTCGGACGAGCCACTGCCGGCCCATGTCCGGCCGCAGGGTGGCTGCGGCCATCGCAAAGGCCATGGTCGCTGCGTCAGCCCGACACCAGCCAGCGAGACCGAAAAACAAGGCCCCGGCCGCGATCGCAGGAAGCGTTTGGGCCCGAAACACGACCCACCAGCCAACACCGAGCGCCGCAGCCGCGATGATGTTGCTGTTCGGATAAGCGAGGTTGGCGCCTGCTTCTTGAAAGACGAGCAAGACGACAATCAGGGCCAGCTCCCAGGGAGCCCCGGCGAGTTGGCCAGCGATGAGCGCCGCAAAAAGGAGGAACACGAGGCCCGCAATCGTCGACAGCCACGCGTAGGTCTTGTAGGCGTCGCCCCCCGTCAGTTCTTGTGCCGCCATCAGCAGCGCGTAGGTGCCCGAAGTGCCTTCCCAGACGTACGCCCGGTCGTGATTCGAGCGCCCGTTTTCACGAATATGGTCGGCGCTGATGGCTAGGCGCACACCGTCGCACTCCACCGGCCCTTGGGGCCAGGCGCCAACGAGAAACCACGCGGTCAGTAGCGCTGCGCCAAGTCGGAGCAGCAGTCGCGGTCGCCCTGAGGCCCAAAGCTCTGGCTGGTGTTGTGGGGGCACGAACGACCTCTATGCGGCGTGAGGCCCGCCCTGAGGAGCGTCATCAGCATCGCTGGCGAGCGGGGGGACTATGCATCAGTTCAATCGTGCCCACAAGCGCATGTCACCCACGCGAAACTGCCAGGAGTTCAACTGCTTCGGCGCATGGACGCGCTCAGGTTGGGGCGACGCTGCTCGGCGTAATTTGGTTCAATTCGCGCAGCTGAATGTGGCTACTCTGCTGCCTCGTACACCTCTCTGCCGATCGCTCCGCCAACCACATCGGATACCGAAAAGCGCATCGGCTGTGCGGTGTTGGCGAGCCACAGTCGGATCTGGTCAGCGAAATTCGGCGAGTCATTGAGCGCCGACTGACCGCCCGGCAGGATGTTCACGCCCTCGACTTTGTCATCGCCATGCAGGGCAATCACCATCCGCATGATGGGACCGTGGCTGTAGCGGAAGTCGCGTACGCCATCGTCCGGGAACTTGGCGGAGCGAATCGCATGGGGATGGGCAGCATCGACGGCGCCGTAGTCCCCAGGCCGAGGGAACCCGAGCAGCTTGTAGCGCGGATCGCCAATGACGACCTCGTCGGCCAGGGGCACCGTCTTGGTCGTGATGGCGAACATCTCCGTGAGTGTGCCCAACCCTGGCACACCGACTAGGAAGCTCGCTAGGATCGAGTCCAAGTGCAGCATGTGGCGCAGGCCCCAACGCCACTGGTCCACATCCCACGTGCCAAATCCGCCCAGTCCGGGCTCGACAGGCTTGGCCCGCAGCCGGGTCAGCGCGTCGGTCAGCGCGAGCAGCAGCACCTCGTCACTGCGCTCGACGATTTGGGTCTCTGGCAGGTCGAAGAGCACGTTCTCGCCGGTCGCTTTATCCCAGCCAGCCTGATTTTTCGGGTTTTTGGCGCCACGACCGGCCAGCAAATTGCCTACCCCACGGAGGGCGACCATGGCCCCAAAGGACGCGCCGGACTTGTCAAAGAGCCGATGCAGCACCTCGGTCGTCCAAGCGTTGAACAGCATGGTCGCCACGCTGTTGGCTTTGTCTTGGGCCGAGGGCTGGTTGTAGAAGGTCTCCACCCCGCTGCTGGCTGGGTATCCTGACTTCTGCCACGCCGATAGCCGGCTGCTGACCACGTCCATCGTCGCCTGCTCGGCGAGGTACAGCGCGTGCAGTCGCTTGTCGGCCTCGCCGGTCGCCGCGCCCGCCGCCTTCGCCTTGGCGATCGCACCGAGCATCGCCGGCACAAATTGCGCGCCGAGGGGGGAGGTCTGCGTCCCTTGAATCGCGCTCATCTTTTGGACGTCAGCCGAGCCATCGCCCACCGCGGCAGCGACGTGGTCTGTAATCGTCTTGGCCCGGTAGCCCAGCACCCATGGACCACCGAGATACCACGTGTCGTTACCTAGTTTGCCGTCGATGCTCGTGTTGCCGAAGTCGTTATTCGCGTTGACGATATACCCTTCCTTGGGATTGAGCGCGACCGGCCACGCATCGAAGGGAATGATGCACTTGTAGGGATCTTTCTTGCCCGGCGCCTCGTCCACAACGCCGTCTTTCACGGGGATCTCAAAGCCGCGGTACTTGCTGCCATCAATCAGCAACCTGGGGTTGGCGTCGTCTGCGAAATGGCCGTCCTTGGTCCGCTCGAGGTAGTTGCGACAAGGCGTGGCGTTGTAGCCCGTGTACAAAATGTCGCCTTGGTCGTCTGTGACCATCATGTTCTGCGCCCAGCCGACCAGGCGGTTGCCAAAGCTGCGGAAACTAGCGACATCCGCGCTGTGCCCCATTCCCCAGACCGCCCCGGCGGTATCGGCGACATCCAACGTGGTCAGGTCCATGGAGATGCCGACGATGGTGCCGTCGCCGTCCATGTCCTTCGGCACGATGAAGTCGCCCAACATCGCCACAATGGACTCCCCCGCGCCGAGTTTTTTCGTGCCGGCGAGCTCCTCTTCCGTCGCTGGGCGGCCTTCGATGCCAACCAAGCGGCGACCGTCGAACAGCTCCCACCGCGTCCAGGTTTGCTTGCCGCCGACGCTGTTGAGCAGGGCGATGTTCGCGATTTCATACACCTCATCGATGGCCTGCAGCGGCTTGTCTTCTTTGCCGAAGCGGCTGCTCACTGGCCGCCCCTTGCTGTCCAGCTTGAGTTTCTCGCGGTAGTAGTCGGTGATGTCGCTGTACAGATACGTATTGCTCCAAGCGACGTCGCCGTTGGTGCCGGCCCCCACCATCGGCATGCCGGCGAAGGTCAACCCCAGCTGGTGGGTATTGCCGCCGCCGAGGACCCGCGTATCGATTCCCACCCGCCAAAAGAGCGACGGAACCTGAAGTGCGAGATGGCCATCCGAGGCCAGGAGTGCCGCGCCACCCTTCGCCTTTTTTCCGCTAACGACCCAGATATTCGAGCCGAACTCGCCTCTTTCGGCTTTGCCAAGCGCGGTCGTCAACTCGCCCAATCTATGCTCAATCCGGTCGAAGACGCTGTCGGGCACATGCCCACCGAATAGCGGACGCGCCTGTTTGGTGACGGGGTAGGGCATGCGGTTCGGGTCGTCGGTCTTACCGCCGGCGCCCTGACCGCCAGCGCCATTGACCCCATAGCCAGGCGTTGTGGTGACGGGCTCGATGGGTGCCACCGCACGAAAGACGTCGTCGATCAAGCCCTTTTTCCGCAGGGCCGCATTGGCCGTGCCCTTGCCGGCCGTCTCCAGCTGCTGGCGCACTTTCGCCCTGCGCAAGTCCTCGGTCTCGTAGCCCTGCTGGAACAGGATGACCGTCAGCACCCCCGCCATATCCTTGAGCGTGAAGGGCTTCATCGCGTCAGACGGTGACTTGTAGCCGAGCAAGGGCGCCGCCAACTTGAGCTCGCTGGGCGGGGGCAACTTCTTGGCAGCCACCAGCGCGATATAGGTGTTGATGCCCACCGCGTAGGCCTCCATGACCGCTTTCATCTCGGGGCTCATCATCGACAGCACGCGCTCGGCGACGTGGGACATACCCGTACCGCGAGAGTTCAGGTCGCTGCCCAGGGCGACGCTGCCAAAGACCTCCGTCAGCCGACCCAGACCCAAACGGCGCATCATGTCGATGAGAAAGTAGCGGTCACGGGCGGCCACGAAGCCATGTACGCGGGCCAAGTCGCCTTCATTTTCGGCGTAGATATGCGGCACGTTGGCTTCCGTGCGCACCACCCACACTTCGGCGCTCAGCCCTGGAATCTGCCAGCGCTCACTCTCCGAGATGGCCTTGAGTTGTGCTTTCTGCGCTTCGTTCGGCTGGACAGAGGTCCCATCACCCGGGGTCCCATCACTCCGGGTCCCATCGACCGACGTGCCGGCATCGTTGTCAGCCTTGCCGGGTTCATCACCGCTGCAGCCCATGGCACCGACCCACAGCATCGCGCAGACCAGGGACAGGGTGAGGCGCATTCGGCGGGCATCAGTGTGGATAGGCGGTGTCATGCTAGGCTCCAAGGAGGGACTCCACGGCAAACGTATGGATACGACCAGAACTTGGCCATGGGAATGCGACCCTAGCAGACTGCGCCGCTCTCGTGTTCGCATGAGTGCACTTGTTTCGGGACGCAGTCAGACGGAGCTACTGAGGCGGTGATGATGGTCGAGTCGCGCACAGAAGTTGCCATCATCGGTACCGGTTTCAGCGGCATCGCGATCGCCCATCGTCTCCAAAAAGCTGGAAAACGGGACTTTCTGCTCTTGGACGCAAGCCCAGCGTCCGGCGGAACGTGGCAGGTCAATCGCTACCCGGGCTGCGCCTGTGACGTGCCTTCCCACCTGTATTCGTTCTCATTTGCCCCCAACGCGGACTGGTCTCACGTCTACAGCGCGCAGCCTGAAATCGAGGCCTACACCGCCAGGGTGACAGACCAACTCGGCCTGCGGGATCGCATCCGCTTGGGCTGCGAGGTCACAGAGGCACGTTGGCAGGCGGACACTTCCCAGTGGCGACTCACGACGCGCAAAGGCGATGTCTTCTGGGCACGAGTCGTGGTGACGGCGACGGGGGCGCTACGCATCCCGACAAGCCCTGATCTCCCCGGGCGAGAGACCTTCCAACCGCCCACGTGGCACACCGCGCAATGGCGAGATGACGTCGACCTCACAGGCAAGACCGTCGCTGTGGTGGGCACGGGCGCCTCTGCGATTCAAGTGGTGCCGGCCTTGGCGGAGCGCACAAAGCAGCTCATCGTCTACCAACGGACGCCGGCGTGGGTCATGCAGCGACGTGACCGGCCGTATACAGCCAAGGAAAAGCAGCGCTTTTTGACGTCCGACTGGCGCCGGCGCCTGCACCGGGCGCGCCTGTATGTGCGGATGGAGATGCAGGCGTTCGCCTTCGTCACAGCGCCCATGTTTATGCGATTGGTGGCCTTGTTGGGTCGCCGTCACATCCGCCGCGGGATTCGTGATCCACAGCTCGCCGAGAAGGTGACGCCCAGCTATCGGCCCGGTTGCAAGCGGATTTTGCTGTCAGACGACTACTACCCAGCGCTGGCCAGACCAGATGTCGAGGTCATCGACGAGGCCGTGAGCGAACTCGAGGGGCGCACTGTCATCTCTGCCTCCGGGCAACGCCGCGAGGTCGACGCGCTCATTTGGGCGACTGGCTTCGATCTGACCAACTTGCTCGCGCCTATGAACGTCGTCGGCCGCGAGGGGCAGACGTTGGCAGATGCCTGGGCTGACCTGCCGCATGCGTACTTGGGCGCGGCGGTGCCTGGATTTCCGAATTTCTTCATGATGACAGGCCCCAACACCGGCCTAGGGCACAACTCCATGATCTTCATGATCGAGTCCATGGTCCGAATGGTCGGTGAGTGCGTAGAGCGCGCCCTGGCAGGCGATGGGCACGTCGTCGAAGTGACGGAAGCGGCGGAGGCTGCTTTCAACCGGGATATCCAATCGCGCTTGGCCTCGGCGATTTGGGGGAGCGGCTGCCGGAGCTGGTACCTCGATGATGCAGGGAACAACCCCATCCTCTGGCCGGGGTACACGTTCGACTTCTGGTGGCAGACCCGTCGCGTGCGATGGCAGGACTTTCGCGTCACCGAACGTCTGACATCGACGTTTTGAGGTCCATCTTCCCGAGCTGCGGGTTAACGGGCCAGTCCATCGAACCACGGCGCGATTCGATGTCGTTCTGGCGCTCGATCGCTCGTCACCTCGTCATCGTCTTTGGCGCCGCAACGCAAAGATGAGCTGCACATTTGCACATGTTTGGGCGCCCAGAACGCGTTGCTAGTGTCCTTATTAGCATGATGGTACGGAGTCAAACTAGATGCGCCGCCTCTGCATAATCGAAACAATGACCAGCTATTAGGCATCCGTCCTTACGTCAGAACTGTTGCGGGACGCCCCGGTTTGGCGGTACGCTCTCACAGACGAAGACGTAGCTCAGATACCTGACCGGAGCGCCACTCAAAGTGGCCGCTGGCGTCGTGGAGGACACCGTGACTTGCTCTTTTCCAAAGTATGCTTCTGGGTATGCCGCCCTGCTTTTCTTGGCCCTAAGCCTGCCCGCGATTTCGGCCACAGCTGCGGTTCCAGGCACAACGGCGATTGAAGCCGTGCTCACCAGTGCCGGTGGTGGGGCCGCAGCAGACGGCTCCTACGACGTGACGTTCGGCATCTTTCCGGGACAATCCGGGGGCAGCCCGGCCTGGAGTGAGGGCCCGGTCAAGGTGACGGTGAAGGGGGGGCGGTTCAGCTACCGTCTCGGTTTGACCAAGCCCATCAGCCCCAAGACGCTTGCCGGGTTGGCGAAGGCTTGGGTGAGCATCAAAATCGGCGCCGATCCGGAATTGCCACGTCGCCAACTCAACGCGGTCAGTTATGCGCACGTCGCAGCGTCGCTCAGCTGCAGTGGCTGCGTGTCTGGCGCTCAAATTGCGAAGGGTGGCGTGTCATCTGCGTCGGTTGGATTCAACTACGCGGGCTCAGCAACGAAAGGCGGTCCGGCCAAGGATCTCGCTTGCACAGGCTGCGTCTCAGTCAGCGAAATGAAGTTCAACGGCAACGTGAACCTCGGCGCATTCAGCATCAAGGCCAAGAACGGCACCTTCACTGGCGGCGTGGCTGCAAGCACGGTGACGGCAACGGCATTTGTCGGTGACGGCTCCAAGCTCACGGGTATCAAGACCCCTTCGGGCGAGTGCAAGACCGCTGGGTTCGTGGTCAAGGGCATCAACGCCGATGGCTCACTGAAGTGCGTCAAGTCGATGGACCCGAACGCGCTTCCCGGTGACGGGCTCAACGAGATCAGCAACAACCTGCTCGCCAACCAGTTCACCGACACCATCTGGGCAAGCGGAAAGATGATTCCGATCCCGGACAATCAGGGCACGCAGGCCATTAGCAACTTGGACTTTCCCGACATTGGCAAGGCTCAGAAGTTCGAGGTCAACATCCACGTCGAGAACACGGACCTGAGCAAAGTCGCCATTACGGTGCTCCCCCCCAATGACAAAAAAGTGGGCTGGGTGCTGTGCGATCCCTGCGGCGGAAAAGACGCCAAGATTCTAAAGAAGACCTACTCCAGCACGGCGAAGCCCAAGTCGGGCGACATCGGTTATTGGACGAACAAGAACGCGAAGGGACTTTGGAATTTGAAGGTGCTGGACACCGGCTACTGCGTGCCCCAGGCGACCGGCAATTCCAAGTACTGCGACCCGGTCAAGAAGCGCGACGGCTGGATCGCATCTTGGAACATCAAGATTCAGACCCTGTCCAACCAGAAGGTCGGTGTGAATGGCCACGCCTACATGAATGGCCAGGTGTGGGGCAAAGACAACGGTCACGGCGTGCCTGGTGGGCCAGTTGAGATCGGCGGCGGTATGCGCTTTCAGTCGGAGAAGGTCTGCGATGCTGCCCACCGCGGCGTGTTCCGCAATGACCCCATGGAAGGTTTGCAGGTCTGCCAAGCCAACGACGCCAACAACGGCAGCGTCAGCTACGAATGGTACGCGGCGCGGGCCCAGCCAATTCTGTTCTCCGGTGGCTGCCGGAGTTCTGCACGCAAGAACAGCAACTGGGCGACCTACTGTCTGGACGGCAGCGACTTTAACACCGCGCGTAACTACCTAGATGTGCGGCAAAACGGCTACATTTACATCAAGAAAGCCGGCTACTACAAGATCAACTACTTCGCCATCAATCACTCTGCGAACTGGCAGCACATCAAGGTCATCAAGAACGGTTGGCAGTACATCCACCACGGCCACAATCACGGCCATGGCACGTGGAAAGACACCCACGCCGTCTTGGTCTGGCCCTTTAAGAAGGGCGATTGGATGCGCGTCGACCAGTACACAAGTGGTGCGTCGTACTACAACTATCACTCGTGGAATCATGGTCATAACTCGAATGGTCCGTACGCTGGCGCGCACAGCCGTCTGCAGGTGGAGTACCGCGGACCGCTGCGGGGCGCGGGTACGTTCAAGCCCACGACCGCACCGAAGACGTGTAAGCAAATCAAGCAGATGTACCCGGCCGCGCACGATGGTCTGCACTACATCGATCCCGATGGCGTCGGCGGCAATCCGCCGCTGGAGACCTACTGCGACATGACGACCGATGGCGGTGGCTGGACCCTGGTGAACTACTCGCCTCACCGTCCCGACTGGCACTCGCTATTCGATATGCAGTGCGGCGGCAGCGTGGCAGGGCAGGGCTGGGATCCCGAGGGTCGTGGCTTCCCGGCGGCGATTCGCGCTGTTGAAATTGCTCAGAACTCCAGTGAGATTGCGTTTGCCCACCACAACACGCGCAACATCACCGGCAACATGAAGGCCTACAGCTCCATCTACGCGTTCAACATCCCGGATCCGAAGACGGTCAACTTCGCCCCGCATAGCCAGCACGGCGGCTACACCAGCACCGGTTCGACAGGTCGCGGCCCATGCGTCCCGGTCAAGCTCAAGGTCTACAAGGGTGACACCAATCAGACGGGCAAGACGCGGTACACCTTCAAGCACAGCCTCGGCGCGACGTGGTCGGATAGTTACCCGACCGGCTATGGCGCGACCAATGACAGCAACTGCATCGGTTCGTCGGGCATGACGGTTGGCCCGTTGTTCATCTCGGTGCATAGCGGCGATGGGCGCGGTAAGAACGGCTCGCGGTTCTACACCAAGACGTGCAAAGTCGGCGGCAAGACCATCACGTCCATCAAAACCGGTCAGCCGTACTACTCGCACCACTACCACTGGTTGCCCAACAAGTGGGACCAGCATGGATCAGTGGCGATCTGGCTGCGTTGATCACGTCGGCTGAGGTAGGCGCCCCCTATCTCAGTCGACGGCCCTCGGGCTGTGGCGCGGTCGATAGTTGACCTGCCAAACGTTCAGAAAGAACCCATGCAATTTGTGACGTTGACTGGCACACTGCCGCGTTCAATGTAGGAGTTGTCATGTTGCATTACGCGCCTTTGCTGCGCGGAACCGTCGCCCGTTTCGTTATCCCTTTGTTCCTGAGTCTCACACTGCTCGCCTGTTCCAGCTCCGACGAGGGCGGCTCTGGCACCGATCCCAACACGGCTGGCGGCGCGGGTTGTACCGGCGCGTTCTGTCTAGAAGACGACATTCGACTGGCGTTTGAGCCCGACAAGCTGGTGTTCGTGGACAGCGCTGCGGGTTCGACGACCACCCTCGAAGTCACGGTGCGTCACGTGGGAAATCGGGGCGATCTCGAGCTGAAAACGGCAAAACTCACCCAGAGTTCGGGTGAATTTTCGCTTATCGACTTTTCGCCGCTCACCCTGCAGCCGGGTGGGACAGTCAAATTGAAGGTGCGCTACGCCCCAAAGGCTGAGGGCGCGAAGACGGCCAAGCTCACGGTGACCAACAATGCGACCCTGCTGTCGATGCAGGAGGCGGTCCTGCCGATCGTGGTGAAGAAGGGCAGCGGCAATCTGAAGGCGGTCCCTGATCCGGTCGACTTTGGCGCTGTGCCGTCCACACAGAGTTCGAAGAAGTCGGTGCAGCTGTACAACAACGGCAGCAACAAGCTGACCGTCGACAAGTTGGAGCTCGATCCCAACGGTAGCGCGGACTTTACCATCACCAAGGCGCCCAAAGCACCCTTCGACATCGAGCCGAGCGCCTCCGCCGAAGTAGAGATCACCTTCAATCCGACCGCTGGCGGCGCAGACGCGACCGCGCTGCTCGTGCAGTACGACGGCGACCGCAAGGCGCAGGTGGATGTTTACGCCAAGGAGATCGGCCCGAAGATTCAGGTCGTTCCGCCGAAGTTGCTCTTTGGCACCATGGACAAGGGCGACACGGTCACCAAGCAGCTGAAGATCTACTCCAACGGCCTCGCCGCGCTGCACGTCAAAGAGATCGCGCTCTCCCTGCTGAGCAAGGTCAAGACGGTCAAAATCAGCGAGCCGGGCCCATTCAAGCTCGAGCCTGGTGAGAGCAAGCTCATCGACGTGACGCTGACGCTGGACCAAGAGGTGGCGAAGACCTCCACCGCGGTTGCCGGGCTGCAGATTAGCTCCGACGCGCCGGGCATGACGCTGGTCAACGTGCCGCTTGAGGTCACCGGCAAACCCTGCAAGGCGAGCGAGTCGAGCGAGGACATCGTCGCGGAGGCGAGTGGTGGGCAGGTAGACATCATCGTCGCCATCGACACCTCCGGCTCGATGAAGGACGAAGCCAAGGCGGTTCAGGCGAACCTGAACCTCTTCGCTCAGATTATCGGCGGCAAGAACATCGACTACCACGTCATCTTGCTGGCAGACGGCTTTGGCCTGTGTGTGCCACCTCCGCTGGGCGGCAAAGGTTGCGCGGACACTGCGCAATATCGGCATGTGAAGGTCAAGGTGGACTCGACGGACGCTCTCAAAGTGTTCATCTACAACTACGCCAAGTTTCAAGGGTTCCTACGGGCTGGAGCGGCGAAGCACATCGTTGTCGTCAGCGACGACAAGTCGGACAAAGATGCCTCCTGGTTCACTTCGAAGGTGGCACAGCTACAAAATCCGAGTTGGCCCGATGGCTTCACCTTCCACAGCATCGCTTCGTATCACCCGACCTTGGCGCTGCTCCCTTGCTTTGGCGGCGCGGGCTGGGGCGGTGTCTATCTCGATTTGAGCAAGCAGACTGGCGGTGAGGTTGCGCAGATTTGCTCTGCCGACTGGACCAACGTGTTCAAGGCGATCGGCAACAACGTGGTCAAGACCGTGAAAGTGCAGTGCAGCTACAGCCTGCCCAAGAGCAAGGACGGCAAACCGGTCGACCCGACGAAGATCGCGGTGAGCTGGAGCAGCGGCGGCGGCGCTAAAAAGCCGATTACACGGGTCGATAGCGCCGACAAGTGCGTCAAGGGTCAGGTCGGGTGGCACTTCGACAACGCCGCCAAGCCGACGGCTGCGATCCTGTGCCCTGAGACCTGCGACGCGATGAAAGACAAGAAGATCCACTTTCAGTTTGGCTGCTGATTTCGCAAACTGAGCCAACAGGGTCCGAGATGAACTGGCAGGGAGTGGAGATGCGGTTGGCAATCAGCGTCTGGCGAACAGGCTTTTGCGCAGCGCTCCTGTTGACGGGGCTGCTCGTTAGCTGCGTCGACGACCCAGTGGCCGACAGGGGAAAATCGGGAGATGTGTCGGCCGCCGATGCTTCGGTAGTCGACGTGACTGCAGGAGATGTCTCGGCAGTTGATGTGACTGCATCAGATGATGCTCAGAAATCGGAGTGCGTTGTCGCGACTGACTGCGCTGGCGAGCTCGCTGCGTGCCGGGCTTGGAAGTGCGTCGACGGCGCCTGCAAGGAGAGCGGTCAGCCCGACGGGTTGGTTTGCGGCGACGCGTGTGCACCGGGAGTCTGCAAGCTCGGTACGTGCAATTCCTCGCCAAAAACCTGCGCGGACGACGGAAATCCGTGTACGACCGAGACCTGTGTCCCAGAGAGCGGCAAGTGTGTGTCCAAGAAGATGGCCGATGATAAGGCGTGCTCTGACGGTGACGCGTGTACCGAAGGCGACGTTTGCAAGGACGGAACGTGCACCGCCGGGGAGGCGACCTGTCAGTGCGAGACGTCGAAGGACTGCGAAAAACACGAGGACGGCAACGCGTGCACGGGCACGTTGTTCTGCGAAAAGAGCAGCGGCAAGTGCATCGTCAACCCAGCGACCGTCATCAGTTGCTCCAATTCCAAGGACACAGCTTGCAGAAAGAACACCTGCGCGCCCGCCACGGGCAAGTGCGCAATGACCGCGCTGAAGGACGGCACGCCTTGCGATGACGGAGATAAGTGCGTGGTTGGTGACACGTGCAAGGCTGGGGCGTGCGAAGCCGGTTTCAAGAACAAGTGCCCTGACGATGGTGACGTGTGCAACGGCACGCCGTTCTGCAACAAGGTCACGGGCGCGTGTGCTGTCAACCCGGCGACGGTCATCACCTGCAAATCCGTTGATGATACCGCCTGCGAGGCCAATCTCTGTGACAAGAAGACCGGCACGTGTTCGATGGTCACCATCGGCGACGGCAAACCTTGTGATGATGGCAACCCGTGCACCATCGACGAGACCTGCGGCAAGGGCAAGTGTGCATCGAAGACCAATACGTGCAGCTGCGCGACCGACTCGGACTGCGCCGCCAAAGACGACGGCAACCTCTGCAATGGCACCCTGTTCTGCAATCAGGCCCTGAAGAAGTGTCAGCTCAATCCGGCGACCGTGGTGACCTGCCAGACGGTGGACAACACCGCCTGCAAGACCATGACTTGCCAACCCAAGACAGGGAAGTGTGCGCTGTTGTCGGCGAAGGATGGCGCGACGTGCGACGACGGCAACGCCTGTACCGTGGGCGATGCCTGCGAAACAGGCGTCTGCAAGCCAGCCACGACCGCGCCGCAGTGCAAGTGCACGCAGGACGCTGACTGCGGCAAGTTCGAAGATGGTGACCTGTGCAATGGCACCCTGGTCTGCGACAAGACGACCAACCAGTGCATCGTCAATCCGAAGACGAAGGTCGTCTGCAAGACGGTCGACGACGGGCCGTGCAGTCACAATGTGTGCGTGCCCAAGACCGGCAAGTGCGCGCTGACGCCCGCGAATGTCAACTCTGCGTGCGACGACGCGCAGCCCTGCACCGTGGCTGACCGATGCGGCGCCAATGGCAAGTGCTTGCCGGGCAACGATATTTGCCAGTGCGGCCCGCACAAGCCCGGGTATAGCTGCGAAGACAAATTGGGCGACGGCAAGGTCTGCAATGGCGTGCTGTGGTGTGACAAAAAGACGATGCCGTTCAAGTGCGCGCCCAACCCCAACACCGTGGTGCAGTGCAAGACGGTGGACGACACGGCCTGCCAAAAAAGCGTGTGCAACGACAAGACCGGCAAGTGCGGACTGAGCCCCGTCGCGGCCATGATCGGCAAGTCATGTGACGACGGAAACCCTTGTTTCATCGAGACAAAGTGCCAGAACGGCCTGTGTCAGGGCGGTGCAGCGAAGTCTTGCGACGACGACAACGCGTGCACCAAGGATGCGTGCGGCAAAGCCACCGATTGTACGCATGTCGCTGTCGATAGTGGACCGTGCAGTGACGGCGACGCCTGTACGAAAGATGCGACCTGCAGCGCCAAGAAGTGCGTCGGTGGCGTGGCGATTGTCTGTGACGACAAAAACCCATGCACCGGAGACGCCTGCGACAAGACCAAAGGCTGCGTCACAACACCGCTGACCATCAACTGTAGCGACAACAACGCCTGTACCGTGGGCGACGTCTGCAAGAGCGGCACATGTGCGCCCGGAACGGTCAACACGTGCGATGACAGCAACCCGTGCACCAAGGACAGCTGCGACAAGGTCAAGGGCTGCGCGCACACGCCCACAGATGCGCCGTGCAGCGATGGCAAGCCGTGTACAGACGGTGACGCGTGCTCCAAGGGGAAGTGCGTTCCCGGCAAGCCGAAGTCTTGTGACGACGGCAACTCGTGCACCACCGATGCCTGCGACCCGAAGACTGGCGATTGCACAAAAACAACCACCGATGGCGCCGACTGCAACCTTGGAGATGGCACCGGTGAGTGCATCGGCAGCAAGTGCGAGCCGGTGGTCAACTGTGCGGTGTTCGACAAGGTGGCGGCCTACGCCGGCGCGCAGGAATCCCTCGTACACCAAGTGATCCCGATGACTGGCGGGGGCCATGCAGCCGTGGGACAGGACCGGGTCATCGGTGGCAAGTGGTCGCCCCGTATCATGGGGCTCGACAGCAACGGAAAGACGTTATGGACCTACCGGGAGTCGTCCAAACAGTACGCCGACTGCAGCGCAGAAGCTGTTTTTGACGCGACGGACGGCGGGCCACTCGATGATGGTAAGGCAGCGGTCGTTGCGGTGGGCGGCAACGCGCAAGGCAGCAGTATTGAGGGGGCCATTTGGCGGGTTGGCAGCGACGGCAAGCTCGTCGACCGCACGCTCTTTGGCGGCTCCAAACAGGACCGATTTCTCTTTGCGACGCGCTATGAAAAAGGGCTAGTCGCCGTGGGCGAGACCTCCACCGACAGCAACGGCAAGACCGACTGTTGGGTGGTACGGACCGCCGGTGCCAAGCCGGTGACGGTCTGGAACAAGCGATTTGGCGGCAATGACGTCGATGTGTGCTTTGGGGTCGCCGCCGTGGCGAAGACCATCGTGGCGGCAGGAAGCACCGATAGCGACGGCGACAAGACCGACGCGTTCGTGTTGAAGCTAAGCGCCACCGGTCAGCTGCTGTGGAAGAAGAACTACGGTGGACCGGGAAATCAACGGCTTCGCGGCGTCGGGATCTCGCCGAAAGGAGAGATCTGGGGCGTCGGGACGACCACATCGAACTATGCGCTCAAACCCTATGTTCTCGGCCTGAGCGCAGCGGGCGCGCAGCTCTACTCCCGCATCCCAGGGGCGCAGTTCACCGAGCTGACGGATCTGGTGATGCACAGCAACGGCACCATGAGCGTCCTCGGTAAATCGAAGCCCATTGTCAGCGGCTCTCCCAATGGCAAGTACCTACAAGCCGCAGGCCTGGCGCGGCTCAATACGATCGGCAAGGTGACCTGGCACAAGACCGTCGAAAAGCGCTCGCCGATGTCGTACTCGGTCCGCCTCACGGCGCAGGGCAACCGCTACTTCTTCGGCGCGAGTGACCATCACGACATCGATGGCGACAAGAAGCCTGAGCTGCGCGGTCGCGTGATGGTCTCTGACGCTTGGGGGCATCTGACCTGCTCGTCAGCAGAGCAATGCCTGACTCCCGGCTATCGCTACTGCGACGACGGGGAGGCTTGTACGACCGACAGCTGCAAGCCGTCTGAAGGCTGTCAGCACGCGCCTGTGTCGGGATGCACGCCGGCCAAAGACGCCCTCGACCTCGATCATGACGGCTTGGTGGGCAAGGCGGACTCTTGCCCGACCGTTTGGAATCCCGATGGAGCGGTCAGCGCCTGTGGTGGGCTGGCTGGTTCGCCTAGCAAGAAACTAGCGCTGCGGATGGCGACGCGGGGTGGGGCGGCAGGCTGCAGCGATGTTCGTCGGAGCAACGAGCCGGTCGAGGTGCCACTCGTCAACGGCATGGCCGATCCGACCTTGGTTGGGCACTGGCGATTTGACGGCAACAATGCCGACAGCAGCGGTAACAACCGCACGCTCAAGGACGCGGAGGGTGGCTCGGTGCCTTCCATTTTGGGCGCTGGCAGCGCGATGGATGCGAGCCACGACAAGACCAACTCGTCGTCTACGCTCGCGCCTTTCAAATTGCGCGACGCGACCATCATGCTGTGGGCAAACGTGCAGCCCAACGGAGAGGTCTCCTGTGACCTGGTCAACGCGTCTGGCGCGGTGGTCAGCCCAACAGTTCACGGCCACATGAAGATGCGGGTTGATGACGACGGGGCGATCCGCATCTCCTACGGCCCGCACAACGGTGACTTCAAAGGGCTCAAGACGGAGATGGTTCGTATTCGATCGGAAGACGACCTGGTCGACACTCGAACGGGCTGGCAGCACTACGCCCTCGTCATTCGCGCGAATCAGGCGATTGGAGTCTACCTCAATGGTGACGGTGTCTTGACCAAGTCGGACGACGGCCACACGACCGTTCCGGCTAGTGTCGTCGGGCTTAAATACCTGCGGCTTGGGGAGGACAACTTCCCGAAGTGCTCCGTGCACATCGACGACGCCTTGATTGTCGGTCGCGCGCTCTCAGCCCGGGAAATCAAGCTCTACGTCGATTCGCGGCGCCCCTATGGCACCACGTTGACCCCCGGCGTGCAGCCTGATCTGCGAGATGTGCAGGTCACCGAGCGGGCGACTTGGGACAGTATTGGGCACCGCACCCATAGCGAGGTCGTGGGGCGTCGCCCGATGGGTGCTGCCGACCTGAAAGACGCCGTCGCCTACTGGCGCCTCAGCGGCGACGGTAAGGACGAGGTTTCAGGGAAGAAGACTGCGGCGTTTATTGGCACGAAGACTGTCGCTGGTGGGCTGCATAGTGCTGACAAGGCGGCGGCGTTCGATGGCTCGACGAGCTACGCAAAGGTCACGGCTCCCGAAGTTGTGCTGGGGGACTTCACCGCCGAGGCTTGGTTCCGTATTGAGTCCGCCAAGCACGCGCGCGCCTACCTGCTTGACACCCGCAATTCCAAGTCCGCAGGGAAGAAGGGGTTGGCTTTGATTCTCGACCGGCTGCAAGGCGAGCATGCGTTCAGGCTCAGGCATCTGGTGTCCGACGGCACACAGGACTATGCGGCGTCGTTCTCGGTTCATCTGGACGGCGGCTGGCACCACACCGCCCTACGCCGAGAGAGCGGTCAGCTGCATGTCTTTGTCGACGGCGTCCGCGTCCCGGCGATTTGGGCCAATGGCAAGGACAAGGTGACCACGGCACTGCCCATATTCGGCAGCCGCATCACGCGCATCGGCTACTACGGCGGCGGCACCCTCGGCAGTAACTTCAAGGACTACGCGTTTCACGGCGCTATCGACGAGATCGCGATTCATAAGGCGGCGCTATCCGATAACGAACTCGCGCGCCGGACCATCGGGCTGCCACGCGTTCGCTTTCTCGCCCAGACCCAGCCGAATCCGGCGCTTGAGGGCTATCTCTACCATCGCTACAGCCTGCACTGGGGTGACGCGCAGGCGAAGGCGCAGCTTCCGAAGGTGGTCGCGCTCGACAAGAAGACGGTGTGCCATGCCCTCTTGTCGCCGTGTCTGGGCTACGCCGGTTGGTGGCGCTTTCAGGATGCCGAAGCGCAGTACCTCGCGGTCGACGAAACCTCCATGCGTACGGTCGGCAAGGTGCAGAGTGGTCAGCTTGCGGGTTCGGCGATGCAATCCAAGGGCTACGGCACGGTCGATCTCGGGGCGTGGAAGCTACCGTTCGTCGGCGGGGACTACGCCCTAGAGTGGCGCGGTGCCATCGCGAACTTCGCGGGCAATGTCGGATTGGTGGGACGCAAGAACGGCTCCCCGGCGATCCGGATCGACGGCAAGAAGTGGGCCCATCAGGTCAGCGGCGGCGCCAGTGTCAAAGGCCCGACGGTCACCACGAAGCAGCCGTACTCCCTGGCAGCGACCTACAAAGCCAGTAGCAAGCAGACGAGCCTGTATTTTCAAGGAAAAAGTGCGGGTTCAGCTTCTGGGTATGGCGTCACCGGCACCGCAGCGCAGTCCTTGCTCATTGGCTCCACAGTGTCAGGCGAGGGGCTTATCGGGCGCACCAGCGACGTCCGTATCATGAGCCGCGCCCTGACCGCCGATGAGCTCCTGCACAGCCCGCGCACCGGGTGGCGGATTCAGTAGTTCGCGCCGCAGTCAGCAAAATACGACCAGATAGACCTGTGTTACGGCCGTCTTGATCCATATCAACTGGAAAGCGGACCTTTTGGCTACCCATGTGTGCGGCGGATTGTCGCAGTTCATGACACCCGCCTCACTTAGCGCCGAGCCGCCGTTGTGCCCGAGGGGGGTGCAGTCGTTGGGCGGCCGGAGGAGCCATCATGACTGAGTCACACCCCAACAAATCAAACGTCGACGTCGTCCCGGAGACCACCGAGGATCGCCGCTCTTTCCTCACCAAGATGGCTGTGGTCGGTGGTGGCGTGGTCGCTGCGACCGCTTGCGCCGAAAAGACCGCTAAGCCCGCACCAGCTGTGCCTGCAACGACTGCGCCGCCGCCGCCCGCAAAGGCTGCGCCAGCACCGAAAGCTGCACCGGCACACAAGGGCCTCTCGGCCCACGTAAAGCCCGGCCAGCTCGACGACTACTACGGCTTCTGGAGCGGTGGTCAGTCTGGCGAGATCCGGATCATCGGCGTGCCGTCCATGCGTGAGCTCAAGCGCATTCCTGTCTTCAACCGCGACGCCGCGACGGGCTGGGGCGGAACTGACTTTTCCAAGAAGCTGCTCGGCGGCCGGATGAGCGGTGATACCCACCACGTGCACCCAAGCTACAAGGACGGCACCTACGACGGTCGCTATGTCTACGTGAACGACAAGGCTTCCGCCCGCCTCGCTCGCGTGAACTGCGAGACCATGGAAGTCGACAAAATCGTCGATATCCCCAACTGCCAAGGTACGCACGGCATCTTCCCGCAGCGTCACAAGACGGGCTACGTCTTCTGCAACTCCGAGTTCCGCACGCCGCTGCCAAATGACGGCAGCAACATGACGGACCCGAAGAAGTACGGCGCCCTGCACACCGCGATCGACGGCGAGACCATGGAGGTCAAGTGGCAGGTCATGGTTGAAGGCAACATGGACCTGTGCGCCACGGATTACGAAGGCAAGTACAGCTTCGCGATTTGCTACAACTCCGAGGGCGGCGTGACGCTCGAAGAGATGATGGGCGCTGACCGCGACCACCTGTACGTGTTCAACATCGCTGAGTGCGAAAAGGCCGTGAAAGCGGGCAAAACCATGACCATCGGCGACTCGAAAGTGCCGGTCATCGATGCCCGTGGTGCCAACAGCGCGTTCGTGCAGCGCGTGCCGGTTCCCAAGAGCCCGCACGGCGTGAACATCAGCCCCGACGGCAAGTACGCCATGTGCTCGGGCAAGCTCTCGCCGACCGTCACGGTGGTGCAGATCGACAAGTTGGCCGACGTCTTCGGTGGCAAGATCAAGCCGCGCGATTCGGTTGTCGCTGAGCCAGAGGTGGGTCTTGGACCGCTGCACACGGCCTTCGACGGTCGCGGCAACGCCTACACCTCGATCTTCATCGACTCGGTCATCACCAAGTGGAACATCGACAAGGCCATCGCTGCCTTCAAGAGCAAGGACGGCAAGACGCCCAATCCAATCGTTCAGAAGATCGATGTGCACTACCAGGTGGGGCACACCAACGCGTCGATGTCGGAGACCAAGGACGCTGACGGCAAGTGGCTCATCGCCCTGTGCAAGTTCTCGAAGGATCGCTTCTTGAACGTCGGTCTGTTGCATCCGGAAAATGACCAGCTGATTGATATTTCGGGCGAAAAGATGGTTCTGGCCCACGATGGACCGACCTTTTCCGAGCCCCACGATTGCGTGGTGGTGAGCAAATCGCTGATTCACCCGAAGAAGATTCAGCCGCGGACCGACGCGCGTTTCGCCATGTACGAGGCCTGGGCCAAGGAAGACGGCGTCGACCTGCTCAAGGACAACAAGGTCGTTCGCCGCAAGGACGGTCTGGTGCGCGTCTACATGACCAGCCAGGCGCCGAACTACGGTATGCGCGACTTCAAGGTGAAGACCGGCGAGAAGGTGCAGATCATCGTCACCAACCAGGACAACGTTGAGGACTTGAGTCACGGCTTCTGCATGTCGCTGCATGACGTGAACTTCATCGTCAACGCCAAGGACACCAACTCCATGACCTTCACGGTCGGTAAGCCGGGTGTCTACTGGTACTACTGCCCCTGGTTCTGCCACGCCCTGCACCTTGAGATGCGCGGCCGCATGATTGTCGAGGCGTAGTCATCCTTGGTCATCCCCCGCCGCTCCCCCACGGCGGGGCGATGGCCTGCGATCTCCCTGGCGGCAACCGAGATGGCATCGGTTGGACCGCTCCCGAAGCGGGCACCCCTCTCGGCTCTGAGCCGTTGGCCCGCGACGATGTTGAGAGGGTGGCTCACTCCCGGGTCACCCTCTCGCTGTCGTCTGGGCGTTGCCACTCTGAATCCACGCTTGCTCCGCCGCTTTTTCGCCGCTGCTCCCCCCTTTGGGGCGCCACCTTTGTCGTCTTGTGTCCCGAATGGCGGCGCCTGCGTTACCGGCGACCCGTGGCGGCGAGCGGTGCCGCTGAGTTGACTTAGATCAAGTTCGAGGGTCGAAAGTGACCTATTTTCGTCCTGGATCGCCGCCCCGGCGGTCAACGGAGTTCACGTGACCTGTTCGCGCACCAGTTTCGTTTCCCAACCGCTCGGCTCCCCCCTCTTTGGCGGCCGCGGCTTGGTCGTGGCCCTGGTTACTGCGCTGCTTCTGATGGCCCAGCCGGTCGCCGCGAAGCCAGCGCCCAAGACCCTCGATTGCGAGACGCAGCCCTGCGCAGAAGTGCTGCCGGGCGCGGTGAGCTTCAAGCCCGTCGCGGGCACGTCGTATCAGGTGGGGGTGGACGCTGCTGGCAAGTCCTTGGGCTGGGTCGGACTATCCACAGACGTGGTCGACATCGACGCCTATAGCGGCAAGCCCCTGGTGACGCTGTTCGGGATTGACGGCAAGGCGGTGTTCACGGGCGCCAAGGTCATCCACCACAGTGAGCCCATCTTGCTGGTCGGAATTCCAGAGTCAGCCCTGCAGACGTTTGTGAGCTGGTACGCCGGAAAATCAGTCTCTACGCGCGTCGTCGTCGGCAAATCGAGCAAACCCGGCGCCATCTCCGTCGACGCGATCTCGGGCGCCACGGTGACGGCGCTGGCTCAGAATCAGACCGTGCTCGCTGCCGGCCGCAAGCTCGCGATGGACGTGGGTGTGCTCGCCGCCGCCAAGGGCGCGACCGGCGAGTTCATCAAGACCGACAAGGTGCTCTCGTGGCAGCAGATGGAGACAGCCGGCGTGTTCGGTCGCCTCTTCGTCAGCGAAAAACAGATGGGGAGCACCAAACCGACCGCCGCGGACGACCAGTTCATCAATCTCTGGTTTACGGTCGCCGATGCGCCGCAGATCGGTCGCTCACTGCTCGGTGACCACGAATACAATTGGCTGATGGGCCGCAAGAAGGCAGATGAGCACCTGCTGGTCATCTACGGTGTCGGCTCGAGCTCGTTCAAGGGGTCTGGCTACGTGCGCGGCGGTATCTTTGACCGGGTGCGCGTGGAGCAGGGCCTGCGCCAGATGATCTTCAAGGATCACGACCACCACCGCATCGGCGGCCACACGGAGGCCAAGGGCGCACCGGAGTTCAAGGAAGGCGCCGTCTTCTTCGCCCGCGGCGGCAAACTACACGCAGGCGAGCCCTTCGATCTTGTGTTTATGGGAAGCCGCTACGACGGAAAGGGCGGCTATTCACGGGAGTTTCACTCGTTTTCCGCTACGCATCGGCTGCCGGATTCGCTGTACAAACGGCCTGAAGCGGCGCCCGTGTTCGAGACCGAAGAGATCTACGTGCAGGCGTGGCGCAACCAGGGGGCGCGGGTCTACGTGGTGCTCGCCATCCTGCTGGGTGTGATGGCGCTGTTCATCGGTCGGCGTTGGCTGGTGGCGGACATGAAGCGGCTGCGCATCATCCACACAAGCGTGATGCTGGCGAGCGTGCTCTTGCTCGGCGTGTGGCTCAAAGCGCAGCCGTCCGTGACCCAGATGATGACCTTCGTCGACGGCGCGGTGCACGGCTTTCGCTGGAGCCTCTTTCTCAGCGAGCCCCTGCTGTTCATCTCGTGGATCAGCATCGCCATTGTGACCCTCATCTGGGGCCGTGGGGTGTTCTGCGGCTGGACCTGCCCCTTTGGCTCTGCGACCGAGCTGCTGTTCAAGCTGGGTCGGTTGCTGCGTTTGCCCGAGTTTGAGCTGCCGGATGCGGTTCACAGCCGACTGCGCTACCTGCGCTACGTCATCCTCGTCGTGCTCATCGGCACGTTCATCTACTCCCCAGAGCTCGGCGAGCGCATGGCCGAGGTGGAGCCCTTCAAGACGTCGTTTCTCGTCGCACCCTGGACGCGCCACTGGGGCTTTGTGGCCTGGTGGGGGACGCTCGTTGGCCTGTCCCTGTTCTGGTGGCGCCCCTTCTGCCGCTATGTCTGCCCACTCGGCGCTGGTCTGGCTATCCCGGGTAGCTTCCGCCTCAGCGGTCCCTACCGCCGAAACGCCTGTGACTCCTGCAAGATCTGCACAAAAACGTGCGAGCCGAAGGCCATCGACAAACAAGGCAAGATCGACCCGCGCGAATGTCTATCTTGCATGGAGTGCGAGTCGAACTACCAAAACGAGCAAGTGTGCCCCCCGCTCGTCGGCATCGACCGCTTGATGCGCCGCAGCCGCGAAAAGGGCGAGCCGCCCAACGCCGACAAACTCGCCCGCCTGATGAAGGACCGGGAGGACCGCAAGTGAATCACCCGTCCGCCAAAATTGCGCTATCTACCCGAAATGCTGGGCTGAAAGTCAGTGTTGGGCTCGCTACCTTGATGGCGGTGCTGCTGGTTGGCCAGACGGCAGTGGCGCGAACGCTGGTGGTGGGCCAGGGCGGGCGAGGCCTAGCGGCGACGGTGAACTTGGCGGCGGACGGTGACCGGGTAGAGGTGCCGACCGGTGTCTGGACGGGGCAAGTGGTGGTCGACAAAGCCATCACGCTCATCGGGACTGGCGGCGTCATCGACGGGCAGGGCAAGGGTATTACGATCCTCGTCAAAGCGCCGGGCGCTGTCGTCAGTGACCTCATCGTGCGCAACAGCGGTGAGACCCTCAGCGGTCTGCCCCCGGACGCCTGCATCCACGTCGCGGAGACGGCCAAAGGCGCGGTGATTCGCGGCTGCAAGCTGAGTAAATGCGCCTTCGGAATCTGGGTGCACAAGACCCGCAACGCCCACCTCGACGGCAACACGGTCACGGGTCTGGAGACCGGTCATCGCTCCTATCGCGGCAACGGCATCCACCTCTTCGATGCCAGCCATCTGGTGGTGAAGGGCAATACGGTCACCGGCGGGCGCGACGGCATCTACGTCTCAGCGACCGAGGACAGCCTCATCGAAGGCAACGTGCTCAAGCGGACGCGCTACGGCGTGCACTACATGTTCAGCTATCGCAACACCCTGCGGAAGAACCGGAGCATCGGCAGCGGCAGCGGCTACGCCATCATGTCGAGCCAGCATCTCAAGGTGACGGAGAACGTGGCCGAGGAAAACGAGCACCACGGCATCCTCTTTCGCGACGTGCAGTACAGCCATATCGCCAACAACCACATGCGCGGCAATGGCGAAGGGCTGTTCTTCTATTCGAGCACCGAAAACGTCATCAAAGGCAACAACGTCATCGGCAACGGCGTCGGCGCGAAGATTTGGGCGGGGAGTGTGCGCAACACCGTCACCGAAAATCGCTTCGTGGGTAATCGGCGGCAGGTGTTCTACGTCAGCACCAAGGACTTGGTCTGGGCGAAGACCGGTAAGGGCAACCGCTGGGGGGATTACCTCGGCTGGGACACCGATGGCGATGGCGTCGGCGAGCGGCCGTATCGGGTCGATAGCTTCACCGCGAGCCTGGTGCATCGCTTTCCGGCAGCGGTGTTGCTGCTGAGGAGCCCCACGCTGGAGCTGCTGGGCCATCTGGAGCGGCGGATGCCACTGCTGCGCACGGCTACCGTTATCGATGAGCGTCCGCTGGTGGCAGCCCGCACCGAAAAGAGCGCCGGAGGGCTTAGATGAAACGCATTGAACTGCAGGACGTATCGGTCCGCTTTGGCGACCTACAGGCCCTCGACAAGGTCACCACCCAGCTGCAGAGCGGCGAGATCCTGATGCTCGTCGGTCCCAATGGCGCGGGTAAATCGACCTTGTTGAAGGTGCTCCTGGGGCTCATCGAAGCCGATGCCTGCACCTTGAAGGTCGATGGACAGCCGGCGCGGGTCGACAAGAAGTTCAAGTCGCATCTCGGCTATTTGCCCGAATCTGTGGCCTTTTCGGAGAGTTTGAGCGGCAAGCAGGTGATGCGCTTCTTCGCCCGTGCCCGTGGCGTCGCCGTCTCTGAGGTGGATGCGGTGCTGAAGCGTGTCGGGCTCGCCCATGCCGCCAAGCGGGCGATTCGAGGCTACTCCCGTGGGATGCGTCAGCGCCTGGGGCTGGGCATCGCCATCCTGGGAGATCCAGACCTGCTGGTGCTCGATGAACCCACCGGCGGCCTCGACCAAGAAGGGCTGAGCGTGCTGTGGGATGTGCTGGAAAACAGTCGCAAACGCGGGCGTATGGTCATCCTGTCGAGTCATGATTTGACCCTGTTGGAAAAGCGCGTCGACCGGATCTGCCTGCTCGCCGAGGGGCGTGTGCTCGCCGATGACACCCCCGACGTCTTGCGGCGCCAAGCTGCGCTGCCGGTGCGGGTGAGCTTCGATTTTGCCGGTGCCATGGCCGACGACACCTCGCCGTTTACCCATGCGCTGTCGCTTGCTGGCCTGGCTGCCGACCTGACGCCGCGGGTGGGTGGGCTTGGGGTCAATGTACCGCCGGACCAGCTGCTCAAGCTCCTGGACGTGCGTGGCCAATTCAACGGTGCGGTCCAGGGGGTGCGCGTGCAGGAGCCGGGCCTCGATGCCGTGTATGACCACTTGCTGGCTACCGGCGGCGCCGGATCTCCGGCTGCAACAGCGGAGGTGAACTGATGGGCGCTGTCGCACGAGCCCTTGTGGGCCACGAACTTCTTGAACGCGCGCGCGACCGGTGGGTGCTGGTGGTGAGTCTGCTCTTCGGTCTGCTGGCCTCGGGAACGAGCCTGTACGCTGCCAGCGCTGGCGGCGCCGCGGACGCCTTGACCGGTCCGAGCCTGGTGACCCTGGTGAGCCTCCTCGTGCCCTTGGTGGGCGGCGTGTTGGGCCACGACGCCATCGTCGGCGAGCGTGAGCGCAACACCCTCGGGCTGCTGCTGAGCCTGCCTGTAGCGCGGGCCGAGGTGGTCTTCGCCAAGTTCACCGGTCGAGTGTTGGCGTTGGCCATCGCCATTGGCATCGGCCTGGGCGCAGCCGCGCTTGTGGGCGGGGCAGGGCAGTTTGCCATGCTCAGTGGCCTGTTTGTGCCGACGTTGCTGCTCGGCGCGGCCTTTGTCTCCCTCGGGATTCTGATTTCGACCATCACCTCACGGCAGGTCACCGCGGCGAGTCTCATCGTCGCCATCTGGTTTCTCTTTGTCTTCTTCTACGACCTCGGCTTGCTCGGGCTGCTCATCGCGACGGATGGCGCGGTCGCACAGGAAGCCATCGCGCAGCTGGTCTACGCCAACCCAGCTGGCTTGTTTCGGGTCGAGATGATGGCTGCGTTCGCGGGCCCGGAAGTGCTAGAGGGCCTGGGCATGACCGTTGGACTGCCCGCCAAGTGGGTGTCGATGAGCATCTGGGCAGCCTGGATTGTGGTACCCGTCGGCCTGAGCGCATTGCTGCTGACCTACTCGCGGAGGCTGCGATGAGACGCCTGTTGAAGCTGACCCTGATCCTGCTGGCCGCGGTCGTGATGGCCGGGTGCGGAAAGGAACAGGCCAAGGTCGCCGCCAAGCCGGTGAGCGCCAAAGCCATCGGTCCGGCGGAGTGCGCAGCGTGCGGCATGGTGGTGCGCGAGCAGCCGGCCCCGCGCGGTCAGTTGGTGCATCGCGATGGCACCCACGTGTTCTTCTGCTCCCTCGGCGACATGGTGCAGTACATCCAAGCGCCGTCGCCCCACGGAAAAGCGACCCACGTCTACGTGGAGACCCTCGATACCAAGGTCGACCCGGAGAAGCCGGAAATGGGCGCTCGCCCCTGGATTCTGGCGGGTAAAGCCCACTATCTGCTCGGTGCCAAACGCCGCGGGATCATGGGGCCGCCGGTCCTGAGCTTCGGAAATCAGGCAGATGCGGATGCCGTAAAGAAGCGGCTCGACAGCGCCGCGATTGTCAGTCTCGACTGGGCTGGCCTCCCCCCTGCGGTGCTCAAGGCCGCGCAACGCCCCAACGCGCACTAGGCGCACAAGACTGCCCAGCGACGCTCGTCGTGGCGCACAAGGATGGAACCCATGAATCGTATCGTTTGGATGCCACTGGCGTTGTGCGCTGCTGTGGCCCTGGTTGGTTGTGGCAAGAAAGAGTCGGCTCCGGCCAAGCCGGCGCCTGCCAAGGCTACCGCTGCGCCGACTGCGGAAGAGAAGCCGGCCGCTGCCGCCAAGGCTGAGGCCAAGCCGCTGACTCCGGAGCAGATGCATGACTCCGGGCCCGTCGGCGATGCCAAGAAGGGCGCGGCGATCTATGCCAGCAAGTGCGTGGCCTGCCACCAGAAGGATGGCAAAGGCATGGGCGGTGCGCTGGCGGCGGACTTTGTGAAGGACAAGAGCCGTCTTGCCAAACCCGATAGCGTGCTGTTGGCGTCGATTCGTGACGGCAAGAAGGGCAAACGCAACGCCATGCCGCCGCAGAAGGGCGTGCTGAAGGACCAGGAGATGAAGGACGTGCTGGCCTATGTGCGCGCGACTTTTGGCGCGAAGTAGACCGCTGGGACCGTCGCGCCGCGCGAGTCGTTACTTGGCGATGCCGATGGGGCAGCTGACGCCCGTGCCGGCCAAGCCGCAGTAGCCCCTTGGATTCTTGTGCAAATATTGCTGATGGTACGTCTCGGCGAAGTAGAACGCTGGGGCTGGGATCACCTCGGTGGTGATGGGGCCGTAGCCTGCCGAAGTGAGCTCTGCTTGGTAGGCGGATTGGCTCGCTTCGGCCGCTTCCTGCTGCGCTGGCGTCGTTGTGTAGATGCCTGAGCGGTACTGCGTGCCTTGGTCGTTGCCCTGGCGCATGCCCTGGGTGGGGTCGTGGTTTTGCCAGAATGTGGTCAGTAGCGCTCTGAACGGCAGGGTTTCTGGGTCGTACACGACGAGGACGACTTCGTTGTGGCCTGTGCGGCCTGAGCAGACCTCTTCGTAGGTTGGGTTTGGGGTGTGGCCTGCCGCGTAGCCCACTGAGGTTGACCAGACGCCGTCGAGTTTCCAGAACAGGCGCTCTGCGCCCCAGAAACAGCCGAGGCCGAACACCGCTGTGCGGAGGCCTTCCGGGTACGGGCCTTTGACCCTATTGCCCGTGACTTCGTGGATTGCCGCTACTTCGATGGGTGTCGAGCGGCCTGGGAGCGCTTGCTCCGCCGCAGGCATCTGGGGCTTCCTTCGTCCAAATATCATGACTAGCTCCCGGTGGGGGGACGTTGATTTTGGACCCTCCCAGCATCAAACGCCCAGCGGCGTCTGCGCGCACGTGTCCCTCGACCCGCACGGGCTGGCGTGGTCCCGAGCCGGTTGGCTCGAACCCCTCCCCCTTCCGTAGACGCCGAGGTTTCTCCCCCAGCGCCCACCCTCATCCGCCCCGGTCCCGCAGGAAACCCCGCGCCGGGCCTAAATGAAACATCAGCAACGACAGGCACCAAGCCGCCACCGGGGCACCCGGACCGCACCCGCCCTGAAGCAGAGCAAACACCGTGCCAACGCACGCCCGCAAAAACCCGCAAAGATCTCAGACGGTCACGAGGACCACCACGCCAACGCGCCAGTCCCAATCGGTCCCAATTCAGTCCCATACACCACCCGAAAACGGGACTGCCCGCCATCCAAAGTCATCGAAAATTGCGCAAGAGTCGTGTGTGCTCAGCCATACATCCGGAGCACGTGACCAACCTTGCGAACCTGCCCAGACTTGGCGATCCCAACAAAGCCAATCGCAATACAATTAGCCTGATCCGGCCCACAGGTCGTGTGATAGCAACCACACTTGCCGCCGGTCCAGTTGGTCCATTTGCCACCCTGACACATCAAGATGACTTGCCCAGTGTCGTCGCAGACAGCCTTGAACGTACCTGCGCAAGCCGTCCCGAGCAGCGTTGACGCGTCCTTGGGGTCGGGCTTGTCGCAAGCCGTGTCCGCACCGGCGTCGATGTTGCCGGAGTCAGCGACTGCTGTGTCCTCTGGCGAAACATCCGGTGTGCCCACGTCGGGCTTACCAGCGTCCTTCACGCCGCCGTCCATCGCCACGTCGGGCGTGCCCACATCCGGAGACGAGGTGTCGGCGGGGCCCGAGTCAGCCACGCCCGTGTCCGCGGCAGTTGTATCCGCAACAGTCGTATCGGCCGGCCCAGCATCCTTGGTCGCGACGTCCTGCGTGCCTGCGTCCGCCGGTCCAGCATCTGTCGTCACGGCATCTGCCGCAGTTCCGGTATCTGCCGCCGTCCCGGTGTCCTGTCCGCCAGCGCTGTCGGTGGTCGCACCATCAGCGGCCGTCGTCCCGTCATCTTCCGTACCGATGTCAGCGGTCGCAGTGCCTCCCGAGTCTGGCGTTCCACACGCCGACGCAAAGAGCAGCGCTCCGCCGATAATCTGTTTCTTCATCTCAGTCCTCCGCCGATCCGGCCCGTCTCGCCGCGCAGAGTAGTCGCGCCGCCCAGGAATGGCCACCGCAAAGGTCGCCAATGACTCCGCGCGCTGGCATGGTATCGACGCGAAAATGAGACTTCGGGAGGCCATCGTGAAGCGAATACACCTGTTCGAGTTCGAAGACTTAGACTGGTTTCCTCACTGGCTGCGGATCCGCGTCACGCGTTTCATTGTGCCGCTGCATCGGCTCATGCGCACGCCCGCGGCCATCACACCGCTGTTGCAACGCGCACTGGCGCGCTCGACCTCTCAGTCGGTCTTCGATCTTTGCTCTGGAAGCTGTGGTCCGATGCTCCATGTCATGCAGAAGCTGTGGCAGCAGCCTGGATTGGCCGGCACAAAGCTGACGTTTAGCGATCTGTATCCGCAGGTGGAGCAAGCGGACATCATCGCTGATCAGGCAGACGAGCGGGTCACCTACCTCACCACTCCCGTCGACGCCACCAACCCCGGCGACATCGCGCAAGGCGTTCGCACGATGATGTGTAGCCTCCACCACATGCCGCCCGACCTCGCGCGCTCCATCGTCAAACGGGCCTTCGATGATCGGGCGCCGTTCCTGGCGTTCGAGATCAGCGACAACAGCATGCCGCGCGCGCTGTGGTGGCTCGCGATTCCGAACACCTTCTTGATGACGCTGTTGCTCACCCCGTGGATTCGCCCGATGACGTGGCAGCAGCTAGTCTTCACGTACATCATCCCCATCATCCCGGCCGTCGTCGCCTGGGACGGGGCGGTGAGCAACGCCCGCACGTACACTCAGTCCGACATGGATGAGCTGCTCACGGGCCTGCATGCCGACGACTACACCTGGGAAAAGGGCACCGTTGGTGGGTTCGGGCCTGCCCGGCAGCTCTATCTGCTGGGGCTTCCGCAGCGCTAGCTATCCCGTCATCCGCTAGTCGACGAGCGCAGCCACCTGTGCGGCTTGAATCAGCTCAATACCTTCGGCCGCCGAGTCTAGGAGCTGATCCATCTGCGACCGCGAGAAGACGCCCTGCTCACCGGTGCCCTGGACCTCCACGAAGTCGCCGTCGCGCATGACCACGTTCATGTCTACGTCGGCGCGGCTGTCGTGGTAGTAGTCCAAATCACAAACGATCTCGCCCTTGACGACGCCCACGCTCACCGCGGCCAGCTGGCCGTTGAGGTAGGCTGCCGCACCGCGCTCTTCGCCGCGCTCCGCCGCGATCTTGTTGAGCGCATCCACCAGGGCCACGTAGCCGCCGCTGATGGCTGTGGTGCGGGTGCCACCGTCGGCCTGCAACACGTCGCAGTCGACCGTGATCGACACCTCACCGAGCGCCTCTAAATTCACCGCTGCGCGCAGGCTGCGACCGATGAGACGCTGAATCTCGATGGAGCGACCGTCGGTCTTGCCGCCGCGGTCACGGCGCTTCCGGCTCGACGTGCTGCCGGGCAGCATCGCGTATTCGGCCGAGACCCAACCGCGGCCCTTACCCACGAGCCAGCGCGGCAGACTCTCGCTGATGGATGCTGTGCAGATCACCTTGGTCTCGCCAAAAGACGCCAAGCAAGAACCGGCAGGGTGGCTGATGTAGTGACGCTGAAAGGAGATGGGACGCATGAGAAACTCCGAAGTCCGCGGCGTCACAAGACCACCGCGGCAATTGGCTGGGCTGGCCAGCTAGTGATTCGATTTTGCGGGCGAAACACGGCCGGCCATCAACTCGGCGACCGGATGCATCAACTCGCTTTGCTCCAAGAGCAGCCGCGCAACGGCCGTCATCGGCGTCGCGAGCAGCATGCCCGTCATGCCCCATAACATCCCCCACAGGATGAGGGCCAGCAGCACGGTGATGGGGTGCAGATCCAAGGAGTCGCCAGCGAGCTTCGGCTCCAGCACATTGCCCACCACCATCTGCACCGCACCGGGCAGCGCGATGGCGAGAACCGCTGCGGTTGTCGAGATGTCGGGGCTCACCAGCACCAAGGGCAGCGGCAGCAGGGTCGCGATGACAGAGCCGACGTTCGGCACAAAGTTCAGCGCAAAGGCCATCACCCCAAAGACCATCGCCAGATCGATTCCCAACACTGTGAGGATCAGCCAAACCGTGGCGCCCGTACCCGCGCTCAGGGCGATTTTGAGGTTCACATAGCGCTTGATTTGCTCGTCGATTCTGTCCCACAGACCGGTGTCGTCGGGATCGGCTTCGGCCTCAGCGCCGCCCTGTAGCAAATAGACCGCGAACACCAGCACGAGGAACGTATTGGACAGCAAGTCCACCAAAGTATTGGCCAGCCGCATCAGGATGCTACCCACGGGCGCCGCCGCCAGGTGACGCTCAAATGCCTCACTGCCGACGGTGATGCCCTGGCCGTGAAGCCACGCCGCGGCTTGGCGCACAGCGGTCTGCAGCTGCTGCTCGTAGGCGTCGGCGTGGCCCATCAGCGTCTTCACAGAGCGACCCACCACGATGCCGGCGCCAGTGAGCAGTAAAAACCCGACACTCAGCGCCGCGATGACCGCCAGCCAATGGGGAAAACGCAGCCGCGTCATCATCCAAGCCATGGGCGGGCGCAGCACGTACGTCAGCATCAGCGCCAACACAAAAGGCACCATGACGGGTCGCAGCCAGTACAACGCGGCACCTGTGGCCAGGGTCGCCAGCACGACCATGCTCATCACCTGGATGCGGGCGTTGGCGTCTTGCGGCGGGGGTGGCTCCGTCTGGGGCGGCTGAGGTGGGGTCTGGTTCATGGGATGGACTCGGCCGACTCGTCGCCGCGCAGCTGTTGTGATGATGGGCCTGTGGGGCGGATTGTGCCGCAGCCTTGCAGAGTTCAGGGCATCGATCAATGGCACGGTCCAGCTCTCATAGAGCGAAGGTGCCCCCCACGGCGCAACGATCGGTTGCGGCCTCACTTGTGGTATCAAACGGCCTGCATGCCGCACCGGAGGAACACCATGGGCAAGGACCACAGCGACAACGCCCAGCCCGAGCGCAAAGACCGTGATGCAGGAGCCCGTTCTGCTCAGGTGCCGCAAACTCAGCCCAACAACCCCCTGCACGGGGTGACGCTCAAGGCGATTTTGGAGCATATGGTAAAGCGCCACGGGTGGGACTTCCTCGCTGACCGCGTGCCAGTTCGCTGCTTCGCCTACGACCCCAGCATCAAGTCCAGCCTGAAGTTCCTCCGTCGCACCGAGTGGGCACGCATCAAAGTGGAGCGGCTCTATCTCCAGAGCGTCAGTGGGCATCGAAGTCACGGCGGGTGAGCGGCGCCACGCCACCGACAGCGCGCGCATGGAAGCAGGTCGGGAATCCCTTCAAAACGCTGTTTTTTGAAGGCCAAAGTGCTGTTCTAGGGCCCTAGGAGCCCGCCCAGGGCATTCAGGGCCGTCGAAGGCATATTAGTGGGCGGGCCGCGCCATGTGGCCTCCTGGCGGGCGTCTGTGACTTCGTCTTGAGCCAACTGCACGACCTCTTCGGCCGCGACTAGCTCGCGCATCGTGACGTGCGTGTCCGATAGGTTTTCCTGATGGGATCAGGGTCCCCGGCCCCGCCGAAATCCCGAATGCATGTGTCAAATCAACCGGATAGGCGACGATTCGAGTCAATCCCACTCAACCTGTTCGAGGGCGTGCTCCAGGTCGCTCAGGGAGTAGGGTTTCTGCACAAAACCGGCGAGCCCCTTGCCTACGACGGTGGAGATGGTGCGCTGCTCATTGTATCCGGAGGTCAAGATCACTTGTACGTCCGCGTCGAACACGCGCAACCGGCGGAAACACTCCCGCCCGCCGATTCCCGGCATGGTCATGTCGAGGAACACCAGCTGAATCTCGGTGGATCGAGCGGCGTACAGCGCTAACGCCTCCTCACCAGATTCGCAGTCCAAGGTGTCAAACCCCAGCAATGAGAAGCACCGCAGCGCCGTTCTGCGCACAGAATCGTCATCGTCGACGACCAGCACCAGCCCTTTGCCTTTGAAGGTGACAGGAGTTTCAGCCACCACCTCCTCCGCGGCCTGAGATGTCGCCGGAAAGAGCAGCTTGAAGGTGGAGCCAAGCCCTTCCTCTGAGTACACACGCATCGCCCCGTGATGATTCGCCACGATGCCCTGTACGGCGCTCATCCCGAGACCACGCCCCGTCGCTTTCGTTGTGAAGAAGGGCTCAAATAGGCTCTGCTGGGTCTCCTGCGACATGCCACAGCCATCATCCGTCACCTCTAGGAAGACGTACTTTCCCGGTGAGATTTCGCTGCCAAACGCATTGGCCCGTACGTAGTGGAGGTCGGCGTCCACGATCCCCGTGCGCAGGTGGACCGTGCCTTCTTCGCCGCCGAGCGCTTCGGCACCATTGAGCACCAAATTCAGAACGACCTGCTGCAACTGGGCGAGGTCTCCCTCGACCCCTGGCAGCCCGTCGGTCAAGTCCAATTTCAGCGTCGTGGCCCTGGGCAGCGAAACACGGACCAACGCAGTCATGCTCCTGATCAGATTGGAGAGGTCGACCACCTGCGACACGAACCGGCCCTTACCCGCGTAGGCGAGCAGTTGGGCGCAGAGCAGCGCTGCTCGGCGCGCACCCTCCTCGATATCCGCTAGACTGCGTTGAGACGCGCCACTGAGGTCGCGCTGCGACCGAATCACGGAGCAATTGCCGAGAACAGTCGTGAGCAGGTTGTTGAAGTCGTGCGCGATCCCGCCCGCGAGCAGTCCAAGGGACTCCAAGCGCTGGGTTTGGGCGGAGTGCTCTTGCAGGCGGGTCTGTTCTTGATGAGCGAGGACCGCAGCCGTCACGTCTTGCACGGTGCCATGGGACCGAATCGGCGCCCCTTCGGCCGTGAAGAACGTGTGGCAGCGCTCGTTGACCCAGCGGATCTTGTCGTCAGGTAGCAGCAGCCGATGGGTGATTTCGTACGGCTGTCGGGTTTCCAGTGACTCAGCATAGGCCGCGCTGACCTTGTCTCGGTCGCCAGGGTGGATCGCATGGAGAAAGGCCTCGTAGGACGCGCCAAACTTGTCCGGGTCCAACTCGAATAGCTCAAAGATCTCAGCCGACCAACTGAGTTCTCCCGTTTCGTGATCCAGCACCCAATTGCCCAGGCGTGCCACGCGCTGCGACTCGGCGAGCACCCTCCTCGTTGCGGCGAGTTCGACCCTGAGCGCGTCGACTTCGTTCATGTCGGCCCCCCGTGCGCCACATCCGTAAAACGGGCGCAAAGGACGAACGAACCGCCCTGCTGCGCGCTGCATTCTTCTGCGCTCACTGCATCTGAGAACTGCGGCCAAGATGGCGCTGATCTAACTAAAACTCAAGGTATTTACTCGTGTCACCGGCCTCGTTCTACACGCGAAGGGAGAGCAGGATCACGCTGGCTGTCGGCGGAAGGGTTCGCTGTTGTTGGCAGCGCTTTGGCGCTCTCCTGATAGCGGACAGCGCTTGGCAAGCCGCTCAGGCGCGTGTACTGCAAAGACTGCGGCGCGTCTGGACTCCTTTCCAGCGGGGAGACGGCCAAGCGCGATTGTATGTGGAGGTGTCGATGTCCGTTGCATTCCTAGCCATCGGTGACGAGCTACTGCGTGGCAACACCCACGAGTCCAATGGCCACCATGCGGCCAAAGAGCTAGAACGACTCGGGGTGCAGTTGCTGGAGGCGAGGCACGTCTCAGATGCCCGCGATGATGTGGTACGAGCCGTCAATGAGCTCGCTACCCGCGCCAAGTTGGTTCTGGTCACAGGCGGGCTTGGGCCAACCGATGACGACCAGTCTCGCGCCGCCTTGGCGGAGGCTGTCGGGGTGCCCTTGCGCCGCCACCCTGATGTATTGGCAGCGCTTGAATCGCGATTCGCAGCCCGCGGTAGGCCCTTCACGGAGACCAATCAACGCCAGGCAGACTTTCCCGATGGGGCCGAGGTACTGACCAACGAGTTCGGCACCGCACCTGGCTTCTCACAGCGCGTCGGAGCGGCACTATTCGCTTGTTTTCCTGGTGTTCCACGGGAGTTCCAGGGAATGCTGCGCGCTCACCTCACGGCGCTGCTGGCACAAGCCCGACTGACAGCCACCCCCAGATCCGAGCACATGTTGCGCATCTTTGGCATCACCGAGAGCGCGCTTCAGGAACGCATCGCTGCGCTGCCCTGCTACGAACAGGTCCAGATTCGTTCACTCCCGCGTTTTCCAGAGATTCGCCTGCACAGCACCGGCCCTGATCCGGCCTGGGGTATCTGGCTCGACGCAGTGCGCGATAGCCTCGGCTGGCGTTTGTTCTCGGAAGACCCCAGCGCTTCCATCGGCGACATCACGCGGAACGCCCTAGCGCGCCGTGACGCCACCGTCGCGGTCGCCGAGAGCTGCACAGGCGGGCTGATTGGGGACTTGCTCACCGACGCGGCCGGCATGAGCCAGCATCTACTCGCAGATCTCGTCTGCTACAGCAACGCCGCAAAAACATCCCTCCTCGGCGTGCCAGCCGCGCTCATCGACACCCACGGCGCCGTCAGCGAAGAGGTTGCAGCCGCCATGGCCGAGGGAGCGCGGGCCCGGACCGGCGCCGAGTTCAGCGTGGCAACAACGGGTATCGCGGGCCCCTCAGGCGGCACGGACGACAAGCCCGTCGGCACCATCTGTATGGCCGTCACCGGCCCCGGCGGAACTGCGTCCTGGCGCCAAGTCTTCCGGGGGTTGGATCGCCGTCGCTTTAAGGTACTCGTCGCGTGGGCGGCGCTGGCGAGGCTGCGACGCGCACTGGCCGACGCGTGAGGCGTCCGTTGCCTGCCGAGCCATGTACGGCACGACCTCAGTCGAAGACGAGAGTCACCTGCGCAGCGGTCCACTTGGGCGCCTGCTGGATGCGAACGCGTTTGAGCCAGTTGACGATGCACTTCGCCATGTTTGAGCCAGTTGACGATGCACTTCGCCATGGCAGCCGTTCCGCAGTTGTGAGTCACCGCGGTCACGCGGTCCCTGTCCAACCAGGCCAAGCGCAACGCCAGTTTGCCGCGAGCGTCGGGGTTTTTCCGCTGGCCCTGCAAGCCTGGGATCTGCCACATACCTTGGGAGTGCAAGGGCTCCGCGGGCGTGCACAGAACAGTCGCGCCCCATGCTACCAGGAGTGGTCGATTGGAGACCCAGCGCCGAGCCCACATGGGCGCCACCCCAGACAGTCAACGGATGTCGCGACTGTGCGCACCTCTGATCAGCGTTCGGATGAACGCGAGCACGGTTTCAGACAGCTCAGGAATAGTCATGGAACTACGTCGCACGCCGCATATTATTGTACTCTCCAGCATCTCACAGCGCATTTGGGAGCCGTGATGCCCAGCCCTTGTTGTGCCCCGACCATAGACCTCCCCCATCGTCGCCAGCCCGCGCCTGCCTCAAGTTTGCTGGGGGCAGCAGGTCGCGCCCAGCGCGTGGTTTATCAGCTCATGATGGCTGCCGCAGTGGTGTACGCGGCAACCGGCTGCGGTCGGAACTCAGCGTTCACGGGCGACGCAGGGTCAGCAGAGACGCACATCACCGATAGCCACATGGCGTCCGATGCCGCCGCTGACAGCACGGTGGGGGACACAAGCGCGATTCCGCTGGCCGATGCAGACGGTGCTGATGCGGACGCGGCCGAAAGCGATGGCTCGCTCCCCCGTTCGACCGATGGCGCTGCCGTCGATAGTTCATCTGGGGACGCTGTATTTCCCGATACAAGTAGCAAGGTGTCGCTCATCAAGCATGGCCTCTTCGCTTTGGCGAGCAGTGACAAAGACCCCTTCTGGAAAAACGCACCCGAGCAAGCAGTGCCGTGCACTAACGCTGACACGAGCGTGGACATTATCGACGCTGAGCCGTGGTATGAGATCGAAACCGACAAGTGTAACTACGCAACGGCGACCCAACCGTCTTTGCACGCCATCTCAGCGGGCGACACGCTCACCGCGCGGGTCTGGCGCTACAAACTGTCCACGGGCGCTGGGCCCTTTCATATGACCCTAGCCATGGGCCCTCAAGCAGCCGAAATCATCGCCCAAAAGACCCACAAACAGTCAGGTGGATCGGGCCTTTGGAT
>JAGSHB010000270.1 GCA_023954815.1 Myxococcales bacterium | reverse complement strand
GTCGGCAAAGAGGGCGTCATCACGGTCGAAGAGGCCAAGAGCATCGACACCACCCTCGACACCGTCGACGGCATGCAGTTCGACCGCGGCTACATCTCGCCCTACTTCGTCACCGACGCTGAGAACATGGAGTGCGTGCTTGAGGACGCCTACATCCTCATCCACGAGAAGAAGGTTTCGTCCGCAAAGGACCTCCTGCCCGTGCTTGAGCAGATCGCCCGTGAGCAGCGTCCGCTGTTGGTCCTCGCTGAGGACGTCGACGGCGAGGCCCTGCCGGTGCTGGTGCTCAACAAGCTGCGCGGTGCGCTGAACGTCTCGGCCGTCAAGGCGCCTGGCTTCGGCGATCGTCGCAAGGCCATGTTGCAGGACATCGCTGTCCTGACGGGCGGCACGTTCCTGTCGGAAGATCTCGGCCACAAGCTCGAGACCGTCACCATCGACATGCTCGGTCGCGCTAAGCGCATCGTCATGAGCAAGGACGCCACCACCATCGTCGACGGTGAAGGTGATACGGACGCGCTCAAGAGCCGCATGAGCCAGATTCGTCGTCAGATCGAAGACACCACCAGCGACTACGACCGCGAGAAGCTCGAAGAGCGTCTGGCCAAGCTGTCCGGTGGCGTCGCCATCGTCAAAGTCGGCGCGGCGACTGAAGTCGAGATGAAAGAGAAGAAGGCCCGCGTTGAAGACGCCCTGCACGCCACGCGCGCTGCAGTGGAGTCGGGCATCGTGCCTGGCGGCGGTGTCGCCCTGGTGCGTGCGCAGGCTGCGATCGCCGACCTACAGGTCGCTGGTGACCGGCAGTTCGGCGTCAACTGCGTGCGTCGTGCCATCGAGGAGCCCATGCGGCAAATCGCGGCCAACGCCGGTTGGGAAGGCAGCCTCGTGGTCAACAAGGTGCGCAACGCGGAAGGTAGCTTCGGCTTCAACGCACGCACGGAGACCTACGGCGACCTGCTCGCCGACGGCGTGCTCGACCCGACCAAGGTTGTGCGTTCGGCCCTCATCAACGCGACCAGCGTCACCAGCCTCATGCTGACCACGGACGCCATGATCACCGACCTTCCTCAGAAGGATGACCCCGCGGCAGCCATGGCTGGCATGGGCGGCATGGGTGGTATGGGCGGCATGGGTGGCATGGGTGGCATGGGCGGCATGGGCGGCATGATGTAGCCCCCGCGCACGTAGCTGCGAACCTGCGCGGCCCTGCTGACCTCATCGTTGGCAGGGCCGCGCGCTTTTTGCTGTCAATCATTCATTGGTAGCCAGTGACAACCAGTGACCACGGGAGATCCCATGAGTCGTCCAGAACCAGCAGTGCTCTTCGCGCTCTACCATCTCGGCGTAGATACGACCGGCAACGTGAAGTTCCGCAACCTGCACGACTGCGCGCGGCTCTTGCAGGTGGCGCCTGGTGAGCTGCAGACGTGGCTCAAGGCCGCGCGGATTGACCAAGAGACGGCGACGCGGACCGATTTCAACATCAGCCGCGCTCACGTCGACGCGCAGCTAGCTGGCGGCCCTGCGGAGGCGCTATCGGTCGCAGCCGAGGCCTACGTGGCCTTTGTGAAGGCCCGCGACGAGGGCGGCACCACCGACGTCAAGCTCGATATCGACTACGACGACCTGTAGCAGCAGCAGCAACAGAGGCGTCGCTCACCAAGGCGGCATACGGCGGGCCATGGGTACGCGGCGGCCAGAACCAAAGGCCTTGGCCGTGACTCTGAGCACCGGCGCAGCCTGACGTCGCTTGTATTCGTTGAGCTCTGTCAGCCGGACGATGCGGCGCACCACCTTCAGGTCAAACCCGCCCTGCGTTGCGATGTCATCCGCAGGCAAACGCTCGATCAGATGCATCTCCAGGATGCGGTCGAGCACGGGGTAGGGCGGCAGCGAGTCCGAGTCTTGTTGGTCGGGTGCCAGCTCCGCGCTCGGCGGCTTGTCGATGGTATTGACGGGGATGACTTCACGCTCGGTGTTGTAGGTGCGCGCCACGTCGTAGACCAGCATCTTGGGCAGGTCACCAATGACCGCCAATCCGCCGTTCATGTCGCCGTAGAGCGTGCAATACCCCACAGCCATCTCACTCTTATTACCGGTCGTGAGCAGCATGCGGCCCGTGTGGTTGGACAACCCCATGAGGATGACGCCGCGGGCGCGGGCTTGCAGGTTTTGCTCCGTCACCCCGCCGGTGTCGCGGCCCGGACGAGCGAGTTCATTAGCGAGGGCGGCCTTGAACCCTTCAAACGGCCCTTTGATGGGAACGATGGGGCAGCGAATGCCGAGGTTGTCGGCCAGCGCGAGCGCGTCGGTGACGCTGTGGCCGCTGGAGTACGGCCCCGGCATGGCGACGCCGAGCACGTTGTCGGCTCCGATGGCTTCGACCGCGATTGCGGCGGTGACGGCGGAGTCGATGCCCCCGCTGAGGCCCAACACCACCTGTGAAAATCCACACTTATGCAGATAGTCTCGCACGCCCAACACCAGGGCGGCGCGGGCCTCTACCGCTGGCGGCGGCAAGAAATGACCCGGCAGCGCTGAGACAGTCTGTGCGTCAGCGGTAGCTTTCGGCAGCGACTGTGCTGTGTCGACAAACAGGTTATCGGTGGCGAAGCCCTTGCCTGAGCCGATGACCTCGCCAGTCGCGTTCACCACGAAGCTGCGACCGTCGAAGATCAGCGCGTCGTTACCGCCCACGAGATTGCAGTAGGCCACGGTGACGCCATGTTCCCGAGCAATGTCACTCACCAAAGACACGCGACGGGCTGCTTTGCCGAGGTCAAAGGGCGATGCGGAGAGGTTGAGCACTAGCGTGGCACCCGCCCCAGCCAGCGCAGCCACTGGATCAACATCGTATTTGCGGACGCCGTTGTCGTCGTCGGACCAGATGTCCTCGCAGATGGTGATCCCCACGCGCTCACCGGCGATGGACAACACTTGGGTGGCCGTGCCTGGCTCGAAGTAGCGGTCTTCGTCAAAGACGTCGTAGGTAGGCAGCAGCCGCTTGGCCACCGTCGCGACCAGCTCGCCATCGGTGAACACATCGGCGGCGTTGATGGCGGGCCGGTTGGGGCGCCCATCGATTTGACCACGGTTGGGCAGCGCGGTGCCGACGACCAGGGTCAGCCCGGTGGAGGCCGCAGCTAGTCGAGTGCGTGCGCCTTCAGCCTCGGCCAGCAGATCCGGCCGCTCCAGCAGGTCCAGGGGCGGGTAGCCCAACACGGCGAGCTCAGGCGTGACAACGACATCGACACCGCGTTCGCGCCCGAGGGCACAAGCGGCCTCGATGGCGGCGACGTTGGCGTCGATGTGGGCGATGGTGGCGTTGATTTGGGCGAGGAGAATACGCATGGCGCGGAAGGTAGCCGCTGCGTGCAGCCGCGCCAACCCATCCCCGTGACGCCTTCCGCCAATTCTGTGACGGATGGGCGCTGGCCACCGCAACTACCGGCTGAACTGCCCACTGCTGCGCAGGTCGCCCCGTTCTGCGGCGCGGCCCTGCCGTTGTCGCCATTGGCGCGAACGGCTGCGTAGGCGTGTGCCTTTATGGAGCCCGCCATGAACCTGCCCGCTATGCGTCGCGACCCCTCATCCTCCCTCGTCGGCATCGTTGCGATGATGCTCCTCTCCGTCGGTTGTGCGCCCGACGAGGGCATTTCTTCCGACACGGACAGCGCCAACCTGCCGTGCATCAACTTTCAGCAGGGAATCGACTGCGTCGCCGACGTGGAGGTCCGGTTGGCGAGCACGGGCGCCATTGTCACCAACGGCCAGACCGTCGAAGTGGCGTCGGTGGGCGGCAAGATCGGTTCGACGGTCGACCTGCGGTTCAAGGTCACCAATGTCGGGGCGGTCGCTTCCGCTTCCTTGCTGCGTGTCCGCAAGATCACGCTCGACTACGACGCGATCTCCCCTGATGAGAGCGCTGGGCTGGCGTTTCGCTGCTACAAATCTGACGGGCTCACCCCGTGTGACAAGGCCAACTTCACACCTGTGGCGCCCAGTGGCCTCAGCCCCGCTGGTTCCGGCCACGAAGAAGGGTTCATCATCCGCTACACCCGCTACGACGACGTAGTCCGTCGCGCGACCGTGCAGGTGACCCTCGCCGGCGACCCCGGATTCTACGCCAAGACCTACAACATCAAGCTGACGACAGACCTCGGTACGCCGCGCCTCACGTCCAGCCCGAGCGTGCTCGACTTTCAGGAAGTCGCCCCTGACGACACGTCCCAGAAGAAGCTCACGCTCATCAATGCCGGCGATGCCCCCTTGGTGGTCAAACGCCTGGAGTTCGAGGGGTCCAAGAGCTTTCGGGTCATCACGCCGGACGGCAAATCTCACAAGCCCGATGGCCTCATCCTCTTCAAGCCCGAACTACGCATTGCGCCCCAAGGATCCATCGAAGTGAAGGTGCTATTTTCGCCTGCCGATCCCTACAAGAAGCAAGGCCTCATTCGCATCGTCACCAACGACGTGTCCAAGGCGCCGCCCACGGTCCCGCTCATCGGCAACAGCGCCATGCCGTGCATGCAGGTCACGCCAGCAGGTGAGCTGAACTTCGGCGGCACCAAGGTCGGAATGACCCAGTCGCAGAAGGTCGTCATCGGCAACTGCGGCAGCGCCGAGCTGGTCGTGAGCAAGATCGACTTCGGCTTGGTGGGCAACAGCGATGAGTTCACCTTCGACTTCAGCGCGATGAAGACCAGCTATCCGAAAGTCGACGCAAAATCGGGGCCCACGACGACAGCGCCCCTCCGCATCGCCGTCAATGGCTCAGCGACCTTCAGCGTAATCTATTCGCCGGAAGACGAGAGCGCTGTGGATGAGTCGACGGGGCAGAAAAAGCCGGACATCGCCGAGATACTCTTCGCATCGAACGCCTTTGCCTCGAAAAGCACGTTGCTCTGCAAGGGCGTCGGCGTCACCGAGAGTTGCCCTCTGGCGAAAGTGAAGGTGGTGGAGGGCGAGGAGGTGATTCCACAGACCATGTTGCACCTCATCGGCGACCAGAGTCAGTCGTGGAGTCCAGGGGGCATCGCCAAGTATCAGTGGGTGGTCACGCAACCGACGGGGTCGAAGCAGCTGCTCGTGCCATCGGCCAAATTTGCCAACCCGACCTTCAAGGCGGATAGCGCGGGTTTGTACAAGTTCTGTCTGACCGTTTGGGATCAAACTAATGTGCAATCCTGCGCGCCGGCGTGCAAGGAGGTGTTGGTGACACCAGACCAGGCGATTCATGTGGAGCTGCATTGGGACACGCCCGCCGATCCTGACCAAACGGATGAGGGCCCAGGGGCTGGCGCGGATATGGATCTGCACTTTGCCCATCCGCTAGCAGCTGGTCCGGACATTGACTGTGATGGCGCCGCCGATCCGTGGTTCTCCAATCCATTCGACACATTCTGGTTCAATAAGAACCCAAACTGGGGCAGCGCGGCGAAGGCGGCCGACGACCCTTCGCTAGACTTGGACGATACCAACGGCGCTGGGCCCGAAAACCTCAACCTCGATGAGCCGGAGGGGTCGTTGACCAAGCCTGTGGCTTATCACGTGGGTGTGCATTATTGGGACGACCACGGCTTTGAGAAGTCGTTCGCCACCGTCAAGATCTACATCCAGGCGGTGCTGGTGCTGAAGATCGACAACGTGGCGATGATGCCGCTCGATATGTGGCACGTCGCCAAGATTCACTGGCCCAACACCATGGTCAACACAGCGGCGGTGTCCGACCCGGTGCAGGTGTGCAAGGGCGCGGCGGACCTATGTGGCGCTGGCAAAGGCGGCAAGAAGTGGGCGCTCACGGGCGATTGGTGCATGACGCCGTGCTATGTCAAGCCGGGGTTTACGGCCGGACAGGGTACGGCGCCGAATCCGGCTTGTAGCAAACCGTGACTGGTCGGTGGTGCAGGGCTTGGTGGTTCTGTCGGCTGTGAGGACGATGGCCCAGGATGCCCTTTAGGGGGCAGGTGTTGTTGGGATCCCACTGATATGC
>JAGSHB010000088.1 GCA_023954815.1 Myxococcales bacterium | reverse complement strand
CTGAGGCGGCGCCATTTGGTGCGAAGGGTATCGCTTGGGCGCGCGTTCAGCCCGGCGGCGCTTGGAGCGGTCCAGTGGCGAAAGGTGTCGACGATGCCTTGCGCGCCGACCTCAACACGGCGCTCGGTGCCGAAGAGGGCGGTTTGATCCTGTTCTCGGCCGACAAACCGTCGGTGGTCAACGCCGCTTTGGCCCGGATTCGCGGCGTTGCAGCGGAACGGCTCGGTCTCATCAAGCCCAATAGCTGGTCGTTTGTGTGGGTCACCGACTTCCCGATGTTCGAGTACGACGACGGCGAAAATCGGTACCAGGCGATGCACCACCCCTTCACCAACCCGCGCCACGAGGACATGCCGCTGCTCGATAGCGATCCGGCGGCGGTCAAAGCGCTGGCCTATGATCTTGTCGTCAATGGCGTCGAGTTGGGCGGTGGTTCGATTCGTATTCACCGCTCGGACGTGCAGGACAAGGTCTTCCAGACCCTCGGTCTCAGCAAAGAAGAAGTGCAGGACAAGTTCGGCTTCTTCCTCGAGGCGCTGAGCTACGGCACGCCGCCGCACGGTGGTATCGCCCTCGGTCTCGATCGCCTGCTGATGCTGCTCTGCGGGGCCGACAGCCTGCGCGACGTCATCGCTTTCCCGAAGACCCAGCGGGCGACAGACCTGCTGACCCGCTCGCCGAATCCGGTGGACGACAAGCAGCTCGGAGATCTCTCCATTCGAGTCGCCACAGACGATTAGTTTGGCGGTCCTGACGACCCTGCGAATCGAAAAGCGTCCTCATCCGTCACATACTTAGGTGCAATGTGCGCATCGGTGGTGTGATCGCTCGATCTCACGTTCGGTCGTGCTAGGTTGCCCCGGCAAATGCACCGACGGAGGATGGAATGCGCAGCCCGCTGACTCTCTTGATCGCCACGATCATCATCTGCGTGACGAGCACGACCGCCTTCGCTGAAGTCGAGGCGGACCACCTCGGTTTTGGCCTCATCCCCGTCGTCCAATACGGCAAGCAGAAGCCGGCCATCACCCTGACGCCAGGGGTGGATCTCAAGGGCGTTGTCGTCAAGGTCACTGCAAAATCAGGTAAAAAGCTGACTTTGCGCGGCGGCACGATTCGCGCAGGTCGCACCAAGAAGCTGGCGATTCGGCAGGGCAAGGGGGTCATGGACTACTCCTGCCAGATCACTGGGCGCGCCGGTCGCGAGAAGTTCGGTCCGTTCACGTTCACGTTCACCTTGAAGGTGGGATCGGCGCCGCGCATCGCGATCGCTGCCAAGGACGTCAACACGGCCGGTCATCAGATCACGGTTCGCGTCTCTGAGCCCAAGGGCAAGCTCAAGCTGACCGTGATCGGCGACGACGGTGAAGAGATCGATGAGGTGGAGCAGCCTTTCGCCGCCAAGCCGGGCACACCCATCACGCTGAAATGGAAACAAACAGCCAAGCAGGTGCTGGGGCGCTTCATCCTGCGGGCCTATGACACGGTCGGCTTCTGGAGCGGCGTGGAGTCGGTTACGTTTGTGAACATCCCCCACGACGACATCGTCTTTGAGTCAGGTAAGTGGGAGTTGAAGGCGTCCGAGATTCCCAAGCTGACCCAGCCCATCGACCGCATCACCGCCGAATTGCGCAAGGTCGCCGGGGTGCTGCCCATGGCCCTGTACGTCGGCGGCTACACGGACACGGTCGGCAAGGCAGGGGACAACCTCGAGCTGTCGCGCAAGCGTGCCAAGGCCATCAGCGCCTGGTTCGCCAAGCGCGGGCTGACGATCCCTATCTACTACCAGGGGTTTGGTGAGACGGCCCTGGCGGTGGCGACGCCCGACAACACAGATCAGGTCAAAAATCGCCGCGCGGCCTACGTGCTGAGCACCGAGCCGCCGCCTGCATCGCGCGGGTTTCCCAAACGCGCCTGGGTCATGATCTCCAACGGTAAACGGGCCACAGCTCGGGGTCGAAAGCGCCGGCGATGACCGCTCCCCAACTCCGTGCCAGCGCAACATGTGTCGAGGCCCGTGGTCTGGCCCTTGGGCTGCGCCAAGCGTGGCGTTTGCGGTTGCCGCGCGCGTCTCTCAAACCTTGGCAACGCGCCTGGCGGCGACACGGGTTGTTTCTGACAGCTTCGAGCACCGCCTTTCGTGATGTGCCAGGGGGCCTGTTGGTGCCGGCGGCCGATGGGGAGCGCGGCGTCCATTTGGTGGTGTTGTCCACAGGCAAAGAGCTCGCCCGAGCATGCCTTGCTGCCGAGCTCGAAAACGCCGCGCGCGGTGCCGCCTCCTCCCAGACAGAGCTACAGCGAATGCATGCCGCTCATCGCGCCGTCGGTGCGGCCTACGGCTATCCGCCGTGCTGCGTGGCGGCGTTCTGCGACGCGCACGCCGAAGCCATACTCGCGCGAAAAGCCCAGCGATCCGGCGATGAAGCGCTGATCCAGCTCGGCGACAATGGGCTCGCCATCGCCCGTGCCGCCGCACGGACTCAGCATTTTGATCCGCGATTGGCTGCGTTGCCCGGTGCCCTGGGCGAGCGCAACGTCAGCACGCTGCGACACTTGCCGTGCCGCTTCGATTGTCCGGCGTCCATCACCCTCGCCGAGGCGCTCCTCGCCGACGTCGCCGCGACAGATGAGCGCCGGTTCTTGCGCCTGCGGGATGGACTTCGCGCCCCCATTTGGATGGATACCGCTGGCCACGCCCACGTTGCCCAGTCAGCTCAGATGACGGGCGCTCAGTGGCGCGTCACTCTCAGCGACGGCTCCTTGGTCCATGCGCCGATCCGTCAGCAACCCGGCAAGCCGGTGTTGCCCGTCCTGCTGCCGTTCCACCTGTGAGGACCGATACAATAGCGCAGCGGCCGGTTTGATTTACGGCCCAGTCTGCTAGCCTGCGGGCCCCATCCTTGTCTCTCGTAGCTCCCCACTCAGCCCCTGAGGTCGCCCGATGAAGCAGCAGCCAGTCAGCGCAGACTTGCTCCCCAAAGTCGTTAAGGCCATGTCCCAAAGCGCGATTTTCCGAGGCATTCCTGAGCAGCAGCTCCGCGGCCCGGCGCAGCAGGCCATGCTGGGGCACTACGCCGCACGCGAGCCGATGATGAAGGTCGGTGACCGCGCCGATGGATTCGGTCTGTTGCTCAACGGCAGCGCCACCCTGTCGATGGCGGTTCCGGGTACGGACACGATGGTCGAGATCAACCGCGTCAGCGCCATGGAGACTTTTGGCGAGGTCGAGATGCTGCTTGGTCAGCCCCGCAAGGTCGCAGTGACCGCCGCCACGAAGTCGCTGGTGATGAACTTCAACGCGCCGGTCGTGGAGCTGTTGTTCGAGCGGGTTCCGACGTTCGGCATGCAGCTGGGAAAGGCCCTCGCGGCCCGAGTTGGTCGGGTCCAGCCGGATATTCCGCTGCGATTTTTCGATCTGCGCCGTGCGCCACCGTCCAAAGAAGTGGTCGAGCTGTTGCCCGCCGCTTTCATCGCTCGCCAGCGGGTCCTTCCTGTCAAGAGTGAGTCGGGGCGTCTCGTGGTGGGCTTTGTCGATCCATTGACGCGCCATACGTTCGAGGCCATGCGCAAGCATATTCCAGGGATGGAGGTCACGCCGGTTCGTATCGACCCAGAGGCGTTCCGCAAGCTGGCCCAGGCCCGCGGTATTTCGCTCGATGGTGGTGGTGGTGGCGGCGGGAGTACCTTGCCTTCACCGCTCGGCGGCGGCATTCCGAGTCGCGCGACCGGGCGTGTGGCCATGCCTGTGCCTGGTGCCGGTGCGCCAACGTCCGTGTTCGACAAGGGCGGTGCGGGCAGTCCCGTTGCAGGCGGTGGTGTCAGTCGGCGATTCGGCGCGCGCGTGCAAAACAACCCGCGTCTCGATGCGATGCTCAAGCGCATGGTCGCAGAGGGGGCATCCGATCTTCACCTCTGCGCTGGTCACCGGCCGCGTTGGCGGATTGACGGCGAGATCCACGAGATTTCGGAAGCCAAAGTCTTGGGCCCGGAGACGGTCGACGAGCTGTTTGAGCCCGTGATGGCCGATCGGTCGCTGGAGGAGTTTGAGAGCAACGATTGCGACTTGGCCTATGCCATCGAAGGTGTCGCCCGGTTCCGTGTGAACCTGTTCAGGGATCGACTGGGTACCGGCGCGGTGTTGCGCCAGATCCCCGACAAAATCCTGACCTTCGAGCAGCTGGGGCTCCCTGAGACCGTCCGCAAGATGTGCGATCACCCGAAGGGCATGGTCCTCGTCACCGGACCGACGGGTAGTGGCAAGTCGACCACGCTCGCCGCCATGATGGACTACATCAACCGCACGCGGCGCACGCACATCATCACGCTGGAAGACCCCATCGAATTTGTGCACAAAAGCCGTAAGTCATTGGTCAATCAGCGAGAGGTCGGCGAGCACACCAAGAGCTTCAAGCGCGCATTGAAGGCGGCACTTCGCGAAGATCCCGACATCGTCCTGGTCGGCGAAATGCGTGACATCGAGACGGTGGGTTTGGCCTTGGAGACCGCAAATACGGGTCACTTGGTCTTTGGCACGCTGCACACGGCGACGGCGATTTCGACGGTCGATCGTATTATCGATCTGTTCCCCCATGAGCAGCAGTCGCAGATTCGCTCGACGGTCGCGGACTGTCTCAAGGGTGTGATTTCGCAGACGCTGTGTCGGAAAAAGGGCGGCGGTCGCATCGCGGCCCTGGAGATTCTGGTTGGCTCGAACGCGATCTCGAACCTCATCCGTGAGGGTAAGAACCACCAGATCGCCAACATCCAGATGACCGCGAAAAAGCAGGGTAATCAGATGCTCAACGAACAGTTGGAGCGGTTGGTGGTCAACGACAAGGTCGAATACGAGGAAGCGCTCGGCAAGTCGTTGGACAAGCCCGACTTCGCCAAACGCTTCGGTCGCGAGTACTTCGACTCGTAGGGATTCAAAACGACAACGGCGCGTCAGCGGGCTAAACCACTGACGCGCCTGTTTCCGATAAACCAGCAGCGTGCTGCGACAGTCAGTTAGATTACGCGGCGCGCTGCTAGCTGTCCGCGATCTGCTCTTTGTACTCGGAGCTGCGTAGGAGCTCCTCGAGCTCGTCTGGCGACTCGAGCTTCACCCGCATGATCCAGCCATCTTCGTAGGGGTTGCTGTTGAGCAGCTCTGGCGCGTCTTCCAAGGCGCTGTTGACCTCAACGACCTGGCCAGACACCGGCGCGTAGATGTCCGAAGCCGACTTGGTCGACTCGATCTGTCCGATGGATTCGCCTTTTGCGACCTCGGAACCCTCTTCGGGGAGCTCCACGTAGACGACGGTGCCTAGCTGCTCCTGCGCGAACGCCGTGATGCCGATGAGGACAACATCGTCGTCTTCCTTACGAACCCACTCGTGCTCTTCGGTGTACAACAGGTCGGACGGGACGGACATGGGTTCTCCAGGAGGCGTATGCTGAGGGGCAGCGTTGGGGCGAACTTAGGATTCGTGCTTGAAAAACGGATACTTGACGACGCGAGCGCGGCGGAGCTTGCCCCGCATCTCGACGGACAGCTCCGTTCCAAGTTTGGACAGGGTGCGCGGCACCAGCGCGATGGCGATGGGGCGGCGAAGATTCGGTGATTGCGTGCCGCTTGTGATGTGACCGACAGGCTCGCCGTCATGGACGACTGGGTAGTCGGCCCGCGCGATGCCGCGATCGATCATCTCCAGCCCCACCAGGCGCCGGGTTGGCTTGTTGGCTTTGATGGTCGCCAGCGCGTCACTGCCGACAAACGGCCCAGCACCGAGCTTGATGGCCCAGGCGACGCGGGCTTCGTAACCGTTGATGTCGTCACGTAGCTCGTGGCCGTACAGGGCGTACCCCATCTCCAAACGTAGGGTATCGCGGGCGCCGAGACCGACGGGGCAGACATCTGGATCGGCGGCCATCAGCGCCTGCCACAGATCGCTCGCCACCTCGGGCGGACAGTACACTTCGAAGCCAGCCTCGCCGGTGTAACCCGTCGTCGCGACGAGCAAGTTGGCGCCATGGAAGTCGTGCACGCGAATGAAGTTCCGCGGCAGGCCAATGGCGTCACCAGGAGCTACTTTCGCCAAAACAGCCGATGCTTTCGGGCCTTGGATGGCAATTTGAGCAAATTCGTCAGACCGGTTGATGACCCGCTCGGGCTGCTTGGCGTGGGCCTGCAGGTGGGCGAAGTCCTTATCGATATTGGCGGCGTTGACGACCAACAGGAAGCGTTCGGCGCCGAGGCGGTAGACGTAGAGATCATCGACCGTACCGCCATCGGGGTGGCAGAGCAGGGCATAGCAGGCATCGCCGTCGGTCAGCTTGCTGACGTCATTGCTGACCAGCGCCTGCACCTCGGCCATGGCGCCGGGGCCTTCAACAAGGATCTCACCCATATGGCTGACATCGAACAGACCGCAGCCGCTGCGTGTGGCCAAGTGCTCAACCACGAGCCCGCGACCCTTGTACTGCACCGGCATCTCCCAGCCAGCAAAGTCGACGAGCTGTCCGCCAAGGGCGACGTGCTGGTCGTACAGCGGTGTGCGGCGGAGGGATGTCATGGCCAGACCTCTCGAAAGTGGATCAGCGGGATGTGACCGACGCAGGCCTCAGTTGACGAGAGTTCTGCGCTTTGGGATGCGAAGGAATTCAATAGGTTAATGTGGTCGGTTGGCGTCGCCAGACCGGTTGGACAAACCGCTCAGTTTCCTTGGAAAAGGTACTAGGTTCGGTCGCAAGGAAAGTCAAGGGAACTTCGCTTGCGCCGCGCTATGGGTGTGCGACATCGCGGCGGCGGCGGCGGCAGGCGACCAGGGTGTTGTCGAGCAGCATCGCGATGGTCATGGGGCCAACCCCGCCTGGCACCGGGCTGATACCACCGGCGACCTGCGTGGCTGGTTCAAATTCCACGTCACCACAGAGGCTGCCGTCTTCACGGCGGTGGATGCCCACATCGATGACGGCAGCACCCGGCTTGAGCCAGTCAGCCTTCACCAGTTCGGGCCGCCCAGCCGCCGCCACCACGATATCGGCACGCCGGACATGAGCTGCGGTATCCGGGGTTCGGCTATGGCAGACGGTGACCGTGCAGTTGGCCTGTAAAAGGAGCAGTGCCATGGGTTTACCGACGGTCACGCTGCGGCCGATGACCACCGCGTGCTTGCCACTCATCGACTCGCCGATTTGGGCGAAGTAGCGCCCCAGCATCTCCATCACGCCGGCCGGTGTGCAGGCCACAAGCCCGGGCTGCCCCGCCGTCAGGGCGCCGAGATTGCCCAGTGCGAATCCATCGACATCCTTGTCTTGGCGGACCTTGGCGATTACCGCGTCTGTGTCGAGATGGTCGGGGAGGGGCAGCTGCACCAGGATGCCGTCGATGGTCGGATCGGCGTTGAGGTCATCGAGAAGACTCATCAGCGCATCGGCTGATGTATCCGCGCTCAGGCGGTGAGCAACAGAACGAATGCCAGCCCGCTCACACGCACGAATCTTGTTGCGAACGTAGATCGCAGACGCTGGATCTTCACCGACGAGCACCACGGCCAGGCCCGGCTGAATCCCGTCGGCCAGCAGCGCTGAAACATCTGTCTTGATGCGGGCACGAACATCTTTGGCCGTCCGACGACCATCGATTTTGAGGGCACCACCTGCGGTCGGCTCAAACTGCATCATTTCCCCCTGCGGTTCACTTGCGGGTGGACCATGCGGCGATGGCTGGAGAGGTGTCAACGCGGCAAGCCGGATTTGCGCAGAGATCCCCATCGCATCGCCCGAAAAGCTCACAATGGGCTGGTGTAAAAGGCGCCAATCGGCGTGTTCTGGTAGCGTGCCGGCCGGCAGGTGATGGAGCTCCGTGTGAAGAACGTCGATCCGATACGCACAACCCGACTTCCCGCAAGCGTCGCTTCGAGAGCGCGCATGCTGGTTCTGTGCGCACTGGTGCTGAGCGCATCGGTCGCATGTGAAGAGCCCGAAGAAACCGAGATCCCGGATGATGGGACCGTGGGTGCCGTAGTCGGCGGGGCAAGCAATGACGGCAAGGGTTTCGTTGATTGGTCCGACGGCACTGCCACACCTGAGATGCTGCGTGGGCCACAAGGCGGGCAGCACATCTGGGTGGCCGTCCGTATGCGCGGGCTCTCTCACAAAAAGCTGAAGATGACGGTGGAGATGCAGCGCGTGGATACGGGCACTGTGGTCAAACCTGGCGCTGTGCCGGTGATGTCGACGCTCAAGCCGATCGCTGACGGGGAGTTCAAATACCAATTCTCTGCGATCACCGCTTTCGTGAAGTGTCCCTGTCAGGTGGCCGACAAGCGGTTGCGGGTCAAACTGAGTCTGTCAGACCTCTACGGCCGAAAGTACGAGACCATCGGCGAAATAACGCCGACGTGGTCAGGCGACTGCTCGGCCAAACCATCGAGCTCCTGCGCCGACCAGTAGCGCCCGCACCGATTGGCTACCCATCGGTCCGACGGTAATAGCGCTCGTCGTAGGCGTGGACCATGCGCGCGGCAGAAAAGCGCGGCGCGGTCGCAATCGCCCGCATCCGAACAGCACGGAAGACCTCTGGGTTGGACTCCCAGGCTGGCAAAATCTGCTCGCCAAGTACCCGATACAGGGCATCAGCGTCGCGTAGGTCGTCGCGATCTTCTTCGCCGTGACCGATCGCCCACCCATTGTCACCGTGTGCGCACGCTTCGGCCCACCAGCCGTCGAGCACGCTGAAATTCGGCACGCCGTTGAGCGCAGCCTTCATACCGCTGGTGCCGCACGCCTCGAGGGGGCGGATGGGGTTGTTCAACCAGATATCGACACCCGACGTGAGCATGCGACCAAGCCACATGTTGTAGTTGGGTAAGAACGCGACTGAGAGCTGGCCGCGCAATTCACGCGACCGCCGCACGATCTCACTAACCAACGCCCGCCCGTTGACGTCGTTGGGGTGGGCCTTGCCGGCGAAGATGACCTGCACCCGGCCCGAACCGAACTTCAGCAAGCGGTCGAGGTCCGCGAAAAGCAGCGTCGCGCGTTTGTAGGGAGCGGTTCTGCGCGCAAAACCAAGGGTCAGCACGTCCTCGCTCATGCCCAGCTGCGTGACGCCATTGGCGTATTCGATCAGGTCACGCTTGGCAGCTGCACGCGCGGCGTCAAAAGCCGACAAAAACGCGGGATCTGTGCGTTCCGGGAGGCTTTCCAGCAAGCGAGCGTCGTCACGCCAGCCCGGGATGTGCGCGTCGAAGAGGTGGCCCATGGCGGGATTGACCCAAGTGTCGAAGTGTACGCCGTTTGTGAGTCCATCCACCTGACGATTGGGGAAGATATCGCGCGCGACCCGGGCGTTGATCTCGCTGACGCCGTTGCACGTCGCCGCCAACTGGGAGGCCAACTCGCTCATGCTGATCCGCTGCTTGCCGCCCAGCTTCGCGACCGACTCGGGCACATGTTCGCCGACAACGTGCAGCACTTCGGAGAGATCAAAGACGTCGTGACCGGCGGGCACAGGCGTATGGGTCGTGAAGTGCACGCGCTGGCGCACGACCTCACGATCCTTCAACTCGCGGAGCATCGCGCAGGCGAAAAAGGCGGTGTGGCCTTCATTGAGGTGAGCGCGCAGCTCGCCCTTGTAGCCGATGGCCTTCATGAGGGCGTATCCACCGATCCCCATGACCGCTTCCTGGCGCAGACGATTGCTGTGATCGCCGCCGTAGAGCATCCGCGACACGTCGCGCCACTCGGGTGGATTCTCCGGCAGCAGGGTATCGAGGAAGTAGACCGGTACCACATGCCCGCCTCGGCCGACCTGATCGAATCGCCAAGCGTGGGCGCGCACGTCGATGCCAGATAGGCGCAAGGTCAAGCGAATGCCGGAGTCTTTGAGGATCGAACTGGGTGGGCAGCGGGGAAAATCGAGTTGCTGATCACCGTGCGCGTCAATGCGCTGCAAGCCATACCCCTGGTGGTAGTACAGCGAGATTCCGACCAGCGGCAGTCCTGCATCTGCAGCCGCTTTCACGTGGTCGCCCGCCAACACACCGAGTCCGCCCGAGTAGGTCGGGAGAGATGCGCGCAGACCGAACTCTGCGGAAATGTAGGCGGTTGTGTGTGCGGTCATAGGTGGCTCCAGCAGCGGCATGGGAGACGGAGATTGGGGAGGGGCCGGCAGCATAGGGGGCGACGCTGTTTGGGGCAACGGACCCCGAAATCCCGGGCTCATAGCGCGGAAATGGCTGCAACGGCGACCCAGCAATGGCCGGAGCGCAACTGTCACAGCGCTAGGGCGACAGAAAATTGACCACACCGCACGGGGCGGAGGGGCAGTCGACTCTTGTTCGGAGGCGGCGGCGGAGTGCCGCTGACACCTGTTGTAGTTGACAACCGCACAGCACAGGTGAACAAACGACGTGCTCGGTGCGTCCTACTCGGCAGTCGTGGCTTTCGGGCACAATCGCCGCGGCGTGCACTGAAGCGGTCCTGGAGGATCCATGAACAATCGACTCGCCGTCCTACTCTTGCTCATTGTCGCGACCCTCGCTGAGGGCTGTGGCACCACATCTGTCTCGATGGTTGTCGTCCGCCCATCGGTGATCAACGCACGGCCTTACGGCGGCTCCGTCAGCGTGGCTGGATTTTCGGCGCATCGCCCAGACTTTGGGGTCGTTGCAGGCCAGTTGCGCCGCGAAGTGGAGCGGGAAGTCCTCGCCGGCGTGGCCGGTGTCGTGAAGCTCGTGAACTACGGCGGTGGCTTGGCGATCAGTGGCCGGGTCGATGACTATCGCATGCACCTTCGCGAGGAACGGCGTAGCACCACCTGCAAGACCAAGGTGATCACGGGCGACGGCAAGGGCGGGGAAGAGAGCGCAGTGAAGTACGAAAAACGCCCCTGCACCATGAGGCGCCTGCGCTGGAACGCGCGGGTCAGTGTGCTCGTGCGCATCCAGTCCTCCACCGGCCAGTTGCTGTACCTTCGCCACGTCGTCGAACAACGCACCGGTCGTACCTCCGAGACCCAGAACGTCGCCCCCAGGGCACCGCGTGCTCACAACATTTTGCGCCAATTGCGTCGTCGCGTGGCGCAGCGGATCGGTCGATTGGTTGTGCCCCACCGGGTTCGGGTGACTGCGCAGATGTACGACTGCGAGGGGGCCGCTGAGTCGTTGTGCGACACCGGCGCGCGCCGCATGGCCCAGTCCCGCTATGACGACGCTTTGGCCGCATACGGTCAGGCGCTCGCGACCATGAAAAACGTCGCGAACAAGCAGCAGGCCGGCAAGGTCCACTGGAACCGCGCCCAGGTGAACAAATACGCCCGACGCTTTGACGCAGCGCTCGCTGAATTGGACAAGGCGCTGGCGCTCGATCCCGGTAATGGTAAATACCAGCGGGAGCGCGGCGCTGTTCAGGCAGCGCGGCAGGCGCACCATCAGTTGGTGGACCAAGGCCTCGTCGGCAAGTAGCTGCAGCGCTTTCAGCAGGGATCTGTATGAATCACGAGATGATTTCCCACGACGGTCCTGGCCACCGTTGGCTCGCGGAACGTAGCGCCGCCGGGATGAAGTTGGGCCTCGATCGCATGCACGCGCTGTTGGCGGCGCTGGGTCATCCCGAGCAGGCCACGCCCACCGTCGTGGTCGCGGGCACCAACGGAAAAGGCTCAACGTCCGCGATGCTGGCCGGGTTGCTGCACACCGCGGGCGTTCGTGTTGGTCACTTCACATCGCCCCATCTGGTACAGACCCGGGAGCGTTTCCGCCTCGGCGATCGATGCGTGAGCGCCGAGCTGCTCGATGAAGCATTGGTCGAGATTCGAGATGCCTCCGGCGATCTCGGACCTACGCCCTTCGAGGTGCTCGCCGCCGCCGCGTTTGTCATCTTTCGCAAGCAAAAAGCTGAGATTGCTGTCATGGAAGTTGGGCTGGGAGGCCGGCTGGACGCCACAAACGTCACCACACCGCTCTTAGCTGTGGTGACCCAGATCGCCCGAGACCACACGCGGGTGTTGGGCGATACGTTGGCCGAGATCGCACGGGAAAAGGTCGCCATTGCACGCCCAGGCAGGCCGCTGATCGTCGCCCAACCGACGGTCACGATTGGTGCGGCTCGGCGTCTGGGGCTCGACTGTCCCATCCGCAAGGTCGGTACCGATGTGCTGGTCACCGAGGTCGATGTTAGCGGCAAAGCGTTTGGCACCTCGGCTGTGTTGCGCGGCCCCGCGCTGCCCGGACCGCTGCATGTTGAAGTCGCGCTCAACGGCGCCCACCAGGTCGAAAATGCTGCGACCGCGGTGCTTGCCTACGCCGAATTGCTCAAGGTCTGGGACCGCGCGCTCCCGCCGCTCGACGAAGTAGCGTGGTATCTCGCCGAAGTACCGTGGCCCGCTCGGTTGGAGGTCATCTCGAAGGACCCAACTGTGGTCATCGATGGTGCGCACAACCCCGCTGGTATGCGTGCGCTCGTCAGCGCGCTTGAGGCCCGTGGCAACCGTTGGCAAGTCGTGCTGTCGGTGCGAGACAACCGGGATCCTGAAGAGTTGATTCGACTCCTGGCCCCGATCACGGACACCTTTTGGTTGCCGCGGATGGAGAGCACACGGCTCCACAAGGCCACCGACCTCGCCGCCGCAGTCGACGCGTGTGCGCCCTTGGCGAGTAACGCCGTCGGCTCCTCCAAAGGCTGTTTTCAGCACGCCATGCGGGAGGCGTCGCCCAGCAGCGGCGTGGTCGCAACCGGCAGCCTCTACGCTTTGGGCGAGTGGCTCGGATCGGGCGCATTGCGCAGCCCAAGGCTCGAGCGTTGGATTGGCGGCATGGATTGACCGAGGTCGATCAGCAACCCCCGTGAAACTATAGGCTTGACGCTGCCCCTCAGTGGGGGTAGAACCCGCCGCCCCGCGATGATCGCGGGAACAGATGGACTGACGCTGCAGACGCAGCCAATCAGACCGGACTCCAACAAGCGCACAAGAGGCGTGCAGCAGGAGCGATAATATGAGCATCGGAATCTTTGGCCGCAAAGTCGGCATGACCCAGATCTTTGGACCCGAAGGCGATCGCATCGCCGTCACCGTAGTGGACGCTGGTCCCTGCACGGTGGTCAAGGTCAAGACGGAAGACGGCCCCGACGGCTACAACGCGGTTGTCGTGGGCTACGGCGACGTCAAAGCCAAGAAAGTGAACAAGCCCAAGGCTGGTTTCTTCGCAAAGCAGGGTGTTGAGGCCAAGGCCCACCTCCGCGAGGCCCGTCTCGAAAAGAGCGACATGGCGCTGATGGAAGTCGGCCAGGAGCTGCGCGCGAGCGTGTTCTCCGTCGGTAGCTTCGTTGACGTGGTCGGCACCTCCATCGGTCGCGGCTTCGCTGGCGTCATCAAGCGTCACAACTTCAACGCCCCGAAGGCCACGCACGGTACCCACGAGAAGTTCCGTCACGGTGGTTCGCTCGGTCAGAACACCACCCCCGGTCGCGTGTTCAAGGGCAAGAAGATGGCAGGTCACTACGGCAACGCCCGTATCACCGTGCAGAATCTCCTCATTGTCGGCGTTGAAGACGACAAGAACTTGCTGCTCGTCAAGGGCAGCATCCCAGGCCCGAACGGTCGCCTGGTGTGGATGCAGAAGGCTTCCAAGGGCTAGACGCTTCAGATCCAACGTGTGTAGGGGCGGCCTCAGGGTCGCCCCTACTGCTTTTTGCGAGGGCCACCGCCGATCATCGCTCCGATGCCTTGCGTGGCATCCGTAGCCCGTGGCAGGTTTCATGCCTCGACACCGCAGCCCTTGTCCCCCTTGTTACAGGAACGCTCGATCATGCACGTGCTCTTCATGGCAGCGCTCGATGGCATCTCAGCAGAGCTCAAGTCCTGCCCAAGTCACGCGTGGCTTCCCGCTGCCCAAGAGGCATGGGATGCAGCGATAAAGGGCGGTAAACGCCGCAAAAAGGCCGGAGAAGTCGCGTTTCCGCCAGTCGCAACAGAGCGAGCGGTTCGCACAGCGCTCGTTGAAGGGCTGCCCGTCGGCGACCACAACGATGTCTCCTCACCGCTCGATGCCTTCCCGGTGTGGGCCTGGGCAACGCCAGACGGCGTCGAGGTCGGCATGTCGACGCTGTCACCGGCGGTTCGTCGTCGTCTCGCCGAGACAGATGAGCCGGTCACGCTCGCTCACGCGGACGGTGGCTGGCGCACCCCATTGTCGGTATTTCGATTTCGCGATGGCCTGGAAGACGTGCGCATCACGGCGCGTACGAAGCTGCCTTGGGAAGCGTTCACAACCCTCAGGGAGCTCGTGCTCGACGCCATCGCAGACCGCCGCCAGCCGCTGCTTGCGAGAATGGCGGAGATTGGCGGTTTGATCGCAGATTTGTCTTCGCAGCGTGCGCTCCCAGCGACGCCTCCGACGCTCAATGGGCGTCTCTTCTTGGCGTGGCGAGGCTTCCTCGAGGCGCGCGTCGCTGACGCCGATAGCGGTGCACTGGCCAGTTTTGCGGCCGCCGCCGCCCCCTTATTTTCGGACGACCTGCCGCTTGACGCTGGCGCTCTTGCCCAATTGGAAGAGGCGCTCGCTGGGGATTGGCGCGAGGATTTGCGTAGCTGGGTTGTGCCAGCTGAGAGGGCCGTGTCCGAGGCGATGGAGAGCTATCTCGGCGCTCGCCTCTTTCACGTGCCGCTCGATCGCCACCTGACGATTGTCCGTGGTTACGTCGAATTTTTCGAGGGATTCGCCATGGGGCTGCGATATGCAGCTGCATTTGGAGCCATCCAAGGCGCACCGCTCACAGCGCTGCAGATGGTCGCTGCCCTCGCCCTGGGAGAGCACGCCGTCGCTGCCCAAGGGCTCGCGTTGCCCGCATTCGCGCTACCAAGAGCCAGTCATGACCGCGGGCCGCACATGGCGGACTTGGACATGACCCTTGAGAGCATCTGCTGAGTGGCCGTGACGACCTCGTTGCCGGAGATGCCCACACCGCCCAAGGTCCTGCTGACACGCATGCGGGACGACAATCAAGCGCTCAAGACCCAGCTACAGTCCCGGGGGATTGCGGTGCTCGAGCTGCCGACCGCCGAATTACGTGCCCGAAGCACTGACCCAACCACCCAAATCGACTCGCTCTCTTCGATCGCAGCGCTCGCCTTTACGAGCCCTCACGCCGTGCGGTTTTTTGGCAAACAGGCCGAGATTGCGGCCTGGCAGTCGGCTGGCGGCTTGCTCGCGGCGGTCGGCCAGGCCACAGCAGGCGCCCTCGCACCGCTAGTGGTCGACGTCCAAGCGCCATCCGCGACGGGCGCGCAACTCGCAAGTCAATTGGCGGCTGTATTACCCGCTGGGAGTGCGGTGGGGCATCCCTGCGCCGGTCACGCGCGGCCTGAACTTGGCGTTGGTCTCAGACACGCTGGCATTCGCTATCTGCCGTGGCCCTGCTACGACAACGTCATGCCCACCCCGCCGACAGCATCGGAGCTAGTCAAGGTCAGCGGCGTCGACGCTGTCTACCTTGCTGCACCATCGGCCGCCGACCGCTTGCTCAGCTGGGCGCCAACGCTACGGGATACGCCATTGGTCTGCATTGGGCCGACCACGGCGGCACACCTGCAAGCTCGTCATGGCGTGCGGGCCACCGCTGTGGCAAAAGACCCCTCGCGGGCCTCCGTAGAGGCCGCCATCATCACCGCATTGAGACGGCATGACCCGCAAGCAGGAGATCAGATGAACCCCAAGTCCGCAGCGCTCTTCGATCGTGCCCAACAGGTGACCCCTGGCGGTGTTCACAGCCCGGTTCGTGCGTTCGGTTCCGTGCCCGGCGACCCCATCTTCTTCAGCAGCGCTGCTGGCAGTGAGGTCACGGACGCTGACGGCAAGGTCTACACCGATCTCTGCATGTCGTGGGGCCCGCTCATCCTGGGTCACGCTGACGGCGACGTCGTCTCCGCCGTTGTCGATGCTGCCAGTCATGGGCTCAGCTTCGGCGCCTGCCACGCGGGCGAAGTCGAGCTGGCATCGCTGATCGTCTCGGCATTTGACGGCTTCGATCAGTGTCGGTTCGTCAGCTCGGGCACCGAGGCGGTGATGACCGCGATTCGGCTGGCGCGCGGCATCACTGGGCGTCCCCTCATCGTTAAATTTGAGGGCGGTTACCACGGCCACAGCGACGGCTTGCTGGTCAAGGCTGGCAGTGGGCTGGTGACCGCCGTTGAGGGTGATACTGAACCGTCGAGCGCTGGCGTTCCGGCGGCCATCGCTTCGGCCACACTCCAGGTGCCCTTCGCAGACCTCGCCGCGGTGGAGGCGCTCTTCAAAGCTCACCCAGAGGACATCGCCGCCGTCATTTTGGAGCCGATGCCTGCGAACAATGGCCTGCTGTTGCAGCAACCGGAGTTTCTTGCTGGCTTGCGGAGACTCACAGCCGACCACGGCAGCTTGCTCATCTTCGACGAGGTCATCTCCGGATTCCGCGTCGGGTGGGGCGGGTACGGCAAGCTGGTCGACATCCAGCCGGATCTGGTCACCCTCGGCAAGGTCATCGGCGGCGGCATGCCGGTCGGCGCCGTGGTCGGCCCGAAAGCGCTGATGGAGCAGCTTGCCCCGATGGGCCCGGTCTATCAGGCGGGTACGTTGAGCGGAAACCCGGTCTCGATGGCCGCTGGATTGGCCACCCTGAACAAGCTCTCCGATTCGGCCATCTACGAGCGATTGGAAGCGCTCGGGCAGCGGGTCGAAGACCGTATTGCCGCGGCCAATCGCTCGTGGCCGCAAGTGCAGCGTCAAGGATCGTTGTTTTGGCTCTATCTCGACGACGGGCCACTTCCCGCCGACGCGGACGCCATCAGCCAGACCCACGTCGCACGGTTCAAGGAACTCCACGGCCAGCTGCTTGCGGCTGGGTTCTACGTGCCGCCATCCGCCTACGAGGTGATGTTCCTGTCAGCTGCTCATACCGCAGCGCAGCTTGACCAATTCGTCGACGCTGTCCTCGCTCACACAGCGGACTGAGCCATCATGGGTCGACTGCCACGCATCACGAGCCGAACGGACCCTGCAACCTTGATTTTTGGGGCCGCAATCGTCGTTCTCATCGTGTTGAGTCTGTGGTGGCTGGTCTTCTTTCATCGTTCGATTACCAGCGAAGATCGCATGATGCGGCGCAGCCTGGTCGACGCTTCTCATCTCCACGCATTGCGGCTGCGTGTCGCCCGAAAGCTGCCTCCCGCGGGCGTTTTTGCAACGGACGATCGCTTCGAGGTCGTTCAAGTCGACAACGCGACGCCTGCTATCGCCATGATCCAGGCACCCTGGGGGCTGCGCGCTCGCGATCGCACGCTAGCGGCATTGGAGGCCCACGTTGCTGGTCGCCGTCGCATGCTCACGGGTGAGGGCGTGCTCCTCACCGGGCTGCTGCTCGCCGTCGTTTTGATGCTCTATCGGCTGGTCCGGGCAGAGCGACGTTTTCGTGACGAAATCCAGGAGTTCCTGTCCCGAGTCACCCACGAGATGAAGACGCCGCTCGCTGGGATAAAGGCGGTGCTGCAGGTCGTCGAGGCGGGCACGATGCCGCCAGAGCAACTTCCAATTTTGGCGAGCAAGGCCCTGCGGGAGGTCGAACGGGAGCAGCAGTTGATCCAGAACCTGCTCTTGGCCCAGCGGATGCGGCAGCGCGGCAAGTCAGTGTTGGTGCGCGAAAAGGTCGATCTGAGCGGTATGATGACCGACGTCGTGGGCCATAGGCGGGAGCTCCCCGGCGGAGATTCGGTGGCGTTTCGGCTCGATGTCACGGAGTCCGTGCACGCCTGGGGCGATTCGGCTGCCGTCCGCGCGATCGTCGATAATCTGGTCGACAATGCCGTGAAATACGGTGGTTGCCAGATCGCCATTTCGGTCACGGCACGGGACACAAAAGCCGTCCTCAGCGTCACCGATGACGGCATGGGATTTGAGTCAGCGCTCGCTGCGGACCTGTTTAAGCCCTTCCGCCGCACGCAGGACGCGGCCGGGGGACGCCAGGGAACCGGCTTGGGGCTGCACATCACGCGGACGCTGGCTCGTCGGATGGGGGGCGACGCCGTCGGTCGTTCGTTCGGTCCGGGACAAGGCGCGACATTCGAGGTGACCTTGCCCCTTGCGAATGTTGAGGCCGCGGTCTAGAGAAGGGACCTCGCTTGTGACAAGCGGGCCATGAACTTTCCGGGAGCACTCCCATGAGCCGCATTTTGCTGGTTGAGGATGACGACCTCATCGGCACCATGGTGCGCCTCGTCCTGGAACAAGACGGCCATCAAGTCGACTGGCACACCTCTGCAGAAGACGGCGCCGACCACCTGTCGACCACCCGATTTGACGCGATTTTACTCGACATCTCTCTCCCCGGCATGAGCGGGCTGGAGCTAGCGCGCAAGATCCGGCGGTCAGGTACGGGCACGCCGATTGTCATGCTCACGGCCCAAGATCACACCCCCTCCAAAGTCGCTGCATTTGAAGCTGGCGCCGATGATTATGTCTGCAAGCCTTTCGACATGGTTGAGCTGATCGCGCGCGTTCGGGCCCAGATTCGGCGTAGTCAGGGCCGTTTGGAGCTTCCCAGCGATCGGCTCTCGACTGTGGGGCGCGCCAAGCTCGACATGGACGCGCGACGCTTGCTAGATGCCGATGGCAATGAGATCACCCTGAGCGACAAAGAGCTCGAGTTGGTCCTGCTATTTGCCCGGCATCCCGGCCGCGTGCTGACCCGCGCGGACATATTGGACGAAGTGTGGGGGATGGACGCCATGCCCTCCGAGCGCACCGTGGACAACTTCATCGTGCGCCTACGCAGGTGGGTGGAGCCCTCGCCTGAGACGCCTCGCCACATCGTGACTGTGCGCGGTCGCGGATATCGATACGACCCATAGCCCCAGAGGCCTCCCATGAGCCTGATCCCATCCGAGCACGCCCATCGATTTGTGCACGATACCCCGGCCCTGACCTACGACGATGTGCTGCTTGTGCCCGCGCTCAGCCAGGTGTTACCGCGCGACGTTCGGCTGGCGACGTCCCTCGGTCGTGGTGTCGACTTGGCCATTCCCGTGATGGCTGCGGCCATGGATACCGTCGCTGAGGCCCCGATGGCCATTGCGATGGCGCGCCTGGGTGGGTTGGCGGTGATCCACAAGAACCTGACAGTCGAGGCGCAGGCTGCTGAAGTGCGCAAGGTCAAAACGACGGCCCCGCGCTTCGATACGAGCGCCGTCTCGATTACAGCGGATCAGTCCCGATCGACGGCCTCAGATCTGATGCGAACAGAAGGTCAAACCGCGCTGCCGGTGGTCGATGATGGTCGTATCATCGGTGTGCTGACCCGGCGCAGCCTGCTGATGGAAGGGACCGACGGTGACGTGGGTTCGCTCATGCGCGCGGCGCAAGGCGTCGTCTCGCATCAAACCTCGCCCGATGACGCAAACGCGCTGATGGACGAGCACAGCGTCTCTCGCCTCTTTGTGGTGGACGACGCGGGCCGGTTTCTTGGCGTCATGACGCGCGACCACATCGCACCTCGGCTGCAATGGCGCCATGCGGTGCGGGACGAGCAGGGGCGCCTTCGCTGTGCAGCCGCTGTTGGTCCATCCGGGGACTGCGATGTTCGCGTCGATGCTCTGGTTGCCGCTGGCTGTGATGTCATCGTCATCGACACGGCTCATGGGCACTCCAACAACGTCCTGAAAGCAGTTGAGCGCACGCGGGCACGTCATCCAGACGTGGTCATCGTCGGCGGCAATATCGCGACGCCAGCGGCGGTCACCGCGCTCGCCCAAGCTGGCGCTGACGTGGTCAAAGTCGGCATCGGCCCCGGTAGTATTTGCACCACGCGCATCGTCGCGGGCGTGGGTGTGCCTCAGATGAGCGCGGTCCTCGATTGCGCTGCTGCTGCCCGCGCGGCGGGGGTGACGCTCATCGCAGACGGCGGCATCAAGCACAGTGGCGACGTGGTGAAGGCCCTCGCTGGCGGTGCCCACGCCATCATGGTCGGCAGCCTGCTGGCCGGTACGGATGAAGCACCCGGCGAAGAGGTGCTGCTCGACGGCATCCGCTACAAGGCCTACCGCGGCATGGGCTCCATGGGGGCGATGCAGCAGGGCAGCAAGGACCGCTACTTCCAAGAGCAGACGGAAGATGCCCGCAAGCTCGTCCCCGAAGGCGTTGAGGCGCGCGTGCCGTGCAAGGGTTCCGTCGCCTCGGTCGTGCACCAGTTGATGGGCGGTTTGCGCGCCGGAATGGGCTACACAGGCGCGGTCGATCTCACCGGTCTGGCCACCCACGCGCAGTTCGTCTGTATCACCAACGCGGGGCTTGCCGAGAGCCATGTGCACGACGTCGTCATGAGTCGCCCGGCTCCGAACTATACCGCCCGCAGGTAGCGCATCCAGCGCCGCATCCACGCATTGACTACAGGAACTCAGATGAGCAACCGCCTCCTGATTCTCGATTTTGGTTCGCAATACACCATGCTCATCGCCCGCCGGGTACGCGAGCTTCAGGTCTACTGCGAAATCTGGCCGTGTACGCGCTCTTTTGCTGAAATCTCGGCCTGGAAGCCCGCAGGCATCATCCTCTCTGGCGGCCCGATGAGTGTCACCGAGGAGGGGGCGCCGCATCCGCCGGCAGAGATCTTCGACATGGGCGTGCCGATCCTGGGGATCTGCTACGGCCTCCAAGTGATGACCCAGATGCTGGGCGGCGAGGTCGTGCCGGGGGATACCCGCGAGTACGGCAAGGCTCATGTTCGCATCGATCACAACGACGGCGTGCTCAGCCATTGGGCGACCGGCTCCGAAGAGCTGGTTTGGATGAGCCATGGCGACCGGATCGCCGCCCCTGCTCCCGGGTTTGTCAGCCAAGCGGAGACCCGGGATGGCGTGCCAGCGGCGGTCGCCAACCTCGAACGTCGCTTCTATGGCCTGCAGTTTCACCCAGAAGTGGCCCACACCCCGCGCGGCGCCGATGTGCTCGCCGCCTTTGCCCACGACCTATGTGGCTGCACGCCGAGCTGGACCATGGCGGCATTCGTCGATGAGGCCGTGGCGACGATTCAGCAGCAAGTGGGACCCGAGGGCAGGGTGCTCTGCGGCCTGTCTGGCGGGGTCGATTCGTCGGTGGCCGCGGCGCTGATCTACCGCGCCATCGGTGACCGTCTCACCTGTGTTTTTGTTGATAACGGCCTGTTGCGTAAGGACGAGGCTGCGGACGTCCAATCGATCTTCGGCGATGGGATGGGCTTGCCGCTCATCACCGTCGACGCCGCAGATCGCTTCCTAAATGGACTCGCTGGCGTCACGGATCCAGAGCGCAAGCGCAAGGTCATCGGTCACGCGTTCATCGAGGTCTTCGACGAGGCCGCGCACGCACTGCCAGACGAGTACGACTTCCTGGCTCAGGGCACCCTCTACCCCGACGTCATTGAGTCCGTGTCCTTCAAGGGCCCGAGCGCCACCATCAAGAGCCACCACAACGTCGGCGGCCTTCCCGAGCACATGAAGATGGCCCTGGTAGAGCCCTTGCGTGAGCTGTTTAAGGACGAGGTGCGGAAGTTGGGCCTCGAGCTGGGCTTGCCGGAGCGCATGGTCCATCGCCAGCCGTTCCCCGGGCCTGGTCTGGCGGTTCGCATCATCGGTGAAGTCAACGAGGCGAGCTGTGCCCTGGTTCGTGCCGCGGACGCCATCGTTCGCGAGGAAATCGATGCCTGGCCGCGTCACCGTGAACTCTGGCAGTACTTTGCCGTCTTGCTGCCAGTGCGTTCTGTCGGCGTCATGGGCGATCAACGCACGTATGAGGCCACATGTGCCGTGCGCGTGGTGACGAGTGTCGACGGCATGACCGCGGATTGGGTGGACCTTCCCCATGACCTGCTTGGTCGTATCTCTACGCGTATCATCAATGAAGTAAGAGGTTTCAATCGGGTGGTGTACGACATCACCAGTAAACCCCCTGGCACCATTGAGTGGGAGTAGCGCGACAAGCCCCCCATTTATCGCTCGAAATTGGATCACCTGGGGGTGAACGCTATGCTCGCCGTGAGATGAGCACGCGCCTCCCACGCCAGCCCTGTCACCCCTCCCGCAAGAGCTGTCGCCCTTTGGCGCTGATGGTCGGGCTATGCCTGCTGCTGGCATCCCCTGTCGGGATGGCGTCGACGACCGGAGCCAAGTCTCCCGTGGGCGGCTGCCCGATGCCAGCCAACACGCTGATGATCAACGAGTTTCAAGTTGGCATTGGCGCCCACGCGCGGTGGGTTGAGCTCTTTAACCCCGGAAAATCGGCTGTTTCGCTGAAAGACGTCGTGATTCGCGTCGCTGCCAAAGGAATCGCTGGCGCCGCCGGTGACACGCTTGAGTTTCCGCTTGATTCCAAGGTGTCCGAGGTTCCAGGCGGCGAGGTGCTGCTCCTCGGCCATTTGCCGGACACCGGCTCTGGCGGGCCCTATTTCGGTTTGAAGCTCATCGAGTTGTCCGCCGTTTTTGTGTTGCCGACCTGCAACGCGAAGCTCGAGCTGCTCGGGCCGGCCGGCATCATCGACAGCCACGTGTTCAACAACTGCAAAACCAGCAAGCCGACCGAGGCGGAATGGCAGGTGGTGCTCTCCCTTGACCCGTCCCACACGGACCTCTGCATCAGCGACAAGCCCGAGAATTGGTGCATGACGACAGCCAAAGGCGCACCGGCCAAACCTTCCCCCGGAAAGGTCAATCAGCCCTGCGACCTCGACGGCGACGGTTACACGGCGGCAACGGGCGATTGCAATGACGACGATAAGGACATCAACCCCATCGCAAAGGAGAGTTGCAACGGGGTAGATGATGACTGCAACAGCCAGACCGACGACGGCGTGGTCGCGCCCCAAGGCACGTGCCTCAGCGATGGAGTCTGCGCAGGCCCGTTGCCCGATGGCAGCCCGGTCGCGCAGTGCGATGGCGTGAACGGCTACGTGTGTAGCTACCCGTCAGGCTACGAGAGCGTCAACGAGACGCTATGCGATAGCTTCGACAACGACTGCGACGGCCAGACAGACGAGGATCTACTCAACGCCTGCAACACCTGCGGCGCTGACCCAAAGGAACTCTGCAACGGCAAGGATGACGACTGCGACGGCGAGACGGACGAGGAGCCCGACTTGAGCGAGGTGGTGTGCGGTGGGTTGGGGGTCTGCGTGGCGGCTGTGCCCATCTGCGGTCCCAAGGGGTCGGACTGCCAGCTTCCGCAAGCCTACGAAGCCACAGAGACCCTGTGTGACGGCGCAGACAATGACTGTGATGGTCAGACGGACGAGGAGCTTGGCTTGGGCCAAAACTGCACGGTCGGTCGCGGTCAGTGCTCTGCTTCCGGCGTGCTGAAGTGTGCGCCCGACGGTACGACGCGCTGCGAAGCGTCCGTGGGCGAGCCCACAGCCGAGGTGTGCGGGGACAACTTGGACAACGACTGTAACGGCGAGACAGACGAAGGCTTCGATGTGGGCCAACAGTGCACGGTGGGACTGGGGATCTGTGCTGTCACAGGCAAGATGGTCTGCCAATCTGCCGGCGGCACGCGCTCGCTGTGTGACGCATCCCCTGCGGAGCCTGCCCCTGTAGAGCGCTGTGGCAATCAACTCGACGATGATTGCGACGGACTGACGGATGAGGCCGGATGCAAAGATGACGAGCCCGACGGCTGGTCGTGCAGCGCCCAATCGCCACTTCAGGATGTACCGAACGCTCCTGTCTCAGGTGGCGCCGCGGTCATGCTGATCGCCGTCCTTTTCCTAGCGCTCAGGCGTCGGAACGCCCGGGTTTATCGGGGTTGAGCTCGTGAAGCCGCTGCGCGACGGCATGCATCACCGTCCCCTTGGGGTAGTTGCCATCGCTGTCTGCGACACCTGATTCGGTCTGGGTGAGCAGCGCCATGCCCTCGTCGATGGACCGCACCGGCCAGATGTGAAATTCACCCTTGCCAATGGCCTCACGCACCTCGCGTGACAGCATCAGATGCTGCACATTTTGCCACGGGATGATGATGCCTTGCTTGCTGTCCAGCTTTCGTGCCTGGCAGAAGCGGAAGAAGCCCTCGATCTTATGATTGACCCCTCCGACTGGCTGGATCTCACCGAGCTGATTGACCGAGCCCGTCACGCCGATGCCTTGGTCCAGCGGCACATTCGCCAGCGCCGATAGGATGGCGTACAGCCACGTGCTCGATGCGCTATCTCCGTCGACAGAACCGTAGCTCTGCTCGAAAGTGACCGTCGCCGTCAGCGCGAGGGCCCGCCGATTTGCGAATCGGTGACCCAAGAAGCCCGCCAAGATTTGCACGCCCTTGTCGTGAATCTCACCGCTCATATTCACTTCACGCTCGATGTTGACGATGCCTTCATCACCGGCAAAACAGCGCGCCGTGACCCGAAACGGTCGACCAAAGTCGTGCTCACCGACGCTCAAGACAGCGAGACCATTGATCACACCAACCGCGTCGCCTTCGCTTGCGATGAGCAGCTGATCATCGAGCATGTCCTCGTGCATCTTGTCAGCGATGAGACTCGACCGGATCTGCCGCTCCTCGATTGCCTTGCGAATATGGGCCGATTCGATGATCTCCACCCCTTCCTGCTCGGCATGGTAGTTGGCCTCGACCAGCACATTCGAGATGTCGTTGAACCGCAGCGTCAGTTTTCGCTGGGAGTCCACCAATCTGGAGCCGTGCTCGATCACCTCAGCCACAGCCGGGCGGTTCAGCGCGCGGCAGCCATTGTTCTTGGCCGCGGTGGCGATGAAGCGCACGTACTTGTCGATGGACTCAGGCGAACGGCGAATCTCGTCGTCGAAATCGGCCTTGATCTGGAAGATCTTGCGAAAGTCGTCATCCGTCCGATAGGCGAGGTGATAGAGCGTATTTGAGCCGATGAGGATCAGCTTGAGGTGGATCGGAATCGGCTCTGGTTTCAGGCCGCTGGTCGGCAGCAACCCGGCGGTCTCGCCCAAATCCTCGATCGCCGCCTCGCGGTTGCGAACGGTCGACTTGAGGTTTTCCCACACACCCGGCAGCTGAAAGAGGTCGGCCGCGTGACACACGAGGTAGCCGCCGTTGGCCTGCATCAAGGCGCCGCCCCGAATCATCGTGTGATCGGTGAAGTAGATACCTTGCTCAACGCGGCGCTCGATACGACCGAACATCCGATAGAAGGTCGGGTGGGTCTCAAAGATGACCGGTGCGCCCTTGGTCTTGCTGTTGTCGACGACGACCTTCACACGAAACGCACGAAAGGGATCCGGGCCACGGCCTTCACCGCGCTCGTCTTCCTCATCATCGGGCAAAAAGCGCTCCAGATGGCTGACGAAGTCCTCTTGAAGGGCTTTGAAGAACGCCTTGAGCTTGTCCCCGCCGCCGCGATAGCGCCGCTTGAGGCGGGAAAACGGCTTGCGAGCCACCTCGGCCGCGAGCTCTTCGGTGAACTTCTCCAGCAGCTGCTGGGTGTCGCGCTCGATGGTGCGGTTGGCCTGCACAAAGTCGGTGAACAGGGGCTCCAGATTCTCACGGGCGGCGTCGATGGCTGTTCGCTGTTCATCCGGCAGCGCCAAAACGGCCT
>JAGSHB010000032.1 GCA_023954815.1 Myxococcales bacterium | reverse complement strand
CTCAAGCAGATCGTCGATTTCGTAGCTGCCGGCCAAATTCTCGGAAAAGCGGGCGAGCGCCTCCAGCGTCGAACGAATGCGCTCGCCAGTGGCGGCACTTGGGGCCGGCGCGGCCCTTCTTCGCGCAACCCGCATCTCAAAGCGGAGACGCACGCTGCCCATGTCGATCACATCGTTTTGCTGCAAGTCACGGCTATCAGCGCGCCGCCCATTGATGACCAAACGCTCCCCAGCGACCGCCTCGATTTGAATTCCGCGTTTGCCCACACGCAGTTGAGCATGAACAGCGGCGACGCCGCGCCCTTTGAGTCGAATGTCGCTGTGCCGATCGGTGCCGATGCTGCACACCATCTTCTCGATGGGATGCGATCGTTTGATCGCGTCGCCGCGGCCGAGTTCATGGAGCCAAGCTTGCGGGTTCATGGCGCCTCCGTTGGCGAGCCGTTTGCGGGCGAAGTGTGGCGCCTGGGCGATCCCCTGTCGAGAGGCACCTCGCTACATCAGCGGCAGCTGGGCCTCTGACGTCAGATGCCACAACGCCGGGGTGATATCGTCGAGCCGCCGAACCACGTCCGCATCGTCATGCCACACCACTACGTTGCTTGCACCGCTGCGATCGATCAGCCGGCGCAGTCCGGCCTCATCGGATTGAGCCGACCAAGGCACCCCCGTCCAACCATCGATGGGCGTGGATCCAGGCCAGTGAATGTGCAATCGGCCCGGAAAATCAGGGTTTGAGAGGGGTTGATTGGCTGGCCACAACGAGATCGTACCGCGCTTGGGTGCAGTGGTCGGCCGACGCACTGGTCGGCCGACGAGGCTGGTGATCCGACGTGCGATGCCGGCAGGCGCCACCAACTGAACGGCCGGCGGGATGACGTGAGCCAGGGCAACTGCGAGGCGCTCGTCGTCCAATCGAATCACGCCGCCGCCGCTTGCTGCCAAAGACCCGACCGCCAAGAGAGCGACAGCATCTTCGGTCGCCGGATTGGTCAGCCCTGCTCCGTCGAGCAGCAAAATGTCTGCGCCCGCAACATCGGCCGCTTCGGCCCCCGGCAATGCCCGATCGCGCGCGGCCAGCGCACATACCATCAGGCCTTCCGGAACCTGAACGCGGAGCACGGCAGATTCTGGGCTCGCACCCGCTGGGCCCAACGCGACCGTCAACTTGCCTAACTGCAGGGGTGCGCCCCAAGGCAATCCGAGAGCGCGATTGGCAGGCCACGTCTCAGATAGAGCGCTGCTGCACAGCACCCGGCCCACACGCCGCGGTGCACGGCGCCATTGTTCTGCGAAGGCGAGCCCTTTTCCGGGCGGACCACGGAGGGCCAATCGCGCCGCCGCAAGCTGAGGACCACCGGCAACGGTCAGACCAAAGCAACGACGAACACTGTGCATCTCGCTGTCCTAGCTCGGGGAGAGCCACTTGGCACGTTGCGGTGTTGTGACCGCTTATGTCGGCCTATACCCATCAACCGCGCATCGACGGCCCATCGGCGCCTAGCCTCGCTCCGTCAGGTGTTAGGCGCAAGAGGTGTCGCGCCACAGCATCGCTCCATCACGGTCGCACGAGCGCCTGCATGAACACCGCACCAGAGCCGCGGCCCATGGATGGGACGAATCGAATACAAGCGGACATTGACCCGCGTCTGAGGCCCGGCCTACGATCGACGCTGGCATGGAGACATCGTGACTGCCCTTCCCCCGCCGCATTCGTCGGATTCGGGCTCCAAGTCGGAGCAACCCAAGGAGTTCGGAGTTCACAGCGGTGGCGCTGGCAGTCGGCGTGTGTCCCAGCTCAATATCCCTCAGATCGACCCACGCACGCCGCGACCCACGCCCGAACGCCTCGTCGCCGCGACCCTGCCGGAGCCTGTGAGCGACGGCCTGAGCGAGGCAGAGCTCGCCCACGTCTCCCGCATGACGACCCGCTTTGGTCTTCTGGCGCGCTGGCTCGCGGGTATTTTCTTCGGCCCCGTACGCTTTCCGCCTGAGATCGACACCGAAATCGCCACATGTGCCAAAGAGGGCGTCCCCGTCTACGTGATGAAGACGGTCAGCCTGCTCGACACCCTGTTTTTCAATTTCGCCTTCGTGCGCGCCCGCCTGCCCCTGGCCGAGTTCACCAATGGCCCAGCCCTCACCGCATTCCAGCCCTGGAGAATGGCGCTGAAGCTGTGGTGGCGGCGCCGCTGGTCCAAAGCGCAGCGCCGCCCAGATGGTGAGATCGTCACCGGCCTGCTGCGGCGTAGGCGCTCGGTGCTCCTGTTTCTGAGACGGGGATTCAGCTTTACCCAACTGGGCGCCAGCGCGCCGACCGATCCACATCTCTCCAATCTGATCATCACGCAGCGTCAGGTGACGTTTCCGCTCTTCATCGTTCCCCAGGTGCTGGTATGGGAGCGAAACCCCAGCGGCGACGGCACCAACATCCTGGAGACCTTCTTCGGCGATCCAGAAGCGCCAGGCACGCTCCGCAAATTCGGCAGCTTCATCTTCAATCATCGTCGCGCCTTTGTACGATTGGGCGAGCCCATCAACGTTGCTGAGTTTCTACTTGAGCACGAAAACGCCAGCGACACCGGGCTGTTGGCGGAGCGTCTGCGACTGGTCATTCAACAACGGTTCGCCAGTGAAGATCGCGTAATCAGGGGCAGTCGTGTCAAGCCGCCCCGCGAGCTCGCAGACGAAATTCTCGCCGATCCCCGCTTTGAGAGCCGACTGCAAGCTGCGGCGGGAGCCGACGACGATCGCTCCCTCGATGATCTGAAGAGAGAGGCCTCAGCCAACCTCATAGAAATCGCCGCCGATCTGCGCATGTGGATGATCGACATCTTCAGTTTGATCCTGACGCTGGTCTGGGCGCGCATCTACACCGGTCTCGAGGTCGATGCGGAGGGCTTGGAGCGGATTCGACAGGCCGGCAAGCGTGGCCCGATCGTGATCGCGCCGAGTCACAAGAGCCACATCGACTACCTGGTCATCAGCTACATTTTTTACCGCAACGGCATGGTGCCGCCACACATTGCCGCTGGCGCGAATCTGTCTTTTTTCCCGGTTGGCTGGTGCTTTCGGCACGCCGGCGCCTTTTTTCTGCGGCGCACATTCCGCGGTCAGCCCATCTACGGCGCGGCGTTTGAGGCCTACGTCACCAAGCTGCTCAAAGACGATCATTGGCTCGAGTTCTTCATCGAAGGAACCCGCTCGCGGACCGGCAAGCTGCTCCCGCCGCGCTACGGCATCCTGCGCATGATTTTGCAGTCCGTGGCCGATGGCGTTGTACCCGACGTCATGATCGCGCCGACCAACTTTGGTTATGAGCGGATGATCGAAGAGGCGGCGTACCGCCGGGAGCTAGAAGGCGGCGAGAAGAAGCGCGAGGGCGTCGGCGATCTGCTTGGGGCAACCCGCGTTCTTGTGCACAAATACGGCCGCATGCGGGTCCAGTTCGCTGAGCCGCTGTCTGTGCGAGCGCTCCTGGAGCAGGAGGGTGTGACGCCGGGTGCAGGCTACAAGGCTGAAGACTTTTCGCGGGCGGTCAAAGTCTGCGGCTACCACATACTCGGCGGGATCAACCAAGCCGCCGTGCTCACGCCAACCGCGCTGACAGCCGCTGTGCTGCTCACCAAGATCAATCGCGGCATCAGCCGCACAGATCTACTTACGCGGGTCGGTCACTTGCTCGACACAGCTGTCCGCCGCGGCGCGGTGCTGGCGGGTCCCCTGGGGACGGCGATGCGGATGCAGCGACAGAAGCTCGCCTTCGCTGAGACCCAGGATCGCGTGGCGCAGCGGCAATCGGGCGGCGCTATTGACCCCTTGGGTGCCCAGAGCCAGCGAGCACGGGCGCTTGGCCAAGCCGTGGAGCCCTTTCTCAACGGCGCACTGGAGATGTTCGAAGAATCGGGTTGGATGTTCCGCAAGACCTTTGACGACGACGACGAGGTCTTCATCGTCAAGCGCGACGGCCGTCTGCACCTGGACTATTACAAGAACAACCTCATCCACATCTTCGTGCCCGACGCCCTGCTCGCTGCCTCCCTCATCGCGGGTATGGACAATGAGGGTCGGGTTGATCCGGACAGCCTGTCGGACGACACGAAGCTGCTCAGTCGTCTACTGAAGTACGAGTTTGTGTACGAACCCGCCGTCACTTTTGAGGTGCAGTATCAACGGTCGGTCGCAACCTTCATGGACAACGGTTGGCTACGTACCCGCCCAGACGGCGGTATGCAGCTCAGTGCGCGGCTGCGGCCGCTGGTGCAGCTGTACGCAAAGCTGATCCAGAACTTCATCGAGAGTTATCTCGTCCTCGGCCGTGCGCTGCCGGCGTTGGGTGAGGCCCCGATGACCGACAAAGCGTTCGTTGCCCACTGTCAGGCGATCGCGGATAAACGCTATGAGCTCGGGGAAGTGCAGTGCCGCGAGGCGATCAGCCACGTCAACCTGAGCAACGCCCTGAAGATCTACATCGAAGAGGGCTACGTCGCCCAGCGGACGGAGATTTCGGGCAAACGTACGGTCAAGATGCTGCGCGTCGATACCGGCGAAAATACGGCCTCGCAGTTCGCGTTCTTTGTCTCCAAGATCGAGAGCTTCCATAAGCCATGGGTGGTCGGCACTTCGTAGCTGCCAGCCGCGTCTTGTGCATGGCTATCGTGCAACGCTACTCATTTTCTTCTTCTATAGGTGGGGTATAGAGGGCCCTCGGTCGTGCCAAGCCACGGCTCCCTCGCCTCTCGCATGGCGTGCCGCATCAAGGGCACCGGCCAAGTGCATGTCCGCCTATCAAATCCAGCATCGGTGAGTCTGCGATAGACCGAGGGGTCCGGGTGTGCTAGGTAAGGCGCCGCACGGAGCAGGTTCTGCGAATTCACAACGAACCAACCGGGAGTACGTCGATGAGGCTGTACGCTGGCAAGGTCACGCCGATCTCGACTGATATGGTCAATGTGCTCACCAGCACTGGCGCCGTTGAAGCCGAGCCGGAGATGGAGGGCGAAGTCCTCCTCGACATCGAAAGTGTGTTGAAAGAGTACATTCGTACTGAGCGTGAGATCGTCAATCACGCCCGCGAACTCATCAGTAAAGGTGGGCTCGAATTTCGGCAACTTCACAAACTCAAGAGCAAGATCGCCGACGAGCGTTCGTTCGGCATCGGCGACAAAGCGATGGACTACCTCACTCGGCAAGTGATCGAGTGCCTATTCCATAGCCGCCACGTCGCCGAGATCTTCGTCGAAGATCACGAGCTTCGGAAAGTGCTGCGCGATGTACTGCGTCAGCATCTGAAGGTCGACGACGATCTCGATGAAGAGGTGCGTCGCCGCATTCAGAACTTGCAGGAAGGCACGTCCTCCTGGGAGATCGAGTACAACAAGGTCATGAGTGACATGAAGCGCCTCAAGGGCCTTGAAGTCGACGGCTGATTCGCCGCTCTGCGAATCTGCAATGTCCGGGCGGTCTCCGCACCCCATCTATGAAGGGGCGTAGGGCCAATTGGCATTGACGGGGACCCGCTCAGGCCCCATAAGATCTGCCGCACGGTCACCGCAAATCAGGTCTGGCACGCGCCCGACTCGATAGGTGGTTGAACCAGCAGCGAGCGACAACTCGGAGACGGGTATCGCTACAAGTGAGCAACACTACTGTGCCCCTGCCCCGCTGGGCGCTCGAGGATCAGACCATGGCGTTCCATTTGCACCGTGAAGGAAAAGCTGTCCAATTCGAGATCGGCGCTTTGCGAGAGATGGCCCGGACCGGCGAACTACCGCAGGACCAGTACATCTATGACGACACAAAGAGTGAGTGGATTGGCGCCGCCCTGGTGCCAGAAATGGCCGGTGCGTGGAATATCGAAGAAAACGAGGCCACAGTCGCCATGGAGATCCCTCCGGATTTCTTCGACGAAATGGATGGTGCCGCCGCAGCTGAGCCCGAGCCCGAGCCCGAGCCCCAGCCCGCTGCGATGACCTACACCGCCCCCGAGCCGGTCGCGATGACCCCAGTTACGCCTGAGCCTGAGCCTGAGCCAGCCTACGCTGCGCCCGAGCCCGCACCTGCGCCGCGCGCGTCCGGTGGTGGCGGTGGCGGTGCCTTCTCTGGCGGCGGTGGTGGCGGCGGATTTTCCGGTGGCCGCGGCGGAGCGAACTTGCCTCACGGTGAGTGGACAAGCCCCGTCAAGGTCGTCCTGTTGACGGTCGTCACCTGCGGCATCTACGGCCTTGTCTGGCTGTGGAAACGCCTCAACGAGATCAACACGTTCTTGGGCCGCGAAGAGCTCAAGCCGGCGTTCTTCTTTGGTGGACTGTTCTGCGGCCCGCTATTCCTGCTGCTTCTGTGGAAGATGATCAAAGCGCTGCCCGAAATGGGTCAGAAGGCGGGTGTCGAGATCGAAGATCGCGCCGTCATCCTACTGCTGCTGATGTTCTGCTTCCCCTACGGATTTTACTACTTGGTTCAGCAGGACCTCAATACGGTCTGGGAGGCCTGTGGCGCTCAGCCCGACTCCTAGGTCCACGTCCGCGGCTGCCGGGCTCCCCCCACGCAGCATTGCCACGCCGGTCCCGCCGGCAGGTCCAACTCTGAGGGACATCGATGAAGAAGTGTCTTGCGATTCTGACAATGACCGCCCTGCTCACGGGCCTTACCGGCTGCTACAACACCTATCAGGTGCCGTCAGTTGAGTTCCGTAAGCTTCAGTCTCGTCAGGCGTTGGCCCAAGACCGCCGTCTCGCTGACAAGCTCAAGGACAAGGAGCGCGAGGCGATCTTCAAGCGCGGAGCCAACGACGCCGTCACGGTGACGACACTGAAGACCAAGCAGGTCGCAGTGAACCGCAACACGAAGATCTTCGTGCGCTCAGAAGGCGGTCGTCGCTACCAGGTCACGCCGTTCAACTTCTCGATGTACTCGAGCCAGCTCGTAGCATCCGATCGCGACACGCTGCTGCCGCTCGCCGGTCTGAAGAGCTACGAAGTTGATCTGCTCTCCAATGGCAAGACCGCTGGTATGATCGCCGCTGGCGTGGGCGTCGCTGCGGCGTTCATCGGTGTTATTGTCGCGACCTCGGGATCGAGCAGCTTCGACAACTAACCAAGCGCTCCTGCCTTGCTGCAAGCGAGTTCGCCCTGTCTAGCTCTCCCTCCACTGCATCCACAGCCCGCCCCATCGCGCTGTGGCTCGCTCAGGGATTCGTAGCCCTCGTTGGGTTGGGTATCGGCGTCGGGCTCTTTGCATTGCCAGAGACCGTTACTGGACGCCTCGAATCAAAGTTGGTTGCGTCTGCAGCACGCCGCGGTGTCGAGCTACGCATCGGTCATATTTGGCTTCAGCCACTCTCCGCAGTGACGCTCGATGATGTCGAACTGCGCGATCCGGTTACAGGCGGGACCATCGCCAAGATCAGGCGGATTTCCGTACGATTTGACCTGCATGGTGTCAGCAATCCCAAGGTGTTTCTGCAGGAGGTCGCTGTCACTGAGCCGCGTCTCAGGCTACATCGCGCCAAGGATGGCCGGCTCAATGTCGACGGGCTGTTGCGCAGCCTCCGGGGTACAAATACGGGGAAGAAGGGCGAAATCGGCGGCTTGAGACAATACCTCTCTCGCCACGTTCCGAAGGTGAGCGTCGCCGGAATGCAGCTGCGGATCGACGACGATAAGGGTAGCCCACTCAAGACGCCCTCGGGGGTAGATCTGCGGCACCTGCACCTGCGTCATGCCTCCTTTGAGTTGGAGGACACTTCGCCCGTTCAAGAGACGATCGCGTTGACATGGTCTGCTCGCACACAGATCGAGGGGATCGCTGGCGCCGTCGGTGCGCGTGGCACGGTCAAGCTCCCAGATCGAACAGGGGACCTCCATGTCGCCCTGCCAGCTGGCTTTGCGCTGCAAGCTGGTGGGATTCGCGCGGGCATTGAGGGCCTATCGCTCACCAGCGACGGCCAGCTCGACGTCACCGGTATTCGGATCTCCAAGGAGCGGGGCTCACAGCGCCTGTCTTTGGTGGTCAAGCGGGTGAGTACCAAGCTGTCTATGAATCCGATCGCCGAAGACAAGATCCCAGCGCGCATCCGCTCTCGACTCCCGTCGGCGGCGCTGCTCGCACTTCGACACGTGCGGCGGGTGGAATTACATCGGCCGGTGGTCATCGGCACGCGCCCGTCGACAGATGATGACCAGCATGACGCGGGGCCGGACAAAGGCACCAAAGCGGACGCTAAATCTGCAAAAAACCGCCGGAAAACCAAGGCTAGAGCGCTGCTACCGAAAGCCACGAGGCGTACGGATACAGACGGCAAAGACAGCGGCAAGCGCAGCCGCAAACAGCGCCGCAAGGCGTTGGCCAAACACAAGCCGAACAAGCGCGGGTCGCACAAGACCGCCAACAAGCCTGCGCCGGGTCAAATCGTGCGTGAGGGGCTGCGGAAGCTACTCAGTAGCGCATCGGAGCGCATGGAGGCTCAACTCGGCCGCCTGCACAGCACACTCAGCGCCCTGCCCATCGACGAGATCAAGGTCACACACGGCAGCGCCAGATTCCGCGGCGAGCGCTCCGCCACCGGCTTGGCCCGAGAGGTGTCGGACTACAACCTGACGGTCGTCCACAAGGGCGACGCAGTGACCCTAGCGCTGGACTTCTCCGTGCCCGGCAAGAAGGGCACCCAGCGCATCGAAGGCCGGGTCGACACGAAGTCAGGGGACATGCACCTCAACGTGCGCCTCGACCAGCTACCACTTGCACCCTACGCAGCAATTTTACCAACGAACGTCTACGTGCACGGCAACAGCAGCCTCCACGACACGCGATTTCAGGTGGTGGTCAACGCCAAGGACCGAACGATCTCGGTCGACGGCGAAGCCGCATTGAGTCACCTCGATGTGCGGGCGCGGCGGATTTCTCGGCACCTGCTGTCCGACCTGAGCCTCCGCGGCAAGGGGCGCCTGGTCCTCGACCTCGGCCGTGAGATGGTCCGGCTGACCAATGGCGAGGCCTCCGTCGGTAAGGTCACGGCGCTCATCGACGGCTCGGTTCTGCGCTATCGCTCAGCCCCCGCCTTCGATCTGCACGTGAAGATGCCGACGGTACGTTGCCAGGATATCGTCGATGCCCTGGTGCCCAACGTCGCGCCGATGCTCAAAGGCATGAGCTGCCGCGGCACAGCCTCGCTGCGCTTGAACCTCGGACTCGACACGAAGGACATGCGCAGCCTGAAACTTGAGTACAAGCCCCTGCTCCGCAAGATCGAGATCGACAGTCTGGGTAAATACATCCGCTTCGATGTGCTGCAGGCGCCATTTGAACACCACGCCAGGCAACGGGACGACTCGCTCTACACCTTCGTGACCGGCCCTGGCAGTGACCGTTGGGCGCCGCTGGAGGGGATGAGCGAGAACATGGTCAAGGTGGTGACGACCACAGAAGATGGCTCATTTTTCTGGCACAAAGGCTTTTCGCTCAACCAGATTCGCAGCGCTTTCGTCGCCAATCTGCAGAAAGGGCGCTTCGTGCGCGGCGCATCGACCATCAGTCAGCAGGTGGTGAAGAACCTGTTCTTCGTCGAGCGTGAAAAGACCCTCGCCCGCAAGCTGCAAGAGGCGATCATCACCTGGGAGATGGAACGTCAGCTGGAGAAGAATCAGATCTTGGAGCTGTACTTCAACATCATCGAGTTCGGGCCGAAGATCTACGGTATCCGCGCCGCGGCCAGCCACTACTTCAACCGTCCGCCGCTCGAGCTGACCCTGCTACAGACCATCTGGCTGGGCAGCATCATTCCGAACCCCAAGGCTTTCTATCATCAGTTCACCAAGGGCAAGGTCAAGCCGTCCTGGCAGAAGTACCTGTGCTGGATCGGTGGTGTGATGCTCAAACGCGAGAAGATCACCGCGGCCGAAAAAGCACGCTTGGGTAGCTGTGAGGTTGTCTTCGGCAGCGGTGCCGATGGCTCAGAGGTGCCCGAGCAAGCTGGGCTCGGTCACGAAGGCGCGCTGGGCGACGACGCGCCGCTTCCCCCGCCAGGCGGCAAACCGCCAGTGGCGCCCTCTGTGCCAGATGACGAACAGCCGTAGTCATCGCAATTGACGCGAAGGTCTATCTCGATAGCGCTGCCCGTGGACCGAAGTCCGATGCAGCAGCTAGACCAACTTGCGCTCAAACCCTGCAAATACGGGCTATTCGCTGCCTGCTGAGACGATCTTGATGATGTCGTAGATGTTGGTCGCACGGTCGGCGCCCTCTTGCCCACGCGGCACAATCCGCTTCGCTGGCCCACGGATCGGCTCGGGTCCAAACCAGGCACCGGGCATGTCCTCTGGGTGCGTACCTTCGACAACGAACTGATAGACCGGACCGTCGTAGTTGGCCTTGGCCTCAGCGCCGAAACGGTGCTCCCAGGGGTCTTCCATCATCAGCCGGCGGAAGCTGCCACGCACGGTCTTCATCAGCCGCTCGCTCCACACCTCGGCGAACTGAACCTCGGGCATCTCGGCGCTTCTGACCTCTTCAAACAGGTCATCCGCAGCCCTGGCGGACACCCCTTGCTTGCGGTCCATACGAAGCCGGTCTTCTGGGTCGACATCGGTCTTTTCGACCCGGCCAATGTTGCGCAGGTTGAACTGGGGATAGTGGTTGTGCTCGATCGCCTCCAGCACATCACCCGGAATGCCGTGATCGCTCATGTAGCGAAACGTCGCGGCGTAGGTCTGCTGCTCTTGGGTGCGGGCCTCAACGATCTCGCTGAGCTTGTCGAACTTGAATTCGTGGGCCTTGAAGACGGCGAAACTGCGCCGCCGCTCTAGCTGGCTATCCAGCGGCAGGATCCCACGCGAAAAAGCTTGGCGACCCCGGATGTCCTTCGCCAGCGGCCAAGCCATCTGCGCGGCGAACCCACGGAGCAAATCGCGCCCGCGGGCCTCTTGGGCGCCAGCTTCCATCACTCCGAATCGAGGCTGATGGTCTCGTCGGTCTCACTGGAGATGTAGAACTCGCTGGTGCGCTCCCGACTCTGCACCACACCGAGCGCTTCCTCGATGTCGCGGGTCAGGGCCTCACACTCACCGCCCTCCGCGCCCTTGACCTGCAGGGACACGTTGCCGTCTTCGTCGATGGTGAACTGGATCTCGCGGCGCTTGGCCATGGGGAACTCCTGGTGCAGGGGGCGGGCGGTAGGATTGCTAGTCGCCCCAGCTGCTCACGGTCACGTGGATGTGGTTTTCGTCGTCGACCGTCTCTTCTTCGAGCGTGTAGCCGCGCTTGGTCACCTCTTCTTTGACCGTATGATACGCGTAGCGCTGCATCACCTTGCGGGTGAACTCCGACTGGTCGTAACCGGCGGTCTGCTCGATGAATTCCCAGTCAGCGACGAAGGTCGCGTTGCCGGTCTCAGCGTCGACGTTGATTCCGATCTCGTAGGTCTTCGAGGCGTGAATCACCAAATCAGCTTCGGTGGTCTGGCCGAGGTAGCCCTTCACGTGGACCTTTTGGCCAACCTCCGCCTTGGTGAAGTTGAAGCCCAACTCCTCCAACACGAGCTCGAGGCGCATGACATTCTTGATCTTGGTCTGAACTGTCGTGAAGTGCGACATGAGCGCTCCTTCTGGGCTCGGCGAACCAAACCCGGGCTCTGATTGTGTGGACGATGGCTACCTAAATCGCCGGAGCTAGAGCTCCAAACGGGGGCTGTCGTCGTCGTCCTCGTCCTCATCGCGATCTGGCGGTGATGCACGACGCGCGCGGGATTTGGCCCACTCACGCATGCCAGCGAGCCGCTCACGCATGGTCTGTGATAGCGGAATCACCTCGTCCATCGCCAGCACCAACGAGTCGGTGGTGATGTCTGTCTCGCCATGACCCTCGTCGTAGGCGTTGTACAGCGCGGTGACGATAACCTCTTCCAGCTCTGAACCCGAGTATCCAGCGGAGGCTTCCACCAATTTCCGCATATCAAACGTGGAGCTATCGCGGCCGCGCTTGGTCAGGTGAATCTCCAAAATCTTGGAACGCTCCTCGCGATTGGGTAGATCGACGAAGAAGATCTCGTCGAAGCGACCCTTACGAAGCAGCTCGGGCGGCAGCTGAGAGACGTCATTGGCCGTCGCGATGACGAACACGGGCGACTCTTTTTCCTGCAACCACGTGAGGAAGGTCGCGAACACACGCGCCGTCGTACCACCATCGCTCGAACCCGAGCTCTTGGTGCCACTGAAGCCCTTCTCCAGCTCGTCGAGCCACATAATCGCCGGCGCAACCGCCTCTGCAGTCTGAATCGCGCGGCGCATATTCTCTTCGGACGAACCGACCAGGGAACCGAACACCTTACCGACGTCCAAGCGCAGCAGGGGCATCTGCCAGGCCTGTGCGATCGCCTTGGCGCTCAGCGACTTACCGCAACCGGGCACACCGAGCAGCAAGATTCCCTTTGGCGCAGGCAGCCCGAATTCTCGGGCTTTTTGCGTGAAACTGTACTCGCGTTTCTGCAACCACGCCTTCAGCTCAGGCAGACCACCGACCGAGTTCATGCCGAGTTTGGTCTCGTAGAACTCCAAGATGCCGCTCTTGCGGATGATGTGTTTCTTCTCCTGCAAGATGGTCGGAATCGAGAACATCTTGTCGCGCACGGAGGTCTTGTCGAAGACCTGACGGGCCTCCGCCTCGGTCAAGCCGAGCGCGGCCTCAGCGATCTCACGCTGCAAGGTCTGACTCTCCAACACCTTCTGGAAGTTCTTACCGAAACGCCGCGACCGAGCGCCACCGAAGGCCTTCTCCCGCACGATGTTGATCAGCGTATCGACACCCGGCAGATCGAAATCGATGACCTGGATGTCCTTTTCCAGCTCCATCGGGATCTTTACGAGCGGCGACAGGAACACCACCGTCCGCTTGGTCTGAGCGCCGTCAAAGAGGTTGACCAGGTCACGCACGCGGCGAGCGACCATGGGGTCTTTGAGGAAGGGGTGGAAGTCACGCAGCACGACCACGGCGTCGCGGGTCAGACCGTTGGCGATCCAATCCAGGGCACGAATGGGCTCGCGGATGTCACCTGGCACGTCGATGGCATCACTGCGAAAGCCCTGCGAGCAGGACCACGTGATAAACTGACGGCTCTTCCAGTTGGTGATGTCCCAACGCTCGCGCAGGGTTTCGCTGTCGAGGTGGGCGAGCTCACGCACCCAACGCTCGACCCGAGACTCCTCGGCGGAGGCGACGTAGACCAGCTTGTACTGTGCGCGAATCAGGTAGTGCAGGTCGTCGACAGCCTTCGGGACGGGGCGGTCGCTAGCAGCAGCGGCGGCGGCGGGGACGGGATTGGCGGGCTGATTCATGCTTCCTCGCTAATGAGTTTGTGCTCAAGCTCTTTGACCATGCGAACCTGCTCGGTGATGTCTTGCACCAGCACGACCGCGATGTCGTAGAGCAGGTCGGCGGCTTCGCCTAGATCGCTCTCTTTATCCAAGCTCTTCTCAAGGGTCTGCGCGTACTTGCGCACCAGGCGGGCGTTCGATTTGCTCGCCGCGGCTGCGTCTTGCAGCGCTTCGATATCTTCGTCGACGCCGATTGGAATGGTCGGGCCCGAGGGGGCTTTGTCCTCGATCTCCTGCAGCTCCGCGACGCGCGATTCGGCAGATTCGAGTCGACTCTGCAGCGTGTCGTTCTTCTTCTGCAGCATGGACACTTCGCCGGCGAGCTTCTTGGTGCTCTCCGAGTCGGCTGCCAGGCTCTCCAACTTCAGCTCTGCCTTGGCAATATCCCGTTGGGCCTGCGACAGCTGCTCCTCGGCCCGCTCGAGCTCGCGCACTTTCGCCTTGAAGTCGGGGTGGTCGGTGATGTCCGTCGGCCCGGCTTTGCGCTCTTCCACAACCTTCTTGCTGTCTTCCAGCTCACGACGAAGGGCGTCCGTCTCACGGCGCTGCTTCTCGATGCGATCGCTCATCTCATCGGAGCGGCGCATGGCGTTGTGGTAATCCTCGAGCAGCGTACGTTTTTCGTGCTCCAGATCGCTGATGCCCACACCCATCCGTGCCTGGCGAATCTCGATGTCTTTGTCGCGCAGGTCGATGCGCAACTGCTCGATAACCGACTCTTTTTCCTGGATGACTTCCTGCAGCAAGTTGACCTTGCGCTCGAGCCGGTCGGTCTCACCGCCGCCGCGATTGTAGTCGGCCTGCAGCATCTCGATCTCGTCACGATGGCTGCGAAGCTCATACTCCAACAAGTCGAGTTGCCGTTGTAGCTCCTCGATTTGCCGGTCTTTTTGCGTCAAACGAACTTTGAGCCCAGACAGCTGCTCGGTCGCGTCAGCGGCCTTGGTGCGCGCGCTCTCCAGCTCCTGTTCCAGATCGGATACGCGGCGCTCCGCCTCGAAGGCGCTGTCTTCGCGCTTGCGCTGGTCCTCGCGGGTCTCCTCAAGGGAGGCTCCCATGACCCGGTTCTGCTCCTTGAGCTTGATGTACTTGTCGCCCAAACCATCGAGCTCGACGCTGTAACGCATCGCCCGGGCCTCGGCGCTCTTGGAGTCGTTTTCAATCTGGGTGGCGCGGCGCTCAGAGTCTGCGAGCGCGGCCTCCAATGCAGCGACCTTGCGCTTGAGCTCTGCGACATCCCCACTTGCGTTGGGATCGGGCATCGCTGAGACAACGCGGCTCTCGCCCGTGGACTGGGTGCGCCGCGGCGTACGTGGCCGCGCCTCACTCTCGCGCCGTGCACGACGACGCTCCTCACTCTTCGCTGGCGCAGGCTTGCGTTCCAGACGCTCTTTGGCCTTTTCCGGCGCCGGTTCCGCAGCGGGAGATCGCCCGGAACGACGTTCCTCGCGCTCCTTGCGGCGACGCTCACGCTCCGCCTCGCGCTCCTTGTTGCGACGGCGACGCTCGTCTGCCGAACTCGCGCCCGGCTTTGGCCGCCCACCGTCAGCGCGCCCCATGGTGGTCGGCTTCTTGCCGCGGGAGCGCTGGCCACGATTGGGTGTCAGCTCGGCGTCAGGCTCGCCCTGAAGCAGTTTGATCTCAAACACTTCACCGATACGAACGAGATCGCCAGCGGTGAGTTGAGAGCGTGTTGTACGTTCGCTGTTGTGAAAACTGCCGTTCGATGAACCCAGATCTTTGAGGTACCAAGTCTCGCCGTCATAGCCGATGCGACCGTGATTTCGAGAGACTGTGCTCTCCTTTGCATAGATCGTGGACCCAGGGTTTCGGCCGATGGTCACAGGCTCACCCGACTCGTCGAGTGGCAGGTGAACCATGTTTCCAGAGACGTCGCGGTATTCCAGATACATTCCCGCAGTCCTCCATGCGTATTGCTTGCAGCGGGCCGAGTGTAGGATCGAAGCTGTGCGCGAGGCAACCGGATCGGGCCAGCAAAAACGGTCCTCGCAAGGGTCTGCTTCAACCCCGCTAACTTCAGGGCCGTGACACAACGTCGGAAAAAGGAGCTCGCCGCTCGATAGGTCACAGCCCGCACAGCGCTACCGCTTTGTGTTTCCGGCGTTTTATGTTGATTTCAACTCGCGGGGAGCACCGCGCGGCTCATCCACCTGAACCCGGCGACGGCGTTCGCGGCGACACTAGCAGACTGCGCCTTTTCTCGATTTTTCGCAGACGGACGTTCTTGGGGGCGCAGGCTGCTGGGATGGGGAAGTCGCGGCTTGCCGCGACTGGGGGCGCTCTTAGCCCCCCCCCAAGGATGAAGAAAACTAGCAGTGTGCTGCGACAGTAATTTTAATTACGCCGCACACTGCTAGAAGTTCTTCGGCATCACCGCGGCCATACCGCGCTCCAACTCTCGAACGGAGTGGGTCAAGTAGGCCAAGCAGTGGCGATCATAGGACTCGATGACCATCGCGATACCGATCTGCTCGTCCGGCCAATCCTGAACGCGCTTGACCGATGTGCCGCGCAGACCGTCGCCGCGCCAGACGATCTCAAAGCGGTTGCCTCGCACCACGCCATCGTCAGCGCCTTTGTCGATGTAGACATAGCTGTGCTGACCTGTCGCAGTGGTCTCGTGATGGAAGTCCACCAGCGTGCCGACGAGTTGCGTCTTGTTCTTCTTCGGTTTGACGAGGCTCAGGGGCTCGAACACGTTGGTGAGTAGGTCGCCACGACTGATCTCGGAGTGCGCCTTATTGAGCAGCATCCCCACCACAGGCCGCTTGGTGTTGATGACCTCGGCCTCACCCACGAAATTGATCTTGTAACCCACCGTCTTGCGCGTCGTCGGATGAACGACCGGCCGTTCGAGCCGATACACCACGAAGCGATCGCCGGATTTCACACAGGGACCGAGGACGCCAACCTTCTTGTCTTTCTTACCGGCGCCCCGAGCCGCATCACGAATCGAGGTCCGTTTCTGCGCGCTGCAGCGCTTGAGGCGGAGGCGCGTGTAGATCTCGTCGAGGGAGCCCAACATGTTGCGCTCTTCTCGGCTGCCGACGATTTTTCCGCTCTCTCGGTAGTCACGTGCTGAGATGTAGCCCACGCGCCGTGCGAGGGTCGTCGGCGTCACTTTGCGGCGCTTGAAACGGGAGGTCGCGAAGGTCACTGCACGGCGCTTGCCGATGGGTGACGCGCGGCGGCTGAGGTAGATCACATCACCTGGGTAGATGAGGTGGGGGTTGGTGATCTGCGGGTTGTACGACCACAAGGACGGCCAGTACCACGGCTCATTGTAGAGGCCCTGTGCGATGCTCCAGAGGGAATCTCCTTGAAGGACCGTGTAGGTGCGCTCGCCGCTCTTCGCGCTCTGCTGCATGCGAATGGCGGGCTGTTTGTCGTTGAAGCCCCAGGGCACCTGGCCCAGGGCAACAGATGCCGAAGCAAACACCAAAGCGCACGTAATCCAGCGAACTGAGGTCAAGCGAACGTTCATGCGTCGATGAGGAGCACCCAAGATCCCCTCCTATAGCTGACCCGCAGGAAGACCTGCGTTCATCTTTGCGCGCCTGAGCTTGCGTCGTGCAAGCTCCGCGGCCGGCGTTACCGGATACAGTCGAATGAGCTCGCGCAACACCTTCGCAGCGTCGTTGCGCTCACCCAGCTTCTGATAGCACAGCGCCATCTTCAGCATCGCGTCGGGCACCTTATTTCCCAGGGGAAAGCGCCGAGTCACGTCATGAAAGACGCGGGCGGCCTTGATCCACAGGGCTTGCGCGTACCAAGTCTCGCCGATCCAGTACATCGCGTTGTCGGCGAGTGGATGCTTGGGATGCTTCGTCAGAAAGCGCTGAAACTGCGTGCGTGCGTCACGTAGGCGGCCACCATCAAGCTGCGCCTTTGCCGTCCGGTAGGCACCCGCCGCCCTTTCCTCACGCGTCAGACCACCCTGCGGTGTATTGGACGCACCCGTCGACCGAGGCCCAGCCGCAACGGTGCGGCGCGACTTGCGCTTCTTTTTCGGTTGGGTGTCGGTGACGTGCGGGACGTTGTCCGGGCCAATAACGATGCTTCGGGAAGCGCGACCCTGATGGCGCGATCCGGCTGCCGGCAGCGGCGCCTGAGCCTGGCGACGCTCGGAATGACGCGGCTGCACGCGGCGCGGCGGCACAACGACGTGCGGCAGCTGCGGCATGGCGGCAACCCGGCCGCGGCGCGTACGCGCGAGCCGTTCCGAGTCGAGTTTGTCCTGCAGCACGACAAGTCGGTTTCTGAACTCGTCAAACTGCACCCGTTGCGCGGATTGACCGCGGCGTAACTCGACCAGCTCTTCCTTGAGGCTGCGTACGTCCTTTTCGACCTGGCCAACCCGTTGCCCAGAACACGCACCAAGCACGGTTAAGGCGAGCGCGAGACCCATGAGGTGATTCGGTAGACGCGACGGCAAGGGGGGCTCCGGTATTGGACGCAGATCGTCCCGTGAGACGGCGCGCAGATACTGGCGGATCGTGAGGTCCGGCGAGCGACCTGTCAAACTTTGCGTATCGAGCGCCAACCGCGGCGTAGATTCGGAGCGAGGCGGGCCCAACTCCGGCCGAAGAGGCGCTCCGCGGTGGCGAGTCGACCGCGCGCCGGCATCGCGAGGGTCCAACTGCGCCAACGGATCGCGTCCACTCTCCCGATAATCGAAGATCGGGGAACGGGTTGGTCACAGGACGAATTGGTGTCGCCGCGTGTCGTGACAACGTCCCCATCGACTCGGACGACCCGATGTGCAACTACGTCGGTGCCCGTTGAAGCCAAGAATATGACCAGATCGCCCACAGCCAATTCTGCAGCGGGTTGGGCGTGCAAACTCATGCCATGCACGATGGGCCACATCGATGCGCCCTGCACTGGCCACCAGCCGTCGGTCATGACGTTGGGCTCTTTCTCCGCCCCTTCGATGGTTGATAGATCGGAAAGGTGAAGTTGCGCTTACGGCCTTGGTCCTGGGGATGATGACCGCTAGGCACGGTCTGCCACTCTTGTTCGGAGTACGTTCGGCCGCCCACATCTTCAAAAGCCTGCATCCACAGCCGTGTTCGCCAGTGAAATACTTCGGGAGCCGTGCGGAAATCTCCGGTGCGCTTGTACGCCTCGCCGGGGCAATAGAAACACGCACCGCTGCCCGCGCAGCTATTGCACGCTTGGCGATCGGCGTTGGTCCACTCCGTCAGCGCGGCGCGCTCCGACGACTCATGCCACAGCGTCGAAAACGGCTGCTCTTGAACCTGACCGATGGACATCGGAAACATCACGCAAGGCCACACCGCACCATCTGGTGCGATATAGGCGCTTGAGCGACCTGCGCCGCAAGGCTCACCAGTCGGCGAGATCTGACCGGGCCGCGGTAGCGCGTCATCACGCTCAGCGATGCGCAACACCTCGCGGGCCATGTCGATGTAGCCCTCGTCTTGGAGGAGCAGCGGATCGAGCATGTCAGTGCCGCTGGAATCTGGCATGACGTTGGGATTGATGCTGAATTCGCAGCCACGCGCGCGAAAAAACCGCGACATATCAGCCAACTCGTGCCGATTTGACTCCATCGCCGTCACCGACACACGCACGCGAAGACCCGCTTCCAGAAGCAGATCAATGCCCGCCAAGCTGTTTTCCAACGAGCCAGCCACCCGCGTAATCGCGTCGTGAATCTCCGGATCGAGGGAGTACACGCTCACGTCCGTCTGCTGCACAAAGCTCTCTTTCAGGATCTGTGCGCGCTCCGGCGTCATGTTGCCGCCGTGGGTCTTCACGCGACTGAGAAAACGCAACTCGCCAGCACGACGAATGAGCTGCTCAAAGTCTGCGCGGGCGAACACCTCACCGCCGCTCCAAAGGAGATAGAGCACGCCCATCTCGTGGAGGTCATCCAAAACCCCAAGCCAGGCCGCAGTGGTCAACTCGGGCCACGTGGTCTTGTTGTCCAGATAGCAGTGCTCGCAGTCCAAGTCGCAGCGGTAGGTCATGTCGAGGTGCACCCGTCTGGGCACATCTGCGCGGCTATAGGCGTCGGAGAGTCGACGCTCTAGGGAGGGGGTTTCGTTAGCGGACATCGTGGTCGCTCCCAATTAGTGCGGCGACATCGGTCTCCGGCGTTTGGAGACAGTGGCTGAACCAGCGTACGGGGTGGGCCTGTACGAGTGACAGGACATTGTGCAATAGCAGCTCGTTCGGCATGCCTGGCAACCAGTACAGCGATGGCATCAACGCTGCGGGGGCCTTGGTGGTCTCAAGCGGCCAACACCGGGTCTCATCGCGCGCCGCGGCCATGGCGAACAAATTTCCGAAAGGCAACGTGGCGGCGCGATCGACACGCGGCGCGCGCTCCTGGGCGTACCACAGCCACTGCCAACGCTCGGGGGTCGGCCCGGGCACCATGAAGGCGTATTCCTCGTTGAGAAAAGACGCAGGTAGGCGATGGCCAAGGGTCGTCTTTCCGGCGCCGCTGTGGCCAAAGACGACGTGAGCGCGCCCCTCAAGCAGCAAGCTCACGGCGTGCACCATCACCCCGCCGGCATGAACCACCTGGTGCAGTAGCGCACCCATTGCGGCCTCCAGGATACCGCCGCGCAGCACATCCTCTGGGCTCTTGATCCCCATCTTGATACGAACCGTCCCTGTGCCACGTGAGAGATCAAAATGGCCGTCGACGTACTTGCCGCGCAGTTCAAAACCGGCTTCAGACCAGTCGTGCACAGAGGCGTGGGGCACGGGCGGATCGTCTGAGAGCGTGACATCGAGGGTGATCGGCGCTGGCAGGCCTGGCGGATCGTGCCAGCCATAGCCGCGAAGTGCGCTGTCGATGATTGGATGCTGTGGGAGGGTCAGCGCGACGCGGAATGTTCCGGCCGAGATGGTGATCCGGCGGCCGGCGAAGTCCAGTACGGAGTGGGGCCAGTTCGCGCCAAGCGTGTCGGTGGTGCGGGACATCTGCTAATTCAAATGCTGAGCGGACTCAGACTTGGTCGCAGAAAGGCGGATCACCGGTACCGCCGGTCGTGTCACCGCACGAAGCCTGTGAACCGAGCAGTGCGTGCAGCGGACGCCCTTCGGTCGACACCAGTGTCGGCTCCTCATAAGGAAGCTTGGGCTGGAGTTCCGCCTGGGCGGTCCCGTGGCTCTGTTCTTTGTGCTGATCCTGCTTGTCCATCTTGCTCTCCCGACGATCCGTACCAGTCATTAGTAGACCAGAACCGTGTAGCCAGTTTTGTAGGTACCGATAACCATGTCTGGATAGCCGTCACCGTTGAAATCGCCAAGACCTGCCGCTGTAAATGCGCCCATGGTCTGCGTTCCCGCTGCGAAGGGATTACCAAAGATCAGGTCGGCAACGTGGTAGCTCGGCTCCGTGCCTGTCGCCTTGTCGGGCCGTGCGATGGGCTGACGTACGGTGACAGTTGTACGGCCGCCAGGCGCGTAGCTCGGCAGCGTCGAGGCCATGGTCGTCGCGGGCTTGCCCTGCTGGTCGCCAAAGTTTCCGAGGCTGAAGATCGGATCGGCATACGTCTTGTAGGCATACCCAAGCTTGTGACTGAAGGTGTTGGCGACACCGTTGATGGCTGTCAGCGCCAGTACCGTCACCTTGCCGAGCTTCGAGGCCGCATCCTTGCCGCGCACCCAGTACAGCGTATTGAGCTGCTTGTAGGGGTTGTGGCTAAACATCAGATCGAGCTGGTTGTCACCATCAAAGTGAACCGGGATGACCGTACGCGGGTTGTTCGCGCCCGTGTTGCCCGGACGCAGTGCCAAGGTCGTCTTGTCCGCCGAGCCCGAGCCCGTCAGGTCCTTCGAGACCGTCAGGGTTGTGTCGCCGCTCACTTCGCGGCCCTTGACGATGTAGATGGTCTGCGTGTTGGCGTACTGCGAGATGACGAGCTCGTCGAACTGCTTGCCGGAGCCGTCGGTGTCGCGCACGAAGTTGCCGAGCTTGTGCAGGCGGTAGCCAAAGTCCGGCTTACCTGCAGAGTCGCTCCGATGAACCGTGACCATGTTGTGGGTCTTGCGGTCAGCCGCGCTCTCCACATCAATGGTCACAGCGCTAGACGCAGACCACGCGCTGTTGCCGGGCAGAATCACCACGCGCTCGTACAACTTAGTTGCCGTCGCCGTCACCGTAAAGGCGATGTCGCCAATGGCCGTGCCGCCGCTGGTCGTGTCGCCGTTGAAGTTGCCGACCGCAGTCAGCGCCTTAACCCCGTACGATCCGTTGTTGGTGATGTTTGTAACCTTGACCTGAGGCGTCGACGACAGCGTGCCAGCCTTGTTGCCCAAGTAGATGTGTACGGAGCGCGGCTTGCCTTTACCAGAGTCTGCATCGACGACGAGATCGTCGAAGCCATCGCCGTTGACGTCGACCGCAGACGCGATCAACAGGCCGACCAACGTGGTGTTATTCAGGCAGGCGTGCGAAGCGCCGGTCTGCGCAGTGATGTCGTAATCCCCGACAATGCCGTCCTTGTCCGCGTGACCGAAGAGCACACAGAGGCGCGCGCCGAAGATGCCTGCCACGGCGGCATCCTGCTTTCCGTCACCGTTGAAGTCGCCGATTGGGTAGGGGTACGCGAAAGCGAAGTTGCTCTTGTAGGGCGACACGGTTGCGGTCAGCTTGGCGTAGCGCAGACGCACATCCGAGGTCGACACCACATTACTGATGGCGCCCTTGTTTCCTGCCGCGTCAATTGCCCGAACAGCGAAGTAGAACTTGGACGCACCGTTGTCGGTCATCGTGGCGAACTTGCACGAATCGTCGTATGCACGACCATCTGGGCCCTCGACCGTCAGCACTTCGTCGGCGCCGGGCGCCTTCGGAGCGGAAATCGTACTCGCCGTCAGTGAGGCGGCATCACAGGCTTTATCAAAGTCCGTCGCCGAGGCGATATTGCTCCGTGAGTAGCGGACCTCGTAGCTCTTCGCGGCCGACCCCGTCGAGCCGTTATCAGCGACAGCCTTGAACTTCAACTTCACGAAGGGACGACGTGGATTGACGTCGGCCGCTGTGATGTCTCCCAGGGTGGGAGCAGCCGGGCCGACGGCATCGGTGATGGCGGTAAAGCTCGCGGAACCGACGTTGCCCATGGCGTCGGCCACCGTGACGGTGACCTTCGACGTGGCGTCGGTAGGCAGAGAGATGAACTTGATTTCGACCTGCTGTTTGGCCGTGCCGGACAAAGCAAACGGAAGCTTGAGTGCCGAGGAGAGCGTGGTCGCCGAACCCTGAGTGTTCTCGAGTTTGGTGATCTGCCCGCCAGCGACGCTGCCGTCCGTGATCAGGACCGCGGCGTGAACCTGAGTACCATTCTGAGCATTGTCCTGGTCGGCAGAAGCGCCGTAGTTCGCCGTAGCGCCCGAGGCAGCGGTGTCGAACCCAAGCACCTTTGTGGCAACAAAGGCGACCTTCGGATTGGACAGGTCAACACGCAAACTCGTGGCGCCCGACGAGCCATTCTGCTTCTTCTTGGCAAACACCAGCGCCTCAATCTTCGTATCGTCGCCGTCCTTCACATCCAGGGTCAGGGAGGCTTTGGAGTCGCTTGGCGTCGCGGACGCGGCGGTCGCAGAACCCTTGAGCAAGCGCACCTCGGTCACGTTGCCGCACGGGCCCAGGTACTCAGCAGTCAGGTTGAGCTTCACGCTGGCGCAATCGCTGCCCTTGGTCGGGCAGAACTGGGTATTGATCTTGCCGGAGGCTGGTAGGCCGGTCAGCAGGACCTTGCAGCCGGTCAGCTTGACCTTGAAGCCGCGATCGACCGACGCCGTATTGCCGCTATCGTCGGTGACTGTCACCCGAGCGACGAAGTTGTCGGACTTGCCGAAGGGAATGGTCACAGCGACGGTTGGCTCGTTGCCGTCAGCGTTGGTGACCTTGCCAGCACCAACCGACTTGAAGCCGCTGCAGTTCTTGTAGGTGGCGTCGCACTCGGAGCCCAAATCGACCTTCCAGGTTGCGGCACCACTGGCCGTCCCGAAGGTGAGATTGACCTGGTAGCCGCCAGCGGACGCGCTAGCATCGTCATTGTCGCCGAAGACCTGTCCCTGAGTGGGGGCCGTGATGGTCGCGGTGGGCTCAGTCGTGTCGACCTTGATTTCGGAAGGTACCGTGCCGACTTTGACCTCGTTGCCACAGGTATCGACCAGCTTGGCGGTCAAGGTGTGTGTCCCGTCGCTTAGCGCCTTGTGCGTCGCGTGCGCGAACGTGGCGACGCCCTTCGTCATGGTCTCGGTGCCAACGACCTTTCCTGCGTCAGACAGAACCAAGGCCGTACCTTCCACGTCGTTGGAAGAACTCGTAAACTTCACGTCCAGAGCGTCACCCTTGACCAATACGGCTTTGTTGGGCTGCACAAACTGACCGATGGGCGCCACTGTGTTGACGGTGAATGAACCGACATCAAACGCTGCGCTCTCGTTGCCGACGGCGTCTGTAGCCATCGCCTTCAGCGCGACCTTTCCTGCAGGAAGCGTGACGGCGACACCAGTGGTTGCGCCACTCGCATCCTGTGAGCCCACTTTCTTGCTACCGTTGAAAATCGTGATGTTCGCGCTCTCACCAGTGGTCGTCGCTGCAAAGCTGAATGTGCCACCAGGGAGCTTCTCGTTCGTGTCTGTCTGCGAGGCCGCAGCCAGACATCCAGTGGGCACTCCGGGCTTCGACGGCGCGAGAATCGACTTGATGCTAGGTGCGACCGTGTCGACAACGATGCGACGGCTCCTGACCGTCACGCCCAAGGGCGACTTGGTCGAAGATACCCAATTGCCCGCCACGCCCTCGTTGAGGTTGGGCAAGATGACTTCGACGATGAAGGTGTGGTCACCGTCTTTGAGCGACGAAACATCGACTAGTCCGCCGGTCACCTCGATCTGAGCTGACGCTGCGACGGCGTTGAAGCCAGGAGTCGCGCACGCACCATTGCCGGTGACAGAGGCGTTGTTGGAGCAGACCCGGGCTTTCGAGCCGGGAAGCAGGCCGAGCGTCGAAAATCCGATGATGCGACTCGACAGCTTGTTCCAACCGGTCGCACATTTGCCACCGACGCAGACGCCAACACCACATGCCGCGTTCGATGTGCAGCTCTTCGTCTCAATGTAGGGTGGGCTTGTCAGCCGCACTTCCGGCGCGTTTGCGACTGAGCTTACCGTCTTGTCTAGGGTGGTCTTGTTGCCAGCAGCATCAGCCGTGGCGAATTTCAGCTTGAGCTTGAAACCGTCTGGCAGGGTCACTTGCTCGAAATCCACAGAAGCGAACGATGTCTCTGGAATGGCGGGGTGGGGCTTCGAGGTGTAGGTCTTCACCTTCTTGCCGTCGTCGTCGTAGACCTCAAGGCTAATCGGCGCATCCTTTGCGAGGCCGCTCACCGATGCGCTCAAGTTGATTTGGATGCCATCGGCTGGATTGCTGTTGAAGTCGTCGCCGCTCAGGAAGGAGGTCTTGCTGGGGTTGAGTGAGGCAATGACAGGAGCGACGCGGTCCACCGACACACCAATGGAGGACGAGTCGGCTGACTGGCCAGCTTCATCCGTCACCGTGGCGATTGCGGTGCACGACTGACCGTGCGTGAAGATGACGTCAGCGATCGTTGCCTTTCCGGCTTTCACGCTACCTTTGAAGGTCTTTTTGCTGCTGCCACAGGTGACGTTCAACTCGACAGCTGAGCCGTCAGCGGCGTTCGACGTTTGGATCTGTGCGCTCGTCTTGCAGTCCTTGGAAGTGACCAAGCAGGCAGACGAGGCGATGTTGAAACTGGTCTTGTCGCTCGGCGACGTGATCGTCACCGTCGGTGTTCCGACCTTGTAGGTGATCGTGAGTAGCGGCGACACGCCCTCGACTCCGCCGCCGGCGGGCGTAGCCACAAACTGGATCGTGTTCTTGCCTGTGGTGAGGCCAGCGACGGTGGCCGAGTACTGACCACCGGCGGACTCGGTCACCGAGACCGCTGGCTGCGCCTTGCCACCGACGTAGACCACAACCTTCGCCCCAGTGATGGCGGTTCCATCTTTCTGGTTCGAAATCTTAGCCTTGACCGTGATTGTATCCGACGCGATGGCCTTGTTGGAGGCCGGGTCGAGCCAAGACACCACGACCGCATTGGAAATCAAGGTGACTGTAGCAGGCGAATTGGTCGTCTTGTTGCCGAGAGAATCTGTGGCGGTGACCACCAGCGAGTTTGCCCCAGGCTGGAGCGAGACGCTGCTAAAGGTGACCGAGCCAGCGCCAGTGACCTTTTGGCAAGGTGCGTTAAATGCTCCGACGGTCAGACACACGATCGACTCGCCGGTTTCACCCGAAACGCTGATCGAGACGTTCGTCTGGTAGCCAGGCGTCTTGGCGTCGGTATCTGCATCGACCACCGGGTCAAGCGACGTTTTCGTCGGTGCAGTAATCGCGACCTTTGGCCCGGTATTGTCGAGCGTGAAGGTACGCGTCAAATCGCTGCACACCGACTCTTTGGCTAGGTTACCAAAAGCATCGCTCGCGCCCAGCGTGAGAACATAAGTGCCATCCGGCAACGCAACTGCGGGGTTCCCCTTCTGCAGGGAGACGTTCACCGTCATCGAGCCCTGAGAAATCTTACCCACTGGCGCGTCCACGAAGGTGCTGCCGCCCTTCACGGACAGTTTGGCCTCAACGACGCGGCCGTCGAGGTTTGTAGCCGTGACAGTCAAGGGCAAGGCGGCCCCCTTCACTGCAGCATTCTTGGTCGGCAGCAGCACTTTCAAGCACGGGGCTGGCAAGCCAACCACAAACGCGATCTCTGGGCTGCTCGCTGGGTTCGCGCCATCAATGGATGCGCGGCATACGATCGCTGTGCCGAGCACGTCGGTGTCGAGCGCTGCGAGCACAGAGACGCCAGAAGCGCCTGCAGGATAAGTGGCGGTGCCGACGGGGGTCTTTTCGAACGCGCTGCCAACGGCGTTGGTGCGGCAAAAGACGGAGACCGTGTCACCCGGCGTCCCCTTAGCGACATTGACGATGACGTTGGTCTCGTAGGTCGCGGGCGTCTTGGTGTCCCCGTCATTCTTGGCCAACAGCACCGCGTTTGGCGTGGGCTGCGAAATCACGAGGGCTGTCTGATCGACGAATGCAGTGATGGTCTTGTCCGTCGCACCGGAGAGACCACAGCTGTTGGTACCCTTGACCTCGATCTTGTAGGCCTGGGATTTGTCGAACGTCAGAGTGGTTTTGAAGCTGTTACCATCAGCGCCAATGTTGGCTTTGCCGGCGTCAACACCGTTGACGGTCACCTCGACGGGCTCCAGCGGCTGCATGGTCGAGGCAGTGCCGACGATGTTGAGCTGGATACCATCGACGGGATTGCCGTTCGCGTCGTCAGCGAGCGTGACGGTCGCAGCTGAAGGCTGGAGGATCTGAAGAACAGGCGCCTCCGTCGTCAATTTGACAGTGTGCTCAAGTGAGGTGCCCTTGGGACGCTCAGGAAAAGCCTGATCTTCAACGATGGCCTGAACCTGAGCGCTGGCGTTGGACAGCCCTGTGGCGTTGGCGGCCAACGTAACCACGACCGTTACTTTGCTCTGACCACTGAGCGCGACCTTGTCGGACTCACTGGCTGTACCGTCCGTGCCGGTGAATTTGATGTAAGCGTGGCTGCAATCGGGCGTCGTGGTCTCGACCTCAAGTGCGACCTGGAAGCCGTCCTTGTTGGGGTCTGCGTCCGTCGTGTGGCAGTCGGCCGGCTTCGTGAGGCTGGCGGTGCAGGCGTTGCTGCAGTTTACCAACGCGCTCTTTGTCTTGCTTGGACCGTTGGCCACGGAGACCACAATGGAGCTAGCGACTGCTGAACAAGGGATAGTGACCTTGGTGATCGTCACGCTACCCTGGCTCAATGTGCCGCTGCCCGCCGCCTTTCCTGCGACAGTGACCGTGATTTCAGTCCCCTCGGCGAGGTTGGTTCCGGTGACCACGACGTCGGCCTGAAAGCCCTCATCTGGCTCTGTGTCCTGCGTCGTCGGCAGAATCACGCTATCAGAGCCCTTCAGCACTTCATCTGTCTTGAGCTTCAGGTGGAAATCAACCTGCGCTTGGTTCTGCGTATCAACGCCAGGGCCGGCATCGGTCCCGTCAGTGTCAACGATGCCGCCGTCATTGGTATCAATGATCGAATCAGCGAACCCGTCTGGCCCAGGGGTGGCCGAATCGCTCGTGCTACATCCCGCCGCCAGGGCGACAATCAGGATGGCTGCAACGCGAAGCTGGGCTTCCAGACTCATGACTCTCATACGCTTTTCCTCAGTCACTGGCGTGACATTGATGCGATCGGGTCACCGGGGGGCGACACGTGGGACAGCGGCAGGCTCCTACGGGGGAGGCCGCAAAGCAACCCCCTGATAGGCGGTCAGTCCGCGCGATAGATTGCCAATTCTTGAACATTGCCGCAATGGCTCATCCCCCGATACCGAACGACCGGCTCAATCCGACACCGACTCTACGATTTGCCGCTCGATCAGCGTGCTCAAAAACGTCTGTGTGTCCGCGATTGCACGGGGTTGTTCGACCTCGAAATCGTGCGTGAGTCTCTCTGCAACAGCGCTCAACGTCGCGGGCTCGGCGGCATCGCGCAGGGTGCGAAAAATCGTCGCCGCTGTTGGGTTGGTCAACTGATGCAGCGCGCGGTCCGCTGTGATGACGAAGAACTCACCAGCCACCTCACGGTGCGCAGCGCCTGGGTGCAATCTATATTTCATCGATTCTCCTGACGTGGTCGCGGAGGACGCAGCGTCTCATATGTAGGTTGCCGCTCGGACCCAAAAGGTTAATCGACGGTTTCGGCCTACCTACGGGCTAGCGCTGGAATGACGGCAGCTTCGACATAGATACCCGTGTTCCGTTCCGCATCCGTCGAGGCGATATAACACGGCGTGAGGGTTGACCAAGCGCCTGCTTGAAGCGTGGCGGCCATCCGCGCGAGCGAACTTGCGCGCGGACCATCATGCCGTCGGCACTGAAAGTGGTCCGGGTGTGCGGAATTCGCAGCCGACAAGGCCGGTGCGGGCCCGATAAGGCGGGCAGATTTCGGCAGATGGGCGGCAAGGTCTGGGTAGGCGATCTCTACTGGCGGGCCTGTTGGGGCACCCTGCAACGGAAGAACAAAGCAGGTGGTCCGGCGAGAGGGCAGCAGCATCCAGACGTCCGTCGTCGTCTCGCCCGCCAACGGGGCGTCAGCGGCCATAATCGCGAGTGATCCGACGCCCACACAGGGGATCTGATTGGCAAAACCCAGCGCTCGGACGGTCGCTAACCCCGCGCGAATTCCCGTGAACGAACCGGGGCCAGTGTCCGCGGCCAAAAGATCGATATCTGTGAGTGCGAGTCCTGCGGCAGCCAACATTTGATGAATGTCAGCAAGCACGCGCCTGGGCGCACGGCGAACAAAGGGTTGTTCGATTTCGGCTACAACAACGTCATCGACGGCCACCGCAACCGTCTGCAGGGGACTCGATGAGCTAACGGCAAGTACGCGCATGAGGGCTCCAACCAGAGGACAGCTATTGAACGAAGCTCTCGATCAGGCGCTCGACATCGTTTTTCATGACCATCACAAAGACGAAAAAGATAAAGCCCATCCCCACATAGCTCGCGATCATGCGTGTGCGCAGCGTCACCGGCTCACGTTTGACGGCCTCGATCGCCAGGAAAAGGAGGTGCCCGCCGTCCACCAGGGGAATCGGTAGCAGGTTCAAGATGGCGAGGTTGATACTGAGCCACACCATGAGTCGGAAGAAGTATCCCCAGCCCAGATCTGCGGTCTTCGAAGCGAGCTGGGCCATGAAGATGGGGCCGCCGACCTCCTTCATGGGCACCCGGCCGCGAAACAAACCAACAACGGTGAGGCCGGTGACCTTGATCGCCTCGCCCATCTCGGTGTGCATGCGCTCCCAGGCGTACGGGATGGGCGCAGGATTGGCGATGCGCTCGGGCGCTTCATAACGCTGGGCGGGACCTAGGCCCAACTGCAGCCTCGGGCGCTTGGTGCGCTTGTCGATGGCGACATCCATACGCAGGCTCGCGGTCTTTGTGACAACACTGCCTGCCTCCAGTCGGCGGTACGTCACCGCAAAGGGCTCGCTGAGTGCGGCGTTGAGCCGCGTCAGGAGCTCCTCACCCTCCAGACCCAGGTTTTCCTCTGCGCCGCGGGCCTTGTCGTAGGGCTTCCGAATCACGTCGACGAGGGCGAAGAAGCTGCCTATTTCTTTTCCGTTGATAGCGGTCAGCTCGTCGCCGACAAGCAGGCCCGCCTTGGCCGCTGGCGTATCCGGCTCCACGCGCCCCACGACCGCCTGAGCGGGATGAACCCCAACGTCCGCATCACCGGCAGGCACGGCCAGGGTCAGCGTTTTGGGGTGGTCCTTGTCGTGCATCGGCGCATCGGGCTTCTTTCCCCGCTTCAGATTCTGGACGGTCAACGAGACAGTCGTGCCGCGCGCTTGCGCCAGCGCCTCTGCTGCCTGCCAATATCCGGGGGTCTTTGCGCCGCCGATCGAGACAATGCGATCGCCGCTGCGTAGCCCTGCAGCCCACGCCGCAGAATCGGGCGAGACGGCGACGATGGCAGATTGGGTGTCCGGTAAGACCTGGATGCGTCCCACGCGATCAACGATGCCGATCTCCGGCAGACGCGCATCGACCTTGGCCTCTGGCGTCAGACTTAGACGGATCTTCTTGCCATTGCGCTCGATCAACGCGGTCACTTTCTGATCTGGCCTGGCAGCGATGACACGCTGCAGATCTCGAAAATGACGTACCTCTTCGCCATCGACCTCGACGATCTTATCCCCGGTGACCAAGCCCGCTCGCTCTGCAGGGCCACCAGGCAAGACCGTTCCGATGCGACTTGAGATGACCTGACCGTCCATCATCAACGAGCCGACGAGCAAAATAACCATGGGCAAGATGAAATTGGCGATCGGACCAGCGGCGACAATAAGCGCACGACGCCAGACCGCTTTTGCGGCGAAGCTGTCGGGTTCCGGCGGCCCGCCGCTTGACTCGTTGTCTTCCCCGGGCGCGTCTTCACCGAGCATGCGAACAAATCCGCCAAGTGGCAGGGCACGCACGGCGTACTGAGTGCCGCCCGACTCCCACTCGAAGACGACGGGACCAAACCCGATCGAAAAAGACAAAACGCGTACGCCCATCCACCGCGCCACAAGGAAGTGGCCCAACTCATGAAAGAACACGAGGGGGACGAGCAGCAAGAGAAAGTGAAAGACAAACATCGACGCTCCGGGGCGCACGCGCCACATGGCCAGCATAGTCTGCAACAGCGGTGGCGCACGGCCAGGGCAGTGGAAACCCGCAGACAGATAGGATATGCCCTGCGTCTACCGGAGGCAGCCATGTCACGCCGTGCCGTGCAAGCTGGGGCTTGCAATACCCTACCTATCAAAACAGGGCTAGCCCTAGCTCGGATTACCATTGGGTTTTCCTTGCTTTTCATGCTGTTGACGCACAGCGGTGCTGCCGATGCAACGCCGACGCATGTCCACGGTGAGCTGCCGGCGCACCTGACGGAGGTGAGCCGAGAGATTCAAGCCCCCTGGGCTACGGTGCGACTCGAGGTGGATTGGCGGCAGCGGCGATGGCTCGAAGAAGCGACCGTAGAGGCAGTCTCCTGGTATTATATCCAGGTGTTGCGTTCGTGGGACGTGCGCCATGTCCGCTTGTTGATCGATACGACTGACTGGGTCGGGCGACAAGAGCAAACGGCGCGCTGGCAGTCGATCACGACGGCCATCATGCCGCGCCCTCCGGTCCCCAAGCGCCCTTGGGAGACCCGCCAAGCCTCCCCGCCTCGCCGCTCGCCAGCGCCCGCAGTCCTGGGCCAGCCTTGGGTTGGCGCGGCGAAGGGCGCCCTCAGTGGCAAAACTGTCTATCTGAGCCCTGGGCACGGTTGGTACTGGAACACCAAGCTCAAGCGATGGACCGCGCAGCGCCCCAACACCCACGACATCGTGGAGGACTTCGTCAACGCGGAGGCAGCTACCCACTATCTGGTGCCGCTATTGCGCAATGCAGGCGCGACGGTCGTTGGTGTACGAGAGCTGGATAGACAGCCCAACATGGCGCTCATCGACGACAGTTCGGTGAGTGGCTACGGCGAGACCGGCGCGTGGCAAACTGGCCAGGGGGCTGGTTTTGCGGGGAAAAAGTCGCCGTACAGCGGATCGGTCAACCCATTCGCGCTCGGCAGCTATCGTGCGACGAAAGTCAGTGGTGGAAAGCCGACAGCGGTGGCGACATGGACCATGAAAGTCAAGAAACCCGGCCTGTACACCGTATATGTAGGGTACACAGCCGGAAACAATCGCGCCGCGGACGCGCACTACGAAGTCATCGATGGCGGCGGCTCACACAGTCTCCGCATCGATCAGCGCCGCCACGGCCAGACGTGGACGGCGCTGGGTCAGTATTGGTTCAAGGACAAAGCCGTCGTCCGACTGCACAACGACAGCAAGGGCCAGACCGATAAATACGTGGTGGCGGATGTCGTGCGCATTGGCGGCGGCATGGGCGAGATCATCCGCGGAAACGGAAAGCCTCCCGCGAGTGGTCCCACGTCGGAGCGACCGAGGTGGGAAGAGTGCTCCAGGTACTACGCCCAATACGCAGGCGCCCCATCGGTGGTGTGGAACGCCTCCACTACAGACAATAACGATGACGTCTCCGCTCGGTCTCGTTTCGCAGCCTGGCACCACGAAACCGGGGAGGATGCGGTGTATCTATCGTGGCATAGCAACGCGGCGAGTGGTCCTGCGCGGGGAACGTCGACCTACGTCTATGGTCCCAATAAGCCCAACGGCAGCAAGAACTACCAGGGAGTCAAAGGCAGCACGGCGCTGGGCACGCACGTGCAAAATAGTCTGGTGGCGGACATCCGGGCGCAGTTCGACCCCGCTTGGAAAGACAGGGGGCTGTATTCAGCCTACTTTGGCGAGGTCAATCCCTCGCATAATCCTGAGATGCCCGCAGTTTTGGTAGAAGGCGCTTTTCACAGCACGAAGGCTGATGCGGATTTCCTCCGCGAGCCGCGATTTCGCCATGCTATGGCACGCGCGATGGTCAAGGGCATCATCAAGTACTTCGCGGAGCGGGACAAAACGCCGGTGCTGCTGCCACCGTCCGCACCCACTGACGTACGGCTGACCAGCGACGGCGTGCTGACCTGGAAGCTTGGCAAATCGAGCAGTCTCCTCGGCGATTCGGCGACTAGCTTTGTGGTGCAACAGTCTGCTGACGGCCGCGCTTTTGATGCTGGTCTGGTGGTCAAATCGACGACCGCAACCCTCACTATGCCCAAGAATAACAAGCCGCTATTTGCCCGGGTTGTCGCGCTAAACGCGGGGGGCGCGAGTTTGCCGTCCAGTGTTGTTGGAGCGAGTGCCGGCTGTGGAACCGGGGCCGAGGTGCTCTGGGTAGACGGGTTCACCCGGCTGCAGGCCTCGCAACTGCCCGTCGAGAAGATGACTCCCTGGGATCTGGGCTCGGTACAGCGATTGCGCCAAGACGAAGTCAATACGTTCGACTATGCGGCGGAGTGGGTCGATGCCCTGGCCATTTCGGGACGTGCCGTCACGGGGATGGCGCGCAGCGGCTTTGCCAGCGCTCCGATCCCCCAATCTGTCCGACTGGTGGTGTGGGCAGCTGGTGAGCAGAGCACCAACGACGGTGTCCTCATCGCTAGCGAACGCCACAGACTGACAGAGTGGCTCCAACTTGGCGGCGGCCGCAGCGTCATCTTGAGTGGGTCGGAGGTCATGTGGGCGTTGGACAAAAAGGGCTCCAAGGCCAGCGCCGACTGGCTAGCGACCTGGTTTGGCGCTCGGTACGAAGACGATGACGCAGGGGTCTACTCCATAGCGCCCGCTGCCGGCAGCACACTGGCATGGGCTGGCGGCTCCTTCGATGACGGCACCCACCACGCGTACAACGTGGATTGGCCAGATGTGCTCAAACTATCGGGCGCCACGGCCGTATTGTCCTACACAGGCGGAGCCGGCGTCGCTGCTGCTCACTATCAAGTCGGCGATGCTGCGACACTGCTCCTGGGCTTTCCTGTCGCGGCGCTCTACCCGACAAGCACCCGGCGCGGCCTCGTCGCGGCCATGCTGACGATGCTCAAGACGCCTGCTGCCGCAAAGGCTGGGTGTGGGGCGGCGGTTGCGGACGGCGCAGACTCAGACGCCGGAGCGACGGATGCGGGCACGACAGACGCGGGGACGCCGACGACGGATGCCGGTTCACGATCTGGAGACGGCGGAGCCACCTCACTCGATGGGCTCGGACAACTTGATGGTTGGACCGTAGACGGCGGCGCCGGTGGCGACTTGTCCCGTGTGCCGCCAGACGATGGATGCGGGTGCAACATATCCAGCGGTGCGCGTCGGCTCGACTCCGCGCCGTGGTGGCTGCTTGCGCTTTGTCTCAGCGTCCTTTTTTATCGTAGACGCTGGCGCTGCGTGCGAGTTCATTGCGACCTGAGCCGATGACTCCTATCCTCCGGCCCTATGCGTTGTTGGAGCCCCAAGATGAGCCTACTTTCGAAACTGACCCTGCGCCGTGTTCTCTCCGGTGTGGTCGCCTGCACCATCGCTGGATGTGCCGTCGGCGAACCGGCTTCTGAGCCTGGCCTTAGCCTCCGGTTTGCAGCACTGAGCGGCGGCTGCCAGCCGACGGGCAATGGCAGCCACACGGTCCCGGACACCATCGAAACCTTGGTCGTTGTGCTCAAAGCAGCCGGGGTGGCCCCCAAAACGATTCGCGCAACGCGGGCGTCGGTGGTGAAGACGGGCTCCTGGTTGGTGAAAGGAATTCCGATTACCGACGACCTCGACATCGAAGTGTACGGCTGTGATAGCGCCAAAACTGTACGGTTCGCGGGCCAGAGCAACGACGCCATTATCGAAAGCCAAAAAGAAAGTACCCTGCGGGCGTTTTTGTTGCCTGTGAACAAAGTCGCCTGCACCGGCGACAGCGGGCTGGACGACGGCACCGCCGAGCAGGACAAGGGCAAAATCCCAGAGATCAGCGCAGGACTCCCGAAGGCAGCCGCCCTCGCTGTGGGCACCGCAATGCCATCCGGAGACGTCGTCGTGAGCGGCGGCATCGGCGAATGGACCAGCGACAAGAAGGCAGGAATCGGCACCCGAGAGACGGCCCGCTATGATCACCATACCGGTCATTTTCGGCGCGGACCGCTCCTTCGAGAGGCACGCATTTGGCATCACGCCCTGCGTTTGGATGCGCACCGTATTCTCATCGCTGGTGGGGTCGGGAGCGTCAACGCTATTGGCAGTGCGTCGGGTGTCGCGACTCCGGTGCTGGTACCCGCGAACATCTCAGCGGCAATGCCCGGCGAGAAGGCCGAAATCATCGATGATCGCACGGATGACAAAGGTCAGCCGAAGGTCTCCATGAACAGTGCGGCGGATATTGGAGCGGGCGCAAACCTCTTGTCGTCGGCGACTCGCGTCGGCGACGAACTACTCTTCGTAGGAGGTGTTGATACGTCCGGTGAGGCCGTAGCGACCGCAACCCGATTGACCGACTTGGGTGCGATCGCCGACGGAAAAGCCGGAACAACAGCGGCAATTACGCTAGCCGCCGCCCGCATTCGTCCGGCGCTGATTACACTGGACGACGGCACCGTCATCGTCTGGGGCGGCGCCCCCTCAGAAAAGATCGACGATATGGGGGAAGTGATCAAAAAGGCCGGCAGCAAGGGCGAAAAGCTCAAAATCAGCGGTGACAAAAGCCTGATCGAGAGCACGACACTCGCCGCAGTTGGCGCATCAGCGACCCTCCTGTCGCAGTCGAAAGACACCGCCATCTTCCTCGTCGCTGGCGGCATGCCCTTTAGCAATCCGCTTTCGGCGTCAGCTGTGCCCAGCTACGTAGTTATCCTGACCAAAGCGACGGGTGAGGCAGAGCTCAAACCAATGACGGTCGACGGCAAACCCCTCTTTGGTGGTCTCGGCATGGCCATGCAGACCAGCCCCGACGGCCATATCGTCATCGCTGGTGGCCTCATCGCCCTGTCGGCTGCAGACCCATGCGAAGCCAGTGCCGCAGAGTGCTTGCTCAAGCAGGTCTATGTTCTGGTTGCGCCGGCCGACACCAAGGCTGCCACCGTAGACTTCAAGAGCAGCGCTACGCTCGACCTGGGTGCGGGCCAATTTGGCGTGGCGGCGGCCCCGCTGCCGATGGGTGTATTGCTCGCCGGCGGACAAGCAGCCGTGGTTGCCAAGGCGCCAGACGGAGCCCTGACCAGCACCGCCCGCGTCGTGGTATCTGCCCCGAAGGACGAGGCCGTAATCTGCGGCAAGTAGCTTTGTAGACAGCGCTTCTGCCCGACTGACAGGGCCCGCAGTATCATTGCCGCTTGACTCCGAGACACGCACACCGCCCAATCGCGGCCGATTGCGCGTCCCGCGTTGGCCACCCGAGGTCCAGCTGACGCGTTGTAAGAGGTCTGTCATGCGCCTACCGCCCGAACGGCTGTCGATTCTCCGAGAACGCGCCAAAGCCAAAGATCAGCCACCCCGCCCACGGCTTCCGTCGTGGCTCAAGGCGACACTGCCTGGCGGAAAGCGCTACTCGACCATCAAAAGCAACCTCCGTGAGCGTAAGCTCGTCACGGTCTGCGAAGAAGCGGCCTGCCCCAACATCGGTGAGTGTTGGAATGAGGGCACGGCGACGCTGATGCTGATGGGCGAGGCCTGTACCCGCGCATGCAGGTTTTGCAACGTCAAGAACGCGCCGCGGCCGCCTGCGCTAGACGCGGACGAGCCGAAACTCGCCGCGGAACAGGTCGCCCTGATGGGGCTCGACTATGTGGTGATGACCAGCGTGAACCGGGATGACATTGCCGATGGCGGCGCCGCCCACTTTGCCGAGGCGATCACCCGCGTACGTGCCCGAAACCCGGACACCCTGGTCGAGGTGCTGACCCCCGATTTTCAGGGTGTGCAGCGCGATATCGAAACCGTCGTCGATGCAGCGCCGCACGTCTTTGCCCACAACATCGAGACGGTCGCGTCTCTCAGCCGCAGCGTTCGGGACAAGCGCGCGACCTACCAGCAGAGCCTCGATGTGCTCCAGGTTGCCAAACGGCGGGCCCCGGAGCGCCTGACCAAGTCATCCATCATGCTGGGTCTTGGAGAAGAGGCGGCCGAGGTAGAGCAAGCCCTGCGTGACCTGCGCGCCCACGACGTCGATGTGGTGACGTTGGGACAGTACCTACGCCCCTCTCCGTGGCACCACGAGGTGAAATCGTTCGTCCCGCCCGAGGTTTTTGCCCAGTGGAAGACCCTGGCTGAGAGCATGGGGTTTAAGTACGTCGCCAGCGGTCCCATGGTCCGGTCGAGCTACCGCGCCGGCGAGTTTTATTTGCGCGCATTGGTCGAAAACAAGTAGCTAGGCGCTGCGAAAGCTGCCTATCGGGACCGCCAGCTCGCGGTTCCTACTGCGCCTTACAGCCGCTCCCGGACACACACATCTGCGCTCCGCCACAGATGGCACCACCGTTGCAGGTGCAGGTGCCGTTGTTGCACTCATCGCCCTGCGCCGCTGAACACACCTTCGAACCGCCGCAGATGCACTGGTCGGGGTCCTTGTTGGTCTTGCCACTCTGGCAGGCGGTGCCGATCGCGCACTCAAAGTCGCCGCTGCACACCAACGCGCCGGACGGCGAGCAGACCCACGTACCGGTTGCACATTCGTCAATATCAGCCGACGAATCGCACTTGCTGCCCTTGTCCGAAAATCCCTCGTCCGTCTGACCATCGCAGTCGTCGTCGAGATCGTTGCAGGACTCCTTCAAGTTCAACTTGCTCTCCGCGCCGCACACCGCTTTGCCGCCCTTCGAGCAGACGATCTTGCCGAACTTGCACTTGTCGCTGTCGGGTCCGTCACAAGAGGTGCCCACGGCGAAACCCTCGTCCGTCTGGCCGTCACAGTCATTGTCCTTGCCATCGCAGACTTCCTTCACATTTGTGGGAAACTCCTTGCCGCAGACCTCACTCTTGCCATCTGCGCTGCACGTCCACTTGCCGTTGGCGCACTTGTCGCTGTCGGGGCCATCACAGACCAAGCCAACCTTCGAGAAACCCTCATCCGTCTGGCCGTTGCAGTTGTTGTCCTTGCCGTCGCACAGCTCCACGGTGCTGACCGGCGTCTCCTTGCTACACACCAGACTCTTCTTGCTGCTTGAACATAGGAGCTTGCCGTTGGCGCACTTGTCCGCATCGGGGCCATCGCACGCTTTGTTCTTGTCCGGGAAGGGATCGTCGGTCACGCCGTTACAGTCGTTGTCGAGCCCATCGCACAAGGTCTCCTTCGCCTGGAATCCGTGCCCCTGGTATGAACACAGCCACTTCGCCGCTTTGCAGACTGGTTTTACGGCCTTTTGGCAGACACCGAGCTTGTTGCAATTGTTGGTGGACGGGTCGATGTCCTCGTCGGTCTGACCGTCGCAGTCGTTGTCCTTGCCGTCGCACTGCTCAAAGATGCTGTTGCTGCCGGTGCCATCGGCATTGCTCGAACACACCGGCGCCTTGGTGATGGGGTTGCATTCGACCTTGCCGAGACCGCACTCACCGACCCCACTGCACGGCGCGTTCTTGGGCAGCCCCTTGTAGAGCATACCGTTGTCCGTCTTGCCGTCGCAGTCGTTGTCGAGGTCATCGCAAATCTCGGGCTTGGCTTGCGGAGAGGTGCCATCAGGATCGGTGGAGCACACGGCGACTTTGGTCACTTTGCCGCAGACCACCGTGCCCTGTCCGCACAGGCCTTTTCCGTCGCAACCAGCGCCTAACTTGGTATCTCCGTAGGTGAAGTTCTCGTCTGTGAAACCGTCGCAGTCGTTGTCTTGGCTGTCGCAGACCTCGATGACATCGGTGATCTTCTCGTTGGTGCACACAGCGCTCTTGCCGTCTTTGCTGCACTGCCATGTACCGTTTTTGCACTGGTCGCTGTCATCGCCGTCGCACTTCTTACCGATCTGGAAACCTTCGTCCGTCAGCCCGTCGCAGTCGTTGTCGATGCCGTCACAGGTCTTCTCCTCCGCTTCGTAGCCGACCACCTTACTGTAGTCGCACTGCCACTTCGCCGAGGTGCACACCGCGCTGGTGCCACCCTTTGCGCAGACGCCCATTTTCTTGCAGTTGCTGTCTTTGAGTGTCAGCCCGTTATCGGTCTGGCCGTCGCAGTCATTGTCCTTGCCGTCGCACGTCTCTTTGCCGCCGCCCGGTGCGGTCGTACCGTTGGGTTGGGTGCTGCAGGTCACCTGCTTGTCCGTGCCGCATTCCACGACACCCTTGCCGCAAATACCGAGCCCGTCGCATGACTGGCCCTTCTTCAGCCCCTTCCATGTCAGGTTGTCATCGGTCAGGCCGTTGCAGTCATTGTCGAGCCCGTCACACAACTCCTTGCCGTCGAAGATGAGGAAGGCATCCGGGTTGGTGGAGCACGTCGCGGTCTTCTTTGTCGGCGAACAAACCACCGTGCCGTAGCCACAGCCACCAATTCCCTTGCACTTTTCACCCAATCCCAGCTTCTTCTTGGCTTCTGGGTCGTCGTACAGCTGGCCTTCGTCCGTCTGCCCGTCGCAGTCATTGTCGACCTTGTCGCAGACCTCTTTGATGTCGCTGATGGACTCCTTGCCGCAGAGGGTGGAGGTGCCGTCAACCGTGCACAGCTTGGCGCCGTTTTGGCACTTGTCGCTGTCAGGCCCGTCGCACTTGCCGCCCACACCAAACTCTTCATCGGTCTGCCCGTCGCAGTCATCGTCAACGCCGGTGCACTGCTCCTTGATGTCTGTCTTTGTCTCGTTGATGCACTCGGCTTTCGAACCATCGCTCGCGCACGTCCATGTGCCGTTCTTGCACAGGTCGCCGTCGATGCTGTCGCACGGCTGCTTGACCGGGAAATCTTCGTCTGTCTTGCCATCGCAGTCGTCGTCGGCGCTGTTGCAAGACTCAACGATGTCGCTCTTGCTCTCCGCTCCACACTCGGAAAACAGCTTGTCAGCCGAACACACGACCAAGCCGTTCGCGCACAGGTCCGTGTCCGTGCCGTCGCAAGGCACGCCCACCGCGAACTCATCGTCGGTCTTGCCGTCGCAGTCGTTGTCGACCCCATCGCAGAGCACTTCTTTGTCCCCCTGGTAGCCCTGCACTGCCTTGTAGTCGCACTGCCATTTGCCGCCGAGACACACCGCTTTAACGTTGGATGTGGTGCACAAGCCGCTGAGTTTGCAAGACGAGTCAGCCGTCACCAAGCCTTCGTCCACGCGCCCGTCGCAATCGTCATCTACGCCATTGCAGACCTCTTTCGAGCCCTTGTAGGCGGTGCCGCCGAGCATCGTCGAGCAGATGGCCTTGCCGCCCGAGCCGCACTCGACCGAGCCTGGCACGTTGCCGCACGCACCGTTGCCTAAACAGGCCTTTCCGAGCTTTTTGCCCTGGAATGTCTGCCCCTCGTCCGTCAATCCGTCGCAGTCGTTGTCGATGTTGTCACAGGTCTCCGGTTTCGCAGCCGGCTCGGTACCGAATAGATCGGTGGAGCACACGGCCACCTGAAGCTCAGGCGAACACACGACCGTGCCCAACCCGCACGCGCCCTGACCGTCACATGGCGTGCCAAGGTTCTTGCCGAAATACAGCATCTGCTCATCGGTCTCGCCGTCGCAGTCATTGTCGACGCCGTCGCACAGCTCGATCTGGTCGGTGACGGTTTCGTTGTTGCAGACCAAGCCCTTACCATCGGCCGAGCACGTCCAGGTGCCCGCTTTGCACTTGTCGAGATCGGGCCCGTCGCAGGGTTGTCCCAATAGCGGGAAGAACTCATCGGTTGTGCCGTTGCAGTTGTCATCGAGCCCGTTGCAGAGCTCCGCCGCCGGCGCGATTTCGGGTACGCAGAGCAGCACCGCTTTGAATTTCTGGCGGACGCACACCTCAGTTCCCGGTTTGCACGTGCCTGTCGAGCTGCCACATCCACCAGCCGACGCGCCTGGATTGCCCTCGTCGGTGATGCCGTCGCAGTCATCATCCTTGAAGTTGCAACTCTCGACGGCCCACGGATTCACCTTGGGGTTTGAATCATTGCAGTCCACGGCGGCAGCGAACCCATCGCCATCACCGTCGTTGACCTTGGTACAGTCGAGGTCCTTCTTGTCGCAGTCCTGATCGATGCCATCACCGCACTTTTCGATCGCACCGAGGTACGCCTTTGGGTCGTTGTCATCGCAATCATCGCCGCCGACCTTTCCGTCGAAGTCCTTGTCCTCTGGCGCGCACCACGCGACCTTGCCATCGCAGTTATGGTCACAGACCTGCAGGGAGAGGGCGGGCGAAGACTTGAGCGCTGGATCGCAGCATGCAGTCTCCTTCGCCCCCGGGTAGACGCCACTATCGGCATCGTTGCAGTCCTTGTCTTTGGTTACGCCGTCCCCGTCTGCGTCCGTACTGAAACACAGCTCATCGGTGGCGCCATCGCAGTCG
>JAGSHB010000188.1 GCA_023954815.1 Myxococcales bacterium | reverse complement strand
CGCTGGCTCCCGATCCGGTGCCGGGTGACGCTCGCCCTGTCGTGCCGTTCCCTGCCGCCGCCCGCCCGGCAGAGGGGCCGCCAGTGGGGGGCGACCGACGCGCCAGTGCGCGTTGCAAAGCAGACAGCTTGCTCAGACTCAACTCGGCGATCGGGTTGTAGTGACGCGTGGCGTAGACGGCCTGACTGGTGCGCCAGGACTGATGCAGTTCGGGGTACCGCCCGAGCAGTGTGCTCTCCACCAGCACGCCCGCAGACAGGATGATCCAGCATAGCAACAGGCCCCGCACCCCACCGAGGATTGCGCCGAGGCCGCTATCGATGCGTTTGGTGCCGTGGCTCCACTTCTCGAGGGCCTCGGGCAGCATGCCTTGCGCGATGCGAAAGATGAGGAGCACCACCGAAAAGCTCAGCAGCGCGCTAGCGACGGCGACGCTGCCAGCCGTATAGCCCCGGCCGGAGAGCACGCCAGCCACGATGGGCGAGAGCGTCGGCGTAGCGAGCCACGCGATGACCAAGCCTGCGATGCCGAGAAATTGGCCCAAAAATCCACGCCACCACCCAATGGAGAGGGTTAGCAGGATGATGAGAACAACGGCTAGATCCACCCACATGAGGGCTCCCTGAGCTTGCTATTTGGCGGCGAGTTCAGCCTGGGCCGCTGCAAGCAGGCGCTGGTATCGCACATTTGCCGGGTCGAGTTGCACCGCTTTTTGCAGATAGCGAACCCGCAGCTTGAGTAACTTACTGACCTGCGCGAGCCGCACGAGCTTAGACGCCTTGGCTTGGTTGGTAGAGACTGCGGAAACACCGGTCGGCACGACGGCCTTCACCTTCTTGCGCGCCTGCTGGCACGGATCGTTCCACCGCTCTTTCTGGTGGAAGTCGAACCGCCACGTCTCCGCACCCTCTTGATTGCACCCCCGACCGATCAACACACCCTGGGAGTTGAAGAAGTAAAACGGCCCGTGTTTGACGCCGGTGTGCATCTGATATTGGCCCAACTTGCGCCCCGTCTTGTCGATCATGAGCCACATGCCGTGGCCCTTTCCGTCGATGTACGCGCCTTGCTCTGTCAGCTGCTCCGAGCAGCGCGATGACGCCTTCTTTCCCTTGAAACGGCGTCTTTTGCGCCGAGTGCGCTTTGTCTTCTCTGCCTTGCATGTCGAGACGAAGCGCGCGACCGGGCCCGTGCGACGGCCCTTATCGTAGGTCAGCACTTCCTTGCGTGTGGTGCACGCAGCGACCCGGTCGTACAGCGTCCAGGGGCCGTGGCGACGGCCATCTTTCAGCATACAGCCGGCTTGTAGCGGGAGCTTGCAGCGCGGGACGGGAGACCTGTCGATGACGGTTTGCCAGGTCGCCCCCGCAGGGCAGACACCTTTCTTCAGCTCAGGCAGCTGCAGCTTGGCCTCGCCGCCTGGCTGACTAGCCGCCGCCGAATCCGCAGCGGGCTGCGCACTACCGGTGGCAGCCGGACTCCCAGTGGCTTGCGTCTTTGCCGGTGCAGGCGCGCTCGGTGGTGCAGGCGGAGGGGGCGGCGCAGGTGGCGCTGGCTGGGCACCAAGACTCGCCGAGGTCAACAGCAGCGCTGCCAGCGAGGCGAGGCCAACGGCTCCTTGAGGTGTGCGATACATAGACGTCCTCCGCCGCGCGGGATAGCGGCGTGTTGGATGCTAGTCACCCTTGGGCCGCGGTGCCAGAAACGAGTGGGTGCTGCTCACACTTCACCGCGTCGTCGGCGCGTGCGCCCGCGATGCCCAGTTGATCATTCACAGCGAGAAGCACGCTATGGCAGGGACCAGGTCCACTTGACCAGCAGACTTTGGCGCTCGCTGCGGTCGTGGCTGAAGATGCCCTGCCAGACCACAAAGAGGTCGCTGCCACGGCGCCACGTCCAGCGCAGTCGTACGTTGACGGGAATCTGACGATTGAGACGGTGCCACCCAGCGAACAGGTCGAGGTTGAGCTCGGGCGAGAATCCGACGGCGGCGCGGGTGTTGAGCACCGCGGCGACAAACCCCGGGCGCTCATCGTCGAAGGTCACGCGAGACAGCGACCAGCCGGCTTCGATGCGGAAGAACCCCCCGGGCCGAAAGACGACCGATCCAGATGTCTCCAACATCTCGCCGCCAAAATAATCTCGGGCAGCGAAGGTGCCGCTGATGGCGGCGGTGCGAACCCATGGGGTGCCGAGACTGACGCCGAAGCGCGTGTGGTCATAGGCGCCGGGGTCGATTTCTGTGGAGCTGCCAACCGTAAACTGACGCTGCACCGTAATCCGTGACTGATCGGCGAAGAGCTTGGCGTTAAAGCCACTGTTCCAAACCACCGTCGACGACAGGCCGGCGGCGCGGTCCAGCAGCGAGCCGGTGTTGGCGACCCCGTTGCCCCAGGCCTTTGTCGTCACCTTCTCTAGCCCGTAGCGTCCGATTCGCGGCTCCACCACGACCTGCGCGTCCGCCGTGTGCACGCCCACCCGGCGATAAAACCCTAGATCTGCGCGGAAATCATCATCAAACCAACTGTACGACAGGGTGGGACGAACCACGGCACCGCGCCAGGTCATGTCGACCGCTGTACCCGCCCTGGCACGTTGCGCGTCGGGATCGGTCGCAGCCACTGCGCCGACATCTGCGGTGCCCGTGCCGATCGCGCTGCCGTTGCGCCCGAGCACGGTGAAACCCTCGATGAGCAGCGGCGTCCCCCCACCGCGAAACGCGCCGTCCAGGCCGAAGACGCTGTTGTGATCCCCTGCGTTGTTCAACGCCTGGCGATGGGTCCACATGAGACCGACGTTGGAGCCATCCGTCGCCTGCCACTGACCTCTCGTGACGCTGTGGTTGGACCACGGCAGCGCGTCACTGCCCTGCCCCGTCGGCGGACGTGTGACCACGTTCAGCACCCCGAATCGCAGCGCATCCGTTGGGCGACCGACTGCCTTGACGCCGAGAAAGATGGGGATCGGCTGGCCTTGGTTCAGCCCGATTCGACGACTGTGAAAGAGCTGGGCGCTGCCGCGACGACCAAAGGTAAAGACCTCGACGTCACGGAGAAAGAACTCGCGTTTTTCGGGCATGAACAGGCTGAAACGCGACAGGTTGACCACCTGATCATCGACGTTGACCTGTGCGAAGTCCGTGTTGACCGTGACTTGAGCCCGCATCCGGCTGCCCAGCCGCACGCTGAGGTCGACGCCGCCACTGTAGGTGGGCTCGATGCCCGTCGCGGCGCCCTCTGCCGCCTCTGCAGTGCCGCCAACGAGCAACCAAGGCACGACGTTGTAGGGCGTATCGCCACTGCCACCGTCCGTACTCGTGGCGTGGTGTGGCAGGCCGGCGAGCTGCTCAAAGCCCGTCACCGTGCCGTACAGGCTGGCGGAGATCGGCGAAAACGGCGGCGGCATGAGCGCCCAGTCGTACGTCGCGTTGCGACCAGCGTGATCGCGGCTCAAGTTCAGGCCAATGACCGAGGGCGGCTCGGTGGGGTCGACGCCGAGCGAGGACCAGGGAATGCGAAACTCCGCCGTCCAGCCGTGGGGCGTGCGAGCCGAGGCGCCGGACCAGCGCGTATCGAACTCGCGGCGCATCTCCTTTTCGTTGACCCCGCGGTAGTCGAGGCGCGCACCGGCGGGGTTGAGAACAAAGCCGACAGTGGTGCGGCGATCCCGGGCGGCGTCGATCTTGATGCTGATGGCGTCATCGGAGAACAGCGCGAAGCTATCGCGAGCCGTGGTTCGTGCGCGAATGGCAGACGGGTCCTTCTCTCCACAGAACACGCCGATATAGAGGTAGGAGCCGTCGTAGAGCACCGAAAACCAGGTCCGCTCCGGTGGACGGGCGCGCAACCGCGGCTTTCTCTCGACAAATCCAGCGTTTTTGTGGGCTCTCAACCAGGCGGATTCGTCGAGGTGACCATCGACTTGGATGGCGATCGTCGTAGCTTCAGCCCGCGCGGTGGGCCGCGGAGAGATGGCCGTCGTCGGCCGGGGCGCGGCGTGGACCGATGGGTTCATCAGTCCACAGAGCACCACTGCGAGCACAAGACTGCGCCGCAGGGCAGGCAGGAGAGGGAGGGGAGCGGAAGTCATGGCGAGCGGGGCGATCCGGGCGGGGGGAGCGGCAGGGCGACAAGGCCCGCGTCGGATACTCGGGTTTGCGGCGACAGGCATCAAGCCCATAGGCGGCGCAAGCCCCGTGATCGTTGAAAAATGGCGGCGCAACCGATTGGAAATTCAGGAGGGCGCAAAAACCAGAAGGGGTGTGCGTCCTCGCGGAAGCACACCCCTTCTAGCTTGGGTACGTCTAGTTGTAGACGCGGTCCTTGAGACCCTTGCCCGCCTTGAACACCGGGACGGTGCGAGCGGAGATGGTGATCTTCTCGCCGGTGGCGGGGTTGCGGCCTTCGCGCTCCTTGCTGCGGCGGGTGCTGAAGGTGCCGAAGCCGGGCAGCGTGACCTTGCGGCCAGCGTCCATCTCGATGGCGATGATGCCGTTGCCGGGCTTCGTGTCGAAGATCGCGTTGACGACCTCAAGAGCTTTGCCCTGCGTGAGGTCAACGGACGAAGCCAACTTTGCTGCGAGTTCTTTCTTAGTCATAGGGAATCCTCCAAATGGGGTTCGGATAGTGCACTTAGGAAGCGCGAGGGGGCTAAGGATGGAGGGATAATAACCACGATGGGCGGTTCGACAAGCGAATTGCCCAGAAAATCAGCCTTGGACGCAACACGGGGGTGTTGTGTAGCGTTGGCGCGCCTAACGAGATCCAGACCCATGTCTCAATATTTGATATAATAACAAATAGTTGTGGATTTTGCCTAGAAACACAGCCCGGGCATCTAGATCGACCCAAGCCGCGTATGGTCTCGGATCATTTGCGAGTCGGGGCCATCGTTTCTGATCGAAATAATCCCATGAAGCACGATATTCGCGCCAAAATGCACGTCGCCTACCACTCGCAGCCGGCGACAGTTCAGCAAGGACGGCGCACCAGCAGGAAATCGCGTCTCAAGCTGATCGATGTGGGCAAACCAGGTCCTATCTAGATCGATAATCGGCGGATTGTTGGCTCTCGAAGGATGGGGGAGCACCTCGCCGGTGTCTGATAACGTGTAGACGTCTGAGCGCAGTCGCAGCAGGTCATTGGTCGTCTTCACCGGGGCGAAACGGGTCCGAGGCACGCGAATGGCGCCGGCCCCCTTGAACACTTCGAGGGCAGCGCCCATGGCTGTCTCCAGCTGCAGGACGCGCGGCGATTCGGGGTCAGTGGGCACGAGGCGCTTGCGGTTGCGAATCATCGGCAGCCCGAGCACGCCGTCTCGCTGGGCCAGCAACTCAGCCAGCGCGTCCAGGTCGACCCAGAGGTTGTTCGTGTTGAAGTAGCGGTGCCGGGTCCAATCCTGAAAGGTCGCGATATCCGCGGTCGGGCACTGGGCTGATTCTCGCAGCAGCAACCGACCTGTGACGCCCGATTTGGCGAGGTGCCCCCCCTTGCGATCAGCCTCGGTGCGGTCGGCTACCTCCATCAAAAATGGCAGCTGATTCTGCACCATATAGCCCAGAATCTCGGGGTCTAAGGTCGCGCCTAGATTGTCGGCGTTGGAGACGAAGGCCCAGCGCATGCCGCGCGCGCGAAGCTTCTCCAACATCCCTGAGGTCAACAGGGCGGTGTAGAGATCGCCGTGCCCCGGCGGGCACCAACAATGGCCTTCGTCGGTCGACGTAGCCGGGCTGAGGTCGGACTCCAGCACCTTGGGCACACGATGTTGCACAAAGTCGAGCGGCAGACCATCAAGGGCGAGATCGGGGTACTGCTCCAAGGCGGCCAGGCTGTCATGTTGGGTGCGAAAGCTGTTCATCAGCACCAGCGGCAGCGGCGCACCGTACTTGTCGCGCTGGTGCAGCACCTGCTTGGCGATGATGTCGAGAAAGCTCGCGCCCTTCTTCACCTCAAGCAGCGACTTCGCCCGGGCCATGCCCATGGATGTGCCGAGACCGCCGTTGAGCTTGATGACGACGGCGCGATCCAGCGCTGCCCGCCCGGCCTCAAGGGTGCCTGTGAGGTTCGCCGCGTCGGGGAGCTTGTGCACCGGCGTGATGTCCGACTCCATGACGAGGCCGGTAGCGCCACCGGACAACTGCCGATAATAATGCACGAAGGAGGCAATCGCGGGCTCGGGCTGACCGGCGTCGCGCATCTTGCTCACAAACGCTTGTTCACTCATCTCGTCCCCATCCGCCGGATTCAGCGTGCCACTCACATTGTGGTGCGGCGCCGCCCCTCAGTCGCTCGTTTACGCTTTGCCCTGCTTGAATTCCAGCCACAACTCCTGTTTTTCGCTGAGCGTCTCCCAGGCCGCATAGACCTCGTCTCGCGCGTCATTGCAGCTCTGCAGTGTGTCGCCCGCCAGCCGCATCTTGGTGTGATCGGCGAGCACGTCTGGTGCGACCATCTGGGCCTCCGCTGCCTCGACTGCGGCCTCCGCCGCCTCGATTTCAGCCTCGATCTTGTCGAGCCGTTTTTCCTCCGCCCAGGTGAGCTTTGGCGGCGCTGCACCCTTGGATTTAGGCGCTGCTGGCCGGTTTTCAGCTTGCTTCTTTGCCTCGGCGTCTCGCTGCAGTTTGCGCTCAGCCAGCATCTTGGCCTGCCACTGAGACCAGCCGCCATTGTGCAAGTCCCAGGTGCCGTCGCCGGGTAGATAGAGCACGTGGCTGCAGACCCGATCGAGAAAGGCGCGGTCATGGCTCACCACCACCATGCACCCCGGGTAGGCGATGAGCGCCTCTTCCAACACCGACAGCGTCTCTAGGTCGAGATCATTGGTCGGCTCATCGAGGGCAAAGAGGTTCATCGGACGCTGCAAAGCCTTGGCCAACAGCAGCCGAAAGCGTTGTCCACCACTCAGGGTGCTGACCTTCTGGCGCAGGTCATCGCCGCGAAACAAAAAGCGCTCCAGCCAGGTCGCCACGTGGACCTTGTCGGTCACCAGCTCCCTGCCCTTCATCCGCATTACGTCGACCCAATCGCTGCCAGCCGGCGTCGCCGATTCGCTGACCGTCGCGTTCGGATCGAGGCCGGTGCGCTCCTGGTCGATGTAGAGCACTTCCGTGTTCTTGCCGCGCTCCAGCTTGCCGGCCAGGGGTGTCAGCTCGCCGATGAGCGTGCGCAACAGCGTGGTCTTGCCTGCGCCGTTGGCGCCAATCAGCCCCAGACGCCAGCCGCGGGTCAGGGTCAGATCGATGCCGTCCGCCACATGAAAGAGCGGATCGGTTTCCGTCGCGGGATAGCCCACCGAGAGCCCGCGCGCCTCCAAAATGGTCTTGCCCAGACGGCGGCCCTGCTGCACGCCGAAATCGACGGTCTTGGGCGCTTCGTAGTTGCTCTCCATCAAGCCTTCGGCACGCTGAATTCGCGCTTTTTGCTTGGTAGACCGGGCCTTGGGCGACCTTCTCAGCCACTCCAACTCGCTTGAGAGCCGCCGTTTGCGATTGTGTTCGACCCGCGCCTCTAGCTGCTCCTGGGCGAGACGGGCTTGCAGGTAGGCGGAGAAGGAGCCCGGGTAGGACCACAAGCGACCGACACGCACCTCCAAGATGCGATCGACGACCTGCTCGAGGAAGTAGCGATCGTGGCTGATGAGCACGACGGCGCCAGAGAAGCGTTTGAGCCACCCCTCCAGCCATTCGATGGACTCGACGTCGAGGTGGTTGGTGGGCTCATCGAGCAGCAGCAGATCGGGCTCTTCGAGCAACGCACCGGCCAACGCGGCACGACGACGGGTGCCGCCAGAAGCCTGGGAGACCGGCATGTCCATATCGGCGACGTGCAGCTCGGTGAGCATGCGCTCGGCACGTAGCTCGCGCTCGAACACCTCCAACCCGACCCGGTTGCGGCCGGCACCAGCAATAGCCACATCGCGAAGGGTCATGTTGGGGTCGAGCGGCGGATTCTGCGGCAGCCAGGTGCGCATGATGCCGTTGCGCCAGGCCATCTCGCCGCCGTCGGGCGTGTCTTCGCCAGCCAACATCTTCAGAATCGTCGACTTGCCGCTGCCGTTGACGCCCAGCAGGCCGACTTTCTCACCATGGATGAGGTTGAGGTCCGCGCCGCCCAAAATGGTCTTGTCACCGTAGGCTTTGTTGAGGTCTTTGGCGGTCAGCAGGGGCATGGGGTCCTTGGGGCGATCTTAGGGGGTCGGGTTGTGGAAGACAGGGATGTCGTCCAGGGCGATAAGCCGCTCAGCGTAATGGCCCAGCCCAGCGCATAGCACAAAACGCACGCCGCTGGCCGCCCGCTTCTTGTCGTGGCCCAGCGCCGCCCGCACCTCGGCGCGACTGATGTCCGCTGGCAGCGAGGTTGGCAGCCCGAGGGCGATGAGCAGCGCAGTCACACGATCAGCAGTCATCTGGTCACACGTGCCGGCCTGCACCGAGGCCGTCAGGGCGGCGACGATCCCGATGGCAATCGCCTCACCGTGCCGGTAACGCGCGTAGTTCGTCGCCCGCTCGATGGCATGACCGACGGTGTGTCCGAAGTTAAGGACGCGACGCAGACCGCCTTCCCGCTCATCGATGGCGACCACGGCAGCTTTGAGACCAATCGCACGCGCGATCACCGCTTTCAGGGCGGTTTTGTCGCCCTTTCGCAGCAGATCAGCGTCTTTTTCCAGCTGCTCGAACAGCTCCAGGTCCAGCGTCACCCCGACCTTCACGACCTCGGATAGACCGGCGATGCGCTCCCGCTCGGGCAAGGTCGACAGCGTGCTGAGGTCACATCCGACCCACTTGGGCTGATGAAAGGCACCCACGAGGTTCTTACCTTGGCTCCGGTTGAAGCCCGTCTTACCGCCGACGCTGGCGTCGACCATGGCCAGAAGAGAGGTCGGCAGCTGCACGACGCGTACCCCACGAAGGGCGCTTGCTGCGGCAAAACCGGCGAGATCACCCGTGACCCCACCGCCCAGGGCGATGACCACGACACCCCGATCGGCACCGCCGTCCAGCAAAGCGTCCCAGATGCCACTGACCGTCTCGATATGTTTGTGCTGCTCTCCTGCGGGCAACAGGTGCACGTCAAAGGGCACGCCGACTTGCTCAAGCGCGCCAGTGAGCGTCTCGAGCCAGTGGTGTGCGACTTGGCTATCTGCCACGACCAGCGCACGGGGCGGCGCGAGTGCGGCGACCTGCAACGCGCCCTGCATCAACGCGCCTTCGCCGATTTGCACCGTATAACTACGGTCACCGAGGGGGACTGCGATGTGCACGTGAGTAGCAACTGCCTGCTGCCCGCGATCCAGCGCGGCCGCGGCCTGCTCCGGGGGTTGATCCGCCTCGATCACAAAGTCCGCCGCCGCGTAGGGCGCCTGTCGATCCCGCCACCGCGCATGGAGGGCTTGATGCTGCTGCTCGGCGGCGGCGAGCGGCCGAATTCCGTCTGGATCTCCGATAATTCGGGATTTTAGCACAGGCCAAGCGCCTGAAAGCCACGCCGTCACACCAAGTTTTCGCAGCATGGAGCGGTTGATGTCTCGCTCGATGACGCCGCCGCCAGTCGCCACAACGCAGGGCTCAGCATCGGCTAGCTCGTCGGCGAGCTGCACCAGCACCGCGGTCTCCAAATCACGGAACGCCGCCTCACCTTCCTCAGCGAAAATCTGCGCGATGGACCGCCCTGCGCGCCGCTCTAGCTCCTCATCCAAGTCGACAAACACCTGACCGCGACGCGTCGCGAGCAGCTTGCCCACGGTGCTCTTTCCTGCCCCCATGAACCCCGTGAGAACCAGGTGTGGCCCACGACCAGCGGCAAACGACAAGGTCGGCTGAGGCCGCACGTCGCGACCTTTTTTCACTTCAGTATCGAACGCTTGCAGATGACTGTTGTCGCTCATGGGCCGCTTCCTCGGCGTGTGGTTGTCGCTTTCTTGTCGCCACGCCTTGACACTGTTCCACTGCACTAATACACCGGCACACTGATTTTCTGAACCGCGGGCGTCTAGCCCGGTCGACTCACCGCCCAAGATAGGCGGCAAATGGCCCCAGGAGCGCGTATGTCCAGCACCCGTCCGGCTCTGCCCAGCGACCTCTTGCTCGCGCTGACGCGGTTGGGCAGTCCGGCTGATGTGGCGCAGTTGCTCGATGACCTACTCACGCCTGCTGAGGTGAGCAGCCTTGGTGAGCGCTGGGAGATCGTCAAGCGCCTGGCTGCCGGCGAGAGTCAGCGCACGGTGCGGGATGCGTTGAGCGTGTCGATCACGACGGTGAGTCGCGGCGCCAAGCAGTATCGATACGGCACGGGAGGGTTCGATTTGGCCTTCGATTCGTTGGCCGGATCTGACTATCCCGATCCGCGTAAGACGGAGGCGTCACGGTGAGTTCCAACGGGCACAGCCGGCTGCGTGTGCAGCCCCAACTCCATGAAGTCCTCGCCTACGACGGTACGGCGAGCCACGTGGCGGTCAGCGCGGCGTTCGTCGCGGATACACTGACGCCGATCTCAGCCTTTTCTCGGCTCAAACAAGGCCTCCCCGGCGGTGCGTTTTTGTTTGAGAGCGTCGAGGGTGGCGAGCTCATGGGGCGCTACTCCTTCATGGGTGCGGGGCTGACGGACGGCCTGTCGTTCCGTGATGGCGTGGCGACTCTCGTTGAAGGCGAGACGACACGGACCACGACGTTTGCCGATCCGATCGATTTGCTGCGTGACCACCTCGACGGCTGGGATGTGTGGACGCCCAACGCCCTGCCCCGTTTTCACGGCGGCGCAGTTGGCTGGCTGGGGTTTGATTGCGTGCGCTATTTCGAGGGCGTGCCGCTGCCGAAGGGAGATGGTCTCGACGTACCTGAGGGCCGGATGCTCATGGCGGACTTTGTGGCTGCCTACGACCATCTGCGGCATCGGATCATTCTGATCGCCCACGCTGCGCTGACCGGTGACCGCGAAACCAACTTTGAGGCCGCAAAATCAAGGTTACAGAAGGCCGTGCAGCGGCTACGCACCCCGGCCGAACTGCCGCCACTGGCCGATCCGGAAGACACCACGTGGCCGACCCCCGCCTTCACCGCCAACCGTACGCAGACCGATATGGAAGCGGCTGTGGCACGCGGAAAAGAGGCGATTTCGGCGGGCGAGGTCTTTCAGGTGGTCGTCAGTCAGCGCTTGACCGTGCAAGCCCAGGTCGACCCGCTGCATCTGTATCGGTGCCTGCGCGCGTTGAATCCGTCGCCGTACATGTTCCTGCTGGAGTTCGATGATGTCGCCGTCGTCGGTGCCTCGCCCGAGGTGCTGGTTCGCCTGGAGGGCGATGAGGTCCTGGTTCGGCCCATTGCGGGAACCCGGCGGCGGGGTGCCACGGAAGACGAAGACGCTGCGTTGGCTGCAGAACTGCGCGCGGACGAAAAGGAGCTGGCCGAGCATCGCATGCTGCTGGATCTCGGCCGGAACGACGTCGGGCGCGTCGCAAAATTGGGCACGGTGAAGGTCGACGATCCCCTGCACATCGAGCGCTACAGCCACGTGATGCACTTGGTGAGCGATGTGCGCGGCACGCTGGATGAGGGCCTGGACTGCTTCGATGTATTTCGGGCCTGCTTTCCTGCGGGCACGGTCTCGGGCGCGCCGAAAGTGCGGGCCTGCGAGCTGCTCGCCGAGCTGGAGCCCGATCGTCGTGGCCTCTATGCCGGTGCGGTTGGCTACTTTGGCGTTGGCGGTGACATGGACACGTGCATCGCCATTCGCACGTTGGTTGTAGAGCCGGATGCGGTCCATGCCCAAGCCGGCGCGGGTGTGGTCTTTGATTCTGTGCCGCGTCTGGAGCACGAAGAGTGTCTGCACAAGGCGCGCGCGGGTCTCAGAGCTGTAGCAGCTGCGTTGGCGCCAACCGGGGAGGACGACTGATGCATGTCCTGCTAATCGACAACTACGACTCATTTACCCACAACCTGTAT
>JAGSHB010000271.1 GCA_023954815.1 Myxococcales bacterium | reverse complement strand
GACCTGGAACGCAAGAGCCGGAACGCCGAGCGCGATGAGATTGAGGCGGCCAAGAAGGGCATCAACTTCGGCAGCCAGATCCGCAGCTACGTGCTGCAGCCCTATCGGATGGTCAAAGATGTGCGTACCGGCCACGAGACCAGCAACACCGATGCGGTGCTCAACGGTGACCTCGACGGCTTCATCAAGGCCTGGCTAATGAAGAACGCAGAAAGTGCCGCGTAAGTCGGCCGTGAACACCCGCCGGTCCTAGCCACGGTAGGCGCTGACAATGCGGTCAATATCCACCCATGGCACATCATCCCGTTGGGCTAGGGCCATGGCCTGCGCGTTCTCCTGCACTTGAGCCGGGCTCTTTGCCCCAGCGATCGCTGCCGTTACGGCGGGTTGACGCAACAACCAGGCGATCGCCAGAGCTGAAACCGGCACGTTCAATCGCCGTGCGACGAGCGCCATACGACTGACGATCGTCAAGGCGCGTAGGTAGCGCGGGCCCTGAAACCGATCGTCGCGAGCGCGTAAATCACTCGCTGGAAATCGGCTCGTCGCCCTGAATTTTCCGGTCAAAAGCCCGCGACACAATGGCTCGTAGGCCAAGACGCCAAGACTGCCACCAGCTGGTCCAGCGACTTCGGTGGCTGCGCGGAGGTCGCCTTCAAATTCCCGGCGTAACAGGTTGTAGGGCGTCTGAAGGCAGTGAATCTCCTCGATGTCAGAGGCCGCCCGCAGCCCTGCCGCATTGTAGTTACACAGGCCAATCCAACGGACTTTTCCGGCGCGTTTGAGACCTTGGAGCGCCGTGAGTGTCTCTTCGAGGGGGGTATGGCGCTGACAGGGCCAATGCACTTGGAGTAAGTCGATCGTCTCTCGCCGGAGACGGACGAGTGAGGCCTCCACATCAGCGACGACGCGCGCGGCACTCAGATGGCTCTCTGCGTGGGCGTCAGGCCCGTCCCATCGCACACCGACCTTGGTCGCGATGATGGCTTTCCGGCCGCGAAGGGCACCAGCTAGGACCTCGTCGGCGTGGCCGTACCCATAAAGCGGAGCGGTGTCGAACCAGTTGATGCCGTGATCGAGCGCGGCGTGAATGGCGTCGACCGATCGCTGGTCGTCAACGTCGTCGCCCCAATATTGTCCGCCGATGGCCCAACAACCAAAACCGACCGTCGACAAGTCGAGGTCGGTTCCAGGTAGGCGTCGCATGGAAGCGTCGAACGCTTATTTCTTTTTGCTGTCGAGGTCAGCGGTCGAAAGCGAGAACTTCTTGCGCAGCTCGTCGGGTACGGGCGGCAAGTTCTCAAACTTATCGCCGACGTCCATCTCGGGCATCTCGCTCGGTGTCAGGCCACCCTCTTCGTACGTCACTGCGGACATGAACCAAGAGGTCTCGCTGAATTTCTTGCTGCTGCGCTTTTTCGGCTTGTTGGCCGGAGCGGCGGACATCTTCGGTGTCGATGCAGCCTTTCCGCCCTGGGTTGCCTTCCAAGCGCCGGCTAGCTCGGCAACCTGCGTCGCGCCGACCCACTTCTGAGTGCGGCCGTCGAACACGTACTCGTCTGCGCGCAGTTGCCCGCTCTTGACCATGTCGGAAAGCGCCTCAATGGAGTACTGCTTGGGCTGGCCATCGCGCTGAATGTAGAACGTCATGAGCTTCTCACTCCATGTCTCGAGAGGGAGTCTCGAGAATCCGGGTCATGTCGGCAGGACAGGCCTGCTTGGGGCTGCCAATCACCCGCCGTGACGGAGGGTGCCTGACCAAACGCGCCGACGCAACGCTGCCCGAGAGTCCGCTGTCGGTCCTCGCCGAGGCAAACGTGGCTGTCCAAAGCCAGTGCGCCAGGAACGGGTTGAAGGATAGTCCGTTCACTTGGGCCACGCAACCGCGGCGTGCCCGGCAATCTCCGCTCAATCGCTGTACTCCGCCGGACTGAACGCCATTCACAAGGTCATGATCTTCCCCTCATTTCGGACCCCGTCGGCACGGAACCACGGCATGATTTGCAGGCAATTGGGATGCGACACGAAGGTAAAAGCGCTGGACCCCTACACATCTCGTCACACACCTGCCACGTGAAAATCTGCGTGGGCAAGGAGATGGGCGGAGTCGGATTGTCACCAACTCAGTGTTCAAAGTCTCGATCGCGCGGCGCTCAAGTTGGCAGATTTGGCCACTACGCCTGCGGGAGTCGACACCAGGAGTGCGGTCGAACCCGCCTCACCCTGCCCTGCTGCTCCAGGTACAAAAGATGCGCACGCATGGATCGCAAGGCCAGTGGCCAAATCCGTCGCGGCACATCGTCGTAGGCCTTCGTGACCAGCAGATTTTCGGGCTGCGGTGCGTCGGAGAGAATGCCGAACACCTTGGCCTCTCGCCCGCGCCTGTGGCTGATGTAGTGGGACAAGATCTGCGCCGGGTCCCGTAAGACAGCGCCATGTGCAGGAGCCAGCCACTTCGAATCCAAGGTCTGTAGGCGCGCTAGACTCGCGAGGTACTGGCCCATATCACCGTCTTTCGGGTCCACGACGATGGTGCCTTCGCCCGCGACCATGTCTCCGGCTATGACGCCGCCGCCGGCTCCACACAACACCAGATGTCCCGGCGCGTGGCCCGGCGTGTGCAGCGCGGTCCAATGACCACCAGGATCGGAAGCCACCACGTCTCCGTCCTCGATATGGCGACTGATGACGACGCGTCCGGTCAGCAACTTGGCCGTCTCGATATGCGCCCAGATCGGCAGCTGAAGTCGCTGTGCAAGCACGGTGGCGGCACCGATGTGATCGGCGTGGTGGTGGGTCAGCAGCAGCGCTTTGATGGGCGCGACCTCTGCGGACCACAGGCGCGCAAGATCGGTCAGACGCTGCTGACTGCGGCGATGAGGGGTTGCGGGATCGACGAGTACCGCTGTCTTACTGCCGACGATGTAGTGGTTGGTGTGGGTGGCGGGCGGCAACGTCGGTGTGGGCAACGGCACGCGCAGCACGGCAGGGCTGACGTACTCGGCACCTGTGAGCTCCGCAAGCGCGGCAGCAACTATCGGGTTGCGACGTTGGGGCATGTGAGGGGTCTCCGACAGGTACGTATATATAGGGTGGCGGCTAGGATGATTGGGACGACCCAAGAACGACGGGCGCGCCAGTTATCCCTTGACAGTCACGCGCCACGCAAGTAGACAGCGCCTCCCAATCGGGCGCGTCGCGCCTCGGAGGTAGATACCATGGCACGTCGCTGCGAACTCACTGGAACTGGCCCCCTCGCCGGCAACAATGTAAGCCACGCCCACAACAAGACCCGCATGCGTCAGCTGCCGAACCTTCAGAGCAAGCGCATCTGGGTTCCGGAGTTTAACAGCTTCGTTAAGGTCAAGCTGACAGCCCGCGCGCTGCGCAGCATCGCTAAGGTCGGTTTCGTTCCCTTCTGCAAGAAGAACGGCATCGACCACGCGAAGTACAAGCCGACCAACGGCTAATCGCCCAGGTCCAGATCGATTCTGCGGCTCTGTCCTCGCCTTGAGGATGGAGCCGTCAGTATTTCGGCCAACCTAGCGCTTCCCCAGGCGTCGCACTTCGTCGTCGTGGGGCCGAGGCAACCGCCGCTTGCGGATGCCCCCGCGCGAGCATGTTGGCAGCTATCTACCTGATAAATTGGGCGTTAAGCTGGATTCTGGCTTGGCCGTTGCGCAGCCTCTAGTGCCTGAGTCTACAGGCCGAGACGCTCGCGAAAGTAGGCGATGGTGGGGACGAGACCGGCCGCGACGTCGACCTCTGGTTGCCAGCCCAACTCCCGCTTTGCACGATCAATATTCGGCTGACGACGCTTGGGGTCATCCTCTGGCAGGGGCTGATAGACCACGGCCTGCCCGCCGACGAGCTCCGTCACCAACTCAGCGAACTGGCCGATGGTGAACTCGACTGGGTTGCCCAAGTTGTAGGGCTGCGCGTCGCCGTGCTCCAAGACCGCCAAGATGCCGGAGACCAGATCCTCTACGAAACAAAAGGAACGGGTCTGGGAGCCGTCGCCATAGATCGTGAGCGCCTCACCGCGGAGCGCCTGGCAGATGAAGTTGGGCACGACGCGGCCATCGGCGACCTGCATCCCTGGACCGTACGTATTGAAGATCCGGATGATGCGCGTATCGACGCCGTGGGTGCGATGCCAAGCCATGGTCGCAGCCTCTGAGAAGCGCTTGGCTTCATCGTAGACGCTGCGCGGCCCGATGGTGTTGACGTTGCCCCAGTAGGACTCGATCTGAGGGTGCACTTCGGGATCGCCGTAGATCTCGGAAGTGGAGGCCATCAGGAAGGTCGCGCCGTTGGCCCGAGCGAGCTCCAAGGCGTTGAACGTACCGATGGAGCCGACTTTCATCGTCTCGATGGGGAGCGCCAAGTACTCGGGCGGCGATGCGGGCGATGCGAAATGCAGCACAGCGTCCACTGAGCCCGAAATATCGAGGCCCTCGCTGACATTGGCCTGCACAAACTCGAAGCGCTCTTGCTGCACGAGGTCAGCAATGTTGTACGCGCTGCCGGTGCATAGGTTGTCGACGACAACCACGTGCCAACCGTCGGCGTGCATCCGACGCGCCAATGTCGAACCGACAAATCCGGCGCCACCTGTGATGACGGCCCTGCGATGCGTGCTACCTGCCAAGCTGCCTCCCCGCCGCGCTGCTCGCGCGTGCGCCCGTGTCGATTACGTCTTCTCGCTGATGGTTGTCAACGCTGGCGAGGTGTCAGGACGGCTCTGGCCGAATGTTCACCGGGCTGCCATGGTGTGCGCCCCACCTTCACCTAGGATCGCCGACCATGACCCGACTCATTCTTGCACTCGCCGTGATCGCCAGCAGTGGCCTCGCAGCTCCCACTTTCGCTGAGACGCTTCACATGGTCGATCCAGCGCTGCGTCTCGAGATGCCGAGCGGCTGGAACATGAAGATTCGGGGGGACGCCATCACGTTTAAGGCTCCGGGTAAGAAGGGTCAGATCAGCGTGACGCCGGTGAAGACCGAGAAATCGGGGGCGAGGTTTGGTGGGCTGATCACCATCGTGACCAAGCAGATGAAAGACGCCAAGATTCGCAAGCCGGCGTCCCAGCGGGTCAAGCACTTTGAGGCGACGAGCCAGGCTGTGGTCGGCAAGATGAAAAAGCGTGACGTCCTGATGGTCGCGACGCTGATCAAGACCCACCGAAAGATGAGTATCATCCTGTTGTACACCGGCCTACGCGGAAAGCCGGGGGATGCCACCGTCAAGGTGTTCAACAAGCTGGTGCAGAGCCTGCGTCATGTGCCGCCGAAGAAGCGGTAGGCGCGCCGACATCAATGAGTGACCCGCGGGTGACCGAACCGGCGTGATGGGCCATCCATGCGCGCCCGAGGGGCTGCATTCGCACCGCTAGGCGACACTTGGATGACGTGGTAGATTGCGCGCCGATCGGCTGGCTGGCCGCCTGTGGCCCACCCGTCGCCAACCCCCGCCTCCCCACGCTCTGCCTGCGCCAAAATCGCGCTCCGGTGCCCCCATGACCACGCTTTACGCCCGTATTCGCGGCATTCTCGCCACCGCCGCCGCCGCCGCTCACGAAGCTGGCGTGCTCCCGACATCGGTACCTGCTGCCGAGGTGCCACTGGAGCGCCCGCGTCAGGCGAGCCACGGCGATCTGTCGACTAACCTCTGCTTCACCATGGCGCGCGCTGCTCGCACCAATCCCCGCAAGCTCGGGGAGGGCTTTGTGTCGTTCATCGCGGCGGCGGATGTGGATGACCTCATCGCAGAGGCCAGCGTCGCCGGCCCTGGGTTCGTCAACCTGCGGCTCAGCGGTCGTGGATGGACCGGAGCGGTCGCCGATGCTGTGCGCGACAGCGCGACCTACGGCCAGAGCGATGCAGGCCAAGGTGAGCGCGTCCTGTTGGAG
>JAGSHB010000279.1 GCA_023954815.1 Myxococcales bacterium | reverse complement strand
CGCCAGGCTGACGGCGTCAGGCTTGCCCTGGGCGTACGGGCCTTCGGCCCTTTTTTAGTGGCGGCTTGGCTTTCTCTCGTCTACTTCGTACCTGCCTGACCATTGTCTACTTGATGTTGTGTTTCCTGGTTTGGTGTTTCGCCGGCCTGTCGCGAATCGCCTCTAGGAGCCCTGAGCTGAATGGCCCCCCCACTGATATGCCTACCAGGACGACGGACGGCCCTGGCGGGCTTCTAGGGGCAATTGCGGGCATTTTCGGGTCTAAAACGACTCGAATTCGGTGGGCGCCGGCTTGTCAGCGGGCGACGGGGGCAATCCTTCGATCTTCGAGCGAGGCAGGAAATGGGGGCAGGCAAGGTGCGCGCTCGTCGTCACCGTGCCAGGCTGCTGTTGCGCGACCGAAAGCTAGAGCTGTGACCTGACGATTGACCGCCCAATCGCCGTGCCCTGACACTGCACTCGACATGCGGGCAGAGGTTATCAAGAAGCGCAATTTGGGGGGCAGGATGGAGCGGAGCTCGAAACGGTTGATGTGGGCGGCCGTCGTCGTTATGGCGATCGCAGGTGGTTCGATCCTCGTCCCGACAGCGGTCAGGGCGGCGGAGGGGACGCTGCCAGCCGAAGCAGCCGCAGCTTCTGCCAAGCGCGCACCTTCTGGCGGAGGGTCGGGTTGGTGGCATTCGGGATATCTTGTGGACTACGGCCTCATCGGTCTTGGTGGAGCTGCGTACCTGATACGCAACATGGAGCCGAGTACGTCAGCGATGTTTGGGCCGGTCTATGACCCCAACAATCCAGCCGCAATTCTTGATAGCAAGTACAGCGACCGCATCGGCCGCACGCACCTGGAGGAGGGCGACGGCGAGACAGTGTCGACCCGTCAGGCGACGATCCTCGTAGCGGCCGGTGGGCTCTATCTTGGTGTCGAGCAGGCGATCGGGTTGCTCGGAGATGACAAGGACAGGTATCGGATGTTTCACGAGACGTTCGTTGGTTACCTGGAGACCGTAGCGCTCGCCATGGGGTCGACTGCACTCATCAAGAACTTCGTCGGGCGTCTGCGGCCTGATTTTCAGGATCGCGTGCGAAGGTGGCACTGCGCCAAAGGTGAGCTGGATGCATCGATGTGCCCGGCCGGAATCGCACCACTGAGTAGCGACGCCCACGAAAACGAGAAGATTTGGTTCGACGGCAGACGTAGCTTCTTATCTGGCCATTCGGTTTCCGCTATGAACTTCAGCACGTACCTGAGTCTGTCTATCGGCGGCCAGTACGTCTGGGGCGATCGTGCCACACCCACGAGTCGCACGTTTGGCCTCGCTGCACAGGCCCTTTTACTGAGCACCGGCGTGTTTGTTGCCGCGTCTCGCGTCGACGACGGACGCCACCATTTCGGCGACGTCATGACGGGCTCCATTTTCGGGCTAGCCGTCGCCAACTTCTCGTATTGGCGTCGGTTCGGCATCGATGGTCGGCCTCGAAATCGCAAGGGGGTGGGCGACACGCAGGTGACCCTCGAGCCGGGCCCCGGCGATGCAGGTTTGGCCGTGATGGTGCGCTACAAGTAGCTCGCGACCAGCAACCAGCCCATCAGCTCGGGTCGCTAGAACGACCGACTCAACCCTGTCTCTACCGTCCAGAGCGTCACCCACTCCTGAACCCGAATCCGGACCGGGTCGAAACTGCGATACTTGTCGTCGTCGTTCGAAAAAGCGGGTCGCTGCCCCTTGAAGCGCAGCTGTGACAACACGCCAAAGCTCTTCAACAGACGCGCATTGAACCAGACGTTCCCAGCCACGAACGGGTCAAAGTCAGCGTAGCGTGTCCAGCCGTTGCCAATACGCAGGCCCACTCCCACGGTGCGCACGGTCGCCCAATGGCGAAGCCATTCGAAGTCGACGCCTAGGTCCGATGGGCTGACAGGAATCCACTTCCTCCTTTCAAGGCGGGCGCCCGTTCGCTCGCACCTAATGTCCGACGCCATAGCGGCCAAGCTAGGCCGTCCCGCCTGCTATGGACACCCTGCGCCACCCTTCGGCGACCCTTTGCAGACCCCGGTCTTGCACACATCGCCGGTCGTGTACGTGTTGCCGTCGTCGCAGCCGGTCCCATCTCCGACGGCCTCCATCTGGCAGGTGCCGCTTTGGGTGACGCATGAACTCTTCAGACGCGCCGTATCTTTGGCGGTGCTGCAGTTCACAATCGTCGATTTGTCGATCGTGCAGACATGGACTGGCGGGGCCGAGAGCAGAGTACAGGCCATCGTGCCATTACACTGGTTGCCATCCTCCTTGGAGGCGCAACTGTTCGGCTGATGGGGGCTACACTGGCAGCTCCAGTTGCCCACATATGAGCCCGACTTGCACCGCGAATTGGTGATGTATGCACCCTCGTTGGGGCACATTTTTCCTTCGGCGGCCGCCATGGAGAGTTCGCACTTACCGGTCTTTGCCTGGCATATGTTGGCCACGCACACTTTCCCGGAGTAGGGGCACGTCACAATTGTCTTCGGGTCCACTTTGCACTTGTGCTGACCCGACACGCTGGTGTCGCAAAACAAGGTGCCATTGCACGCGTTGTGGAGACACTGCGTATCGCCGGTCCCGTCGGCGGTCGAATCTTCCGCGGGAGTATCCGCCGCATCCTTGTCTGTGGCGGCACCGTCGATGGTCTCGCCATCTACCGAAGGCTCAGCGTCTTGACCGCACCCTGTCGCGCCGATGATGGCGACCGTCACAATCAGCGTCAGTCGTAGTCGAACGTCGCTCCTCAAGACTCCCTCACCGTTGAGCTCAGAGATGGCGCCTTCGCCGCCGTACGTCCCTCCGCGCGAACACCGACGTTTGGCCACATAGGACTGGGCGCACGGGTGACAGTGTAGGACCCAGGGGAGCCACTATGGCGACGACCTCGCCGAATTGGATCGACCACCGCCCGAGCGGCCGGAGGTTCGCGATCCGAGCCTTCTCATGAGGATCGAAAGCGGTTGCCCGCTAAAATCTTTGCAGTATTGACCTAGCAGATAGCTAGACTGTCACCACGCCCCAGCTTCAACAGCAGGAACGGTGGAGGCATCAATGGGCCCAGCATCGACCAGCCGCGCCATGAGCCGTGGTTCTCTCAATTTTGAACAGCCTCACCACCATCCGGTGCTCCCTGGGATGCGTGCGGTCCGACAGGTTGCGCTCGTCGTCGGGGTCATCATCTGTTTCGCCAGCTGCACAGCAAACGACGGAGCGGTTGTGGACGTCGACGCGGGGCAAGCGGATGGGGGGCACGGACTGTCTGACGGCGTGCTACCTGACGACGTCCTACCCAACGATGGCGACGGAACCGTCGACTCAGAGGACGCTGGACCGACTGGTGCAGACATCCTCTCAGCTACAGACGCCACGGATGTTGGGGCACTTCCATGTCAGTCTGGTGCCGCCTGCAGTTGGCTGCTCACAAAATCTGGCGGCTGTGCTGGAACTTGCATTCCCCAGCCTACAGCGCCCCGTTGCCCCCGGTCTCCACGTCATGCCCTCTGCCATCCAACCGCTGCACCAGAGCCACAGACTGCGACCGTGACGGTCGGACAGGTGGAAGTCTCCCCAGTCAATTGGCCCGCCGAGGCGGCGTCCGGGCAGACTCACAAGTTGACGTGGTCACTACGGAGGCTGGGCGCAGGGACCACCGCAACCAACCTGCAGCTCCAGATGGGAACACACTGGCAGCTGGTCAGCGCTACGTTTCAACCTGGTGAGACCATCTCAGTGACTGCGACACCGATGACCGTCAGCGTCACGGCGAAGGCTATCGGTTGGGACCTCTTCGACCACGCCCACCAGGTGGCGTCGCTGGTCGTAAATGGCACAGCCGTCCCCGTCTTGTCGGAGCTATCCTATGGCGGCGCCGACGCAGTTTCATGTGGAGGGCGCGCCTTTCCGCCGAAATACAACGGTTGCAAGGCTGGCGAGACCTGTGATCGCCGGTATGCGCAGGGGCGATGCTGCGGCGCGGTGTTTTATCCGTCCGCTGCGTGCTGTGTGGATACCGACTGCGCGCTTGGTGCCTGCGCGGACGGTCGCTGCATTCGTAAGATCCCTGACTTCACTGTTGGAACCCGCTTGTTGTCCGGCCGAATTCGAGTCTTATGGGTCATCGGTAATGAGCCCAAGGTCGGCACGCCATCGCTCTGTGACAACGAAACTGCTTCTCTGAGCGCGACCATGCAGTTGTCGACCGTTGAGACCGTCTTTCAAAATCTCTTGGCCACACGCCTCGGGCCCAAACCGGACATCGCCGTGCCGCTCCAATTCCAGTGGACGGTTCTGGCCGGACTGCAACTGACGACCATCGACCCCTCCTCCGAGGTCCCATTCGAAAAGTGGCGACCTCAGGTCGTCAAGGCGCTGCAGGATGCCGGGTGCAAGCAGGGGAGCTTCGACGACTACGATGTCGTCATCCTGTCGCATCCGAAAATGTACCTCGGGGGGTACAGCGGCAGGGCCTTCACCGGTGGCTTCATCGGTTTACGCGGCATCAGTCACCCATTTCTCACCGCCCACGAGCTGGCCCATCTGTTCGGCGCGTCGGATCTCTACGGAGACATGGCGGTATTGTTGCATTGGGATAGAGCGCTAATGGGCGTCAACACAGCCGGCAAGAAACCTATCTCCGATGACGTCATTTGGGCGCAGGTTGGTCTCGGCGATGTCGACCGCAACGGTGTGATCGACTTGGTAGAATACGTCAGCGCGCCAGACAGCTTGACGGTCACCGCGGCCTCCGCGGTCCTGGATAAGGGGCCGACGCTGTACGTACATGTCACCGTGCGCGGGGTGGAGAGTGGTGTGGTCCGCAAGATCTACTATGGAGGGGACGCGTTCACCGTTGACATGACCGGCAGCGCGACGGCGCCAGCGCCGCTGGACGCGCTCCAACATCGCGCAGAGTTTGGTCCGGCCGCTGTTAAGGCCGCCGGCATCGCGGTGGGGCAGACCACAAAAGTAACCATCAAAGGCGCACTCGCCACCATGGGGCCGGGTTTTGTGCCGGTCAAACTACCGCTCGATCGGACACTGAGTGTCGTGGTCACAGCGCCCTAGAGACGCAGATCACTGCTCCGAGATTCTGCTTCAACTCGCGCGGTGGCACAAAGGGTTGGGCTCCTTCGCGCGCATGATTCATCCGTCGCCTGCCTTCCTAGCTGGTTCTTGGCGCGCACCACGACGTGACCACATCATTCATGTCAGCACCTGCGGCTCCCGAGCCCACGGACACGTCGAGGCCTGGTTCCCGCCGGCGTGATAGGTCATCCATCAGCCTCT